>NZ_CP016808.1:915000-1220000 GCF_002741035.1 Paenibacillus sp. BIHB 4019 | reverse complement strand
AGTCTTCAATGACCTCATAGGAAATTTGGCGATAGGCTTCCTTGCCGATCATTTCCTGCTTTTGCTTGTCAGGGGGAGTCAGCTTCAAGTGTGTATAAATCGCCTCGCCTCCGCGATAGCCGCCATCTCCATAAATGTAGAAGCCGCTGTCTACGACGAAAACGCCCATGAGCGAGAAGGTATCTTCAGGTTTAATCATATTAGCAATTTTCGCCCGTTCCTGTCCAACCAGCTGGTCAAAATCAGCGAGCCACTGCTCGGCATCCGCTTCTTTGCCGACAGCAGAGGCAAGGAAACGCAGCGTCTCATGGATATCGGTGTACGTGCTGAAGGGCAAGGCAACCGTCGGGGCGATTTTGTCATATTGCTCCAAAATTTTCTCGTCGCCAGTCCACGTTACGATGATATCGGGCTTCAAATCGAGTATTTTCTCAAGGTTGCGTTCGCCCGTGCTTTCGATACCGTCAATTTGGTCTTGGATAACTTTGTTCTCAAGCTCCCATGAGGTGGAGCCGACGGGCTTAATGCCCATGACAAGCATCTCCGGCAAATAGCCGTCTGTTACGATGCGCTGCGGATTAATGGGCACCTCAACATCTCCCCGAAGCGTCTTTACGATGCGGGTCGTTGCTTCTGGAGAAGCTTCGGCCTCCACAGCTGCAGAAGGCGATGGCGATGGCGAGTCCGAGGCAACGGCATTGCCGCTGCTATTGCTGCCGGCTGCCGAGTTTCCGCAAGCAGCGAGCGATAGTGCGAGTAGAAGCAAGGCGAATATTTTCGTAACTTTATGTAGCTGATACATATAATCCTCCGATAAAATAATAATGATTATCATTCGCGATGATAAATCTATTATAACGGCAGCGGAAGAGAAAGGTCGATGTGATAAAGTTGGATATTTGGCTGGGAAAATTGTTGGATTTATCCGTCTGTTGTTGAATTTTCAGCTGCATCGGATAGTAGAAGCTCCACCATTATATCTAGCTGCTTCTCTAGCGACACTCCATCGTCCATCCAAAACTCATTCAGCTTCAGCAAATAGATTTTATGGCCCTGCTCCTTCACGAGCTGCTGCCAAAAGCTGCGCTCCATCAGTTTGCCTCTTAATGCCTCAATATCATCGGCTGGTACAATCAGAAACATATGCTTGGCGACATAAGGCAGCAAATGCTGTTCCCGCAAGGCCAGATGGCTGTTCGCCTCAATGATTTCCTTCTGGATAGCAGCGGGAGGCGTCAGCCCGAGCAGTTTATAAAGAATGAAGGCGGAACGAACAGGCGGATGAAGAATCATCCACAAATCATCATATCTTAGCTCATATAAGCCGAACGTATCATCAGGGGCTAAAAGCTGCGCTAGCCGCTGCTTCGCCGCTGCTCCTTGCTGCTGCAAGCCGGCTATCCAATTTTCCGCCTCCGCTGTACGCCCAAGCAGCTTGCCTATCATGCGCACCTCCTCGAGCTTATCCATCTCGCCCCACGGCAGCATAATGACGGGAGCGATATGTTCAAGCGCCTTGAGCATATGAGGCATGTTGTAATGGTAGGTAGGCGCAATAATTAAATCAGGCGCCAGCGCTCGAAGCTCCTCGACCTGCTCAATGTCGGCCAGCTCCATGATGCCGGGCAGCCGGTCCTGCAGCAGCGACGAAGAGCGGAGCACCTCGCGCGGTGCGGCCAGCGGCTCAATGCCGACAGCAAGCAGAGCTCCAAGAAACTGCATGCCCACAATGCGCGTTGCATGCTTCCTGCTGCGGAAGCTGCTGGGCGACAGATGAGTGGTTTTTTGGAACGTCTTGCCCAAATAGGAGCCGTCCGCAAAGCCGGTTTTATAAGCGATTTCCTGCATTTTATCGTTGGTGAGCAGCAGCAGCAGCTTGGCCTCGTCAATGCGCAGCCGGTATACATATTCGGCGAAGCTCCAGCCGGTTTCCTTGCGGAAAAGCGAGGAGAAATAGCTTTCGTTGAAGCCGGCCATTTTGGCCAAATAAGTGCGGCTGAGCGGCGAGCGGTAATGCTGCTTCATATAAGCAAGCACTTGATGAATAGGCTTATCCTTTTTCAAATAATGGTTGCTGTACAAATCGCGGGAAAAAAGCAAATCCAGCAGCTCATGCAGCATGAAATGCAGCCTTGGCGTATTTTGAATAGATCCTGTCAGCTTGGCCACCTGCAGCAGCTCATGCAGCAGGCTCGCAGCCTGGCGCGGAAATTCGAGCAGCTGCCCGTGCTCAGGCAGCTGCTCGCTGCTTAGCTCATAGACCAGCCGGCTTTTTCCACGCTCCGTTATTCGGTAGCTGTTGAACGAAATGCCGTAAACGGGCTGGAATGATTTTCCATCCGCGCTCCTTAGATGCAAATTATTTTCTGCTTGCCGCAGCAAAATCGCTTGCCCCTTCTCTACCGGATAGCTAATGCTATCCGACCCGACAACGATAGCTTCCGTTGGAACGATAATCGCCGGGAAGGTCGTAAAGGCAAGGACGGACGGGCTTGTCGTCCCGTTATCTGCAAGCAAGGAAGCTCCGAGCAGCTCATAGGTAATGGGGTTCATAGCTAACCACCTGTTATTTTTATTTGCTAACCAGTCTATCATTGCTGAATCAAGAGTACAATTCACATTAATGCTTTTCATTCCGGCTCGATACTGATACAATTCTAATTGAAAACGTTTCTCAATAAAGGTGGGGAAATAAGGATGAAACATACGTTGGAAGCCCAACATATCGAATCTTTATATAATGAATGGATTGGTGTAGAGCTTGGTGTTCCGGTGGAGCAGCTTGCAGATACGGTTAAGCTTCCTGAGCAATGGGGAGACGGCTATTTGCAGCGCACGCGCCTGCGGCCGGGCATGGAGCTGCATACGATTGATGTGAAGCTGCATGAAAATCATATTTTTCATATTGACGTGCAGTATCCGCATTTGGAAATTTCATTGACGCAGCATGGCAATGGCTGTTGGACGATTGAGGGCAGGCGCGGGGAGCGGGCGATGGGCTCGGGCGGGACGCAAATGATTTATTTGCACGATACGCGCATCCATTTCGAGCAATTGCATTCGGATCGGCTGGCCCATATGGAGCTGCGAATCGATTTTAGAATATGGAAGCATCTATTCTCGTATTTCCCTTGGCAGGCAGGCGATACGTTTTATTGCGAGCAGCAGCAGCTGACACCGGAAATTAAGCAGGTGTTCGATCAATTAAAGAATTGCCCGTATACCGGCCCTATTCGGCAGCATTATTTGGAGGGCAAAGCGTTTGAGCTGATTGCCTTGTTCTGGTACGGGCTGGAGCAGAAGAGCGAGCTGGAATCGGCCGCTTCGCGCTTAAAGACGGCCGATGTGGAGCGGCTTCATCTGGCGAAAAACATTTTATACCACAACCGCACCAATCCGCCGGGCTTGCTGGAGCTGGCGCGCCAGACGGGACTGAATGATTTTAAGCTCAAAGCGGGCTTTAAAGAGCTCTTTGGCACAACCGTGTTCGGCTATATTCGCGAGGAGCGGATGAGGGAAGCGAAGCTGCTGCTGGAGCAGGGCAGAATGAATGTCAGTGAAGCGGCGATTATGGTCGGATATACGAATATGAGCCATTTTGCCTCGTTGTTCCGCAAAACGTTTGGGGTTAATCCAAGTGAATATGCCAGGCAGCAGAGCCGCTCGATGTGATTGGCTGCAGAGCCTGATTGAAAAGTATAGGAGAGCCGGAGCCACGGCGACGTTATCGTTAGAAATGACGATCACGCCGCCGCGGCTCCGGCTTTTTCTCATATAAAATGGCTGCCTAAGCAGCTGCATCTCCGTCCACCGTCAGAAATAATCCGTCCAGAGGTAGCTAATATTCATTGATGATGATAATGTTTCTCAATAGTAGCGTCATAAAGGGAGGATTTTTGCTTGAATATACAGGAATTGATTAAAGACAGAAGGACGATTCGGAAGTTTAATACGCAGCCGCTTTCGCAGGAGACGATTCTGGAGCTGATGAATATCGCGGTGTGGGCGCCAAATCATAAGCTGCGCGAGCCATGGCGGTTCATTTGTGCGACTGAGATGGAGTCGAAGGCGAAGCTGGCGGATCATATAGTGGGTTCGTTGTCGGAGCTCAAGCGCTATAAGCTGATGCCGAGCAAAATCAAGCAAATGTACAAGGACAAAATCCAGCAAATACCTGCGGTTTTGTTCGTCGTCGTGAAGGAGGAGAAAAGCAAGGTGAAGCGTGATGAGGATTTTGCAGCGGCGTGCGCATTGATTCAGAATCTTCAGCTGTGCGCTTGGGAGCAGGGCATCGGCATGGTGTGGTCGATTGATGAGACGTTATGCGGAAGCGCGCCTTTCTGCAGCTCGCTCGGAATACGCAGCGATGAGCGCATCGCTGGCATGCTGTATTTAGGGTACTTCGATCAGAAGCCAGCGCCTGGCAGCCGCATTTGCGCCGATAAAAAAATGACGTGGCTGTAGAACAGCACGTCCCGATGATATTTGCCTGAAGGAGAGGAAGCTATCATGGCTGGAAAAACAGCTGGAGAAATCGCAGGGAAAAAGGGAATCGCAAGGCTGCTGGAATTGGCGGGAGAGCGCCGCGGGCTGCTTGCTGTATCAGGGATTTTTTCCGCATTAAGTGCCATATGCATGCTGATTCCATATGTATCGGTTTATTTTATAGTAAAAGAACTGCTGGAGCATGCGGCGAACCCGGCAGCAGCGGACAGCGGGCTAATGATTCGTTGGGGCCTCGTGGCATTAGGCGGCCTATTGGCCAGTTTGCTCCTGATGTATGGCGGCGGCCTGGCTTCGCATATTGCGGCGTTTCGGATTTTGTATGGCCTGCGGGTGAAGCTGTCCTCGCATATTGGCCGCCTGCCGCTAGGCTGGCTAAACAGCACATCGACCGGAGCAGTCAAGAAGACGCTGGATCAAAATGTCGAGAAGGTCGAGACGTTCGTCGCGCATCAGCTGCCGGATCTCATTCATATGGCAGTCACGATCGTTATAATGATTATCGCCATGTTTTGGCTGAATGTGTGGCTCGCTGCTGCCTGCCTGATTCCGATTGTGCTGGGCTTCGTGCTGCAAATGCTGATGATGTCAGGCTCGAAGAAGCAGGAAAGCATCAAGCAGTATTATGATTCGCTGGAGCGGCTGAATGGTTCAGCCATTCAATACGTGCGGGGAATGCCGGTCATTAAAGTATTTGGGCAGACGGTGTTTTCCTTCCGTCAATTTTATGAGGATATGGTCAAATACCGGGATTTTTGCGTGAAATATACGGATCAATTTCAGTATGGTTTTTTATCGTTCAAAGTCGTTCTCAGCTCATTCGCAGCCTTCATCCTGCCAGTAGGCGTGTTCCTGCTCCAGCGTGATCCGGGCAATGTGGCTTTTGCCGCTGTGCTGCTGTTCTTCCTCATTTTGTCGCCAGGCATTACCGCGCCGATGTTCAAGATCATGCATCTTGCATCCGGGCTGCGCGATATAAATGAAGGGGTGGAGCGAATTGACAAAATTTTCGCCGAGCAGCCCGTACCAGAGCCGAAATTTCCTAAACGTCCGGTTTCCTACGAGGTAGCCTTCCAAGATGTATCCTTCTCTTATGGACAGGCCGACAGTCTCGTATTGTCCAACGTGAGCTTTGTGGCGCAGCAGGGGGAAGTAACGGCGCTCGTTGGGCCATCGGGGGCGGGGAAATCGACGGTGGCAAGCCTGCTTCCTCGCTTCTGGGATGTCCGTGAAGGAGCAATTCAAATTGGCGGCGTCGATATCCGCGATATGGCGTCGGAGGAGTTAATGAACACGGTAGCGTTTGTTTTTCAGCAGACGTTTCTATTTTACGATACCGTCTACAACAACATTGCGATCGGCGTGCCAGATGCTAAGCCAGAAGCGGTATATGCAGCAGCGAAAGCGGCGCAGTGCGATACGTTTATTAACCAGCTTCCGCAGGGCTATCATACGCTGATTGGCGAAGGCGGCGTTTATTTGTCAGGTGGTGAGGAGCAGCGTATTGCGGTAGCGAGAGCGATTTTGAAAAATGCGCCAGTGCTTGTGCTCGATGAAGCGACAGCCTTTGCCGATCCGGAAAATGAATTTGAAATGCAGCTTGCATTGAAGGAGCTGACGAAGGGCAAGACGGTTATCGTCATTGCACACCGGCTGTCTACGATTCGCGATGCGTCGCAAATCATTGTCATGGACGAGGGCCGTATTGCCGAGCGTGGCAAGCATGAGCAGCTAATCGCCGCCGGGGGGCTGTATTCGAAGCTATGGAATGCTTATACGGCAGCAACGGTCTGGCGAATTGGAGCAGGGAAGGAGGCAGGGAACAAACATGGGAATGCTGCGCAATATAACAGCAGGTAATCCAAAAGCATTATGGAAGCCAATTGCATATACAACGCTCTCCAATCTGGTAGCGATTATTCCGTTTATTCTGCTCGTTGAGGTGGCGCAGCTTATCTTTACTTCGTTTGCCGAACCGGGTACAGCTCTTAATATGACGAGGCTTTGGTGGATATGCGCCAGCATGGTTGTGGCGTTAGTGCTGCTTTATTTAAGCGAAATTCCCGCTTATCGCGCACAATTCCGCGGTGCCTACACCGCAGCGGTCGATGGCAGAAGCCGTCTTGCGGAGCATTTGCGCAAGCTGTCGCTCGGGTATTTGAATAAACGTGATCCCGGCGATCTCGCCAATATGATGATGGGGGATTTTGCGCTCGTTGAGCATGGTATTTCCCACGTGGCGCCGCAGCTGTTTGCCGCTGCCCTGACGCCGATTTTAGCTTTGATTGGGCTGTCGCTGCTGGACTGGCGGCTCGCTTTGGCGCTGTTCGCGACGCTGCCCTTTACGATTGTCATCGTACTGGCGACCTCGGGACTAACCCGCAGGCTTGGTGCGAACCATATGGCGGCGAAAATCAATGCCTCCAATCGGCTTCAGGAATATTTGAATGGCATTCAGGTGATTAAGGCTTTTAATTTGACGGGAGAGCGCTTCGTGCGGCTTGAGCAATCATTTAAAGATTTTATGCGTCACAGCATTCGGATTGAGGGGCTTCTGGGTCCAGTCGTGCTAAGTGCAATCGCCTTTCTTCGGGCGGGATTAACGCTGATGACCATTGTCGGGGTATATTTGCTCGCTGGAGGCAGCCTTGATTTGATCACCTTCGTTACCTTTTTGCTAATAGGCACGAGAATTTATGATCCGTTGACGACGGCGCTGACCAGCTTTGCAGAGTTCCGCTACAATGAGCAGGCGGGAAAACGAATCATTGAGCTGATGAAGGAGCCTGTTATGCCTGGTGACAAGCAGCCGCCTGCCGGTCATGACCTCGTTTTTGACAAGGTGACGTTCGGCTATAATGAGCATGCCGTTATTCAGCAGGCAAGCCTAAGCTTGCCGTCAGGCTCCTTCACCGCGCTGGTCGGCCCTTCGGGCAGCGGCAAAAGCACGATGCTGCGGCTGATTGCCCGTTTCTACGATCCAAGCGAGGGGCAGGTGCTGCTCAGCGGAGAGGATATTCGGGAGATGAACCCGGAGGCGCTGCTGCGCAAAGTATCGATGGTATTTCAGGATGTGTATTTGTTCCAGGATACAATTGCGAATAATATAAGTGTCGGCAAAGCTGGCGCGACCCGGCACGAAGTAGAGGAAGCGGCTCGCCAGGCATGCTGCCATGATTTTATTATGAAGCTGCCGCAAGGCTATGAGACGCTAGTTGGAGAAGGCGGAAGCACATTGTCCGGCGGGGAGAAGCAGCGCATTTCAATTGCGCGGGCGATACTGAAGGATGCTCCGATTGTGCTGCTGGACGAAGCGACGGCTTCGCTCGATCCTGAAAATGAAGCCGATATTCAGCAGGCGATCGACCGCCTCATTCAAGGGCGGACCGTTATTGCCATTGCCCACCGGCTGAAGACGGTTATGAGTGCCGACCAAATTATTGTGCTGGATCAAGGCCGAATCGTTGAGCAGGGCCAGCATGAGGAGCTATTGGGCGCAGACCGCTTGTATGCGCGGCTGTGGAAGCTGCAGCAGCAGACGGCGGGCTGGCAGATTTCTTCTTGAATTTTGCATGGAGTCTGGATAGAGAAAGGCCAAAAGGGAATGTCGAATGGAGCTTATCCATTCGGCATTTTTATTTTTGACGGTGGCAGGTTAAAGCTTGTCATAAATGGTTGAGTAATGAGAACATGTGTTCTATAATATAAAGGGGTCACTGGAACAAATTGGGATGAGAGAGGGCTGGATCACAGTATGCCATTAAATATTAATGTAGTTGAACGCATGGGGCATTATAGGGTGCAAGGTTTAAGTGCTGTGTTTATTAAGCAGGGGCAGCTGAGCGAGGCAGAGTGCTTTGGCGTTTTGGAGCAAGGAGCCTCGCATCTGGTGAATAGCGATACGGTTTTCAACGCATGTTCCATTAGCAAGTTTTTAACAGCTATGCTCGTTATGAAATTAGTCGAGGATGGTCTTCTAGCATTAGATGAGGATGTAAATGATAGGCTCACTTCATGGAAGGTTCCGGGTCATTCATGGACTGCTAGCAGCAAAGTGACTCTTAGGAAGCTGCTTAGCCATCAAGCGGGCATTGTTGATCCAGAGGGAGGATTTGGCGAGCTTCATTCCAAGGCGCTTTTTCCTCCAATGGCGGCGTTGTTAGAGGGAGAGACATCTTATTGCAAAGTGCCTATTAAGGTGGAATATGAGCCGGGAAGCGACTTTCAATATTCAGATGCGGGCTATTGCATCATTCAGCAGCTCATAGAGGATGTTTCAGGGAAGCCCTTTGAAATCGTCATGAGCGAGATTATATTTGAACCTTTACATATGAACAACAGCACGTTTCGTCCAACATCATTAGAAGCAATGAGCGGGGGAGTTTGCTGTGGACACGATAAGCATGGAAAGGCAGTGGAAGGGAAATATCCGGTTTATCCTTATCCGGCAGCAGCCGGGCTTTGGACAACGCCTTCGGACTTGGCGATTTTAGTTGTGGAATTAATGAATGGTCTTAAAGATCAAAGCGAAATAGGATTGTCCGCAAGCTATGCGAAGGAGCTCGTTACCCCTCAAGGCGTTACAGAATGGACGGGGCTAGGTCTTTTTCTAGACCATTCCAAGCAGGAGCTGGAAATTTCCTCGCTCGGCTGGGGCGTAGGCTTTCAATGTATGCTAGTCGCTTTCCCATACACAGGAACGGGAACGGTTATTATGACGAATACCGATTTGGGCATTCATCAGTTAAAAGGGATGATTGGGGAAATGATCTCTCCGTCTTGAGCCTGAGCCAATATCCGCTTTCCGCTCAGTGAAATACTGGATAAAGGTCCGTTCCGGTTACCCTGTCCATTCCTATAAAGTTAAGGCAAGAAGCTAACAGGGAATGGATGGGATACTATGATTAGGAATTTAGGTGCAGAAGCGGGCCCGCAATGGGAGGAGCCAGCAAAGAAGGTTCGTCTGTTTCAGGGGGAGGTCCTGCTAGCGTCGCTAGGCATACTCGGTTTTGTGCTGGCAGCGGTATGCGTGGTCTGGATGCTGCTCTATGGTGGCGAGGTTGCGCCAAAGGGGGATGTAAGCAAAGCGGCTTCCTTTAATGCGGCATTGGGTATTTTTTTGCTTTCGACAGCGGCAATATTGTCTTTATCTGCTATGAGTACGAGAGGCAAGGCGATTTTTCGCTGGTCTTATGCGGTTCTTTCCGTGTATTCGTATTTCGCTGAAAATGTGCAAAATATGCGCGGCATGAATCCGCGTTTTGCAGAAGGCGGTACAGTTTTTGATATAGCTGTGGCAGCCGGTTTTGGCCTTGTGGCCATGCTGCTAATCGTGTTTTATTGCGTGTTGGCCGTTGCTTTCTTCCGCAGCAGATCGTATAAGCTAAGACCGGAGCTGGTGCTTGCCATCCGCTATGCGGTGGTGGCGATATTGCTTTCCTTCGCCGCTGGCATTTGGATTTCCTTGACGGGGAGCCGCATGACAGGCGGAAATGGGAATATCATCTGGCTTCATGGTCTGGGCTTTCATGCGATCCAGGCTGTGCCGCTTGTTGCATGGCTGTCGGAGCGCACAAGGCTGCGCCCGCAGGAACGCCGCAAGTGGGTGCATGTGGCGGGAGCTGCCTATATTCTTGGCTTGCTTGAAGTAGGCTGGCAAACTTGGATCGGCGGAGCCATACTGGAATGGTCGCCGCTGCCGCTGCTCGCTTTGTTCTTCTTCTTGGTTTCTATCGGAGCTGGGTGCTTTATGTTATGGCAGTCCGTAGCAGGCGGGAAGAGCGCAGAGGTGAGCAGACCATCGCTGGAACGAGAGGGATAATACGTTACAGGGAGAAGCCTTGCAATCTTGTGCAGAGAATGCAAGGCTGTTTTATGTTACTTTAAGTATAGTAGTGAGTAGAGGAGGGCTGGGCTATGGACTGGGTATTACATATGAACGCGGCCATTGGCTATATGGAGGATCATTTGGCTGATGAGATTGATTATGCGGAAGCAGCCCATATTGCGGGATGTTCGCTCTATCATTTTCAGCGGATGTTCCCTTACATTATGGAGGTTTCGTTATCGGAATACATTCGCAGGCGACGGCTCAGTCTGGCAGCGTTTGAGCTGCAAAACAGCACGATAAAGGTCATTGATGTGGCGCTCAAATATGGTTACGATTCCCCCGAAGCGTTCGCCCGTGCTTTTCAGCAGCTGCATGGGACTACACCGACTGCTGCGAGAAGTGCCGGTACAAAGCTGAAGGCCTATCCGCGACTATCCTTTCAAATTTCAGTAAAAGGAGCGGCAGCAATGAATTATCGAATTGAGGAGCTTGGCGCATTTTCCGTCGTTGGCCTTTCCGAGCAGGTGCGCAATAGCGAGGTGTTTGAGACGGTACCGCGTCTATGGGCTGAGGCAGCACAGGCTGGACTGTTTGAAAAGCTATGGGAAATCCGCGCAGCCGAACCCGGTATCCGCGGCATACTTGGCGTATGTGCGGACGGAGGGCATGGGCAAAATGAGTTTTTGAACTACATTTTAGCAATTGAATCGGAGCAAGAGGCTCCTGAAGCGATGGTCCGCCGGGAGTTTTCGCCATCTTCGTGGGTGGTATTTGAAGTGGAGGGCGGACCAGATGAGCTGGCCGGTATTTGGAAGCGGCTGTATACGGAATGGCTGCCTACCTCAGCCTACCGGCTCGCCGAATTGCCGGCTATCGAATGTTATTTGCCGCCAGAAGAAAACCGTAATGAGCTGTGGGTGGCGGTTGAGGCGAGAGCTTGATAGACGGACAGTTGGGCTGTTGCACAATTTACAATTTAGCCGGCCATTTACTCGTAATTCATCCATTCAGTTCGTGTGAAATATAACAAAAGAAGAAGCCGTCCCCGCGCTCCCAGCGCAGATGGCTTCTTCTTTCTTTATTTGGAGACATATGTAGCCTACTGCCCGCTACTTGCTGCTTACTAAATGATCCGCATGAGTAATGCGATTTCTTCCGCCCGTCTTTGAAGCATAGAGGGCAGTATCCGCTTTATGGATCAGCGTCTGGTCCGTGTCGCCCGGTGTAACGGTTGCTGCGCCAATGCTGACTGTAATGCTGTGCTCTCCCCAATCCATAGAGGCGGTTGTCGTGCAGTATCGTTCTGCGGCAACGATCGCTTTGTCCTGATTGGCGCCGGAAAGAATGATGACGAATTCCTCGCCTCCATAACGGGCGGCAATGTCCTTCTCCCGAGACATCGTTTGCAGCAAACGGGCCAGATTGGTCAGCACGAGATCGCCGACGGGATGTCCGTAGGTGTCGTTAATCTTTTTGAAATGGTCGATATCAATAATGAGCAGCGAGAAGGGCTGCTGTGTTTCTTGGAACAAGGCAAGCTGTGCCAGCAGGCTGTCCTGGAAAAAACGCCGGTTTTTAAGCCCGGTCAACGCATCCGTGGAGGCCATCGTTTCAAGGCGATGGTTAATCCCTAGCAGCTCCTGCTGTTTAAGCTCGTACTCCTCATGCAGGAGCTCGAGCTTCTTATTGGCTTCATGAGTGGCCTGATACAACGCTTCAAGCTTTGTTTTGGTTTGTAAAATATCCTTCTCGTGCTCGATTCGCTTGCGCATCATTAACACAACGCAGTCAATGAAGGTGACCCCGTCACGCTCCTGGCGAACCCCGTTCAGCAATACAGGCACATCTTCATGGCTGCTCGTCCGAAAAGAAAAGTACATTTCATCGACGCGTCCATACAATTGAATGTAAGGATAAAAATACGTTTGAAAAAACATTTTGTTCGTCACCGACATGGTGGAATGAATATGCTGGCCAAGCAGCTCATCGCGCTCATAGCGCAGCATGTCCAGTAAAGTTTGATTAACCGATTGAATTAAGCCTGCGACCGAAATGGAAAAATATCCGCAGGGAGCTTTATCTAATTGAATATCCATATAAGGGCTGCCTTTCTTTAAAATATAGGAAAGGATATGATTTTCCCATGCTTTCTCTCTCTATATTTCTTGGATTGAAACGCGCCGCGCCGCCAGAGGGCGGCGAAAGCCGTTTCACCTTGCCTATTAAACACTGGCTAAATATTCTTTAATCATCTGGCTCGTTTCGTCAGGCTGACTTAAATGCGGATAATGCCCGGTCGCTGTCATCTGCCGAAGGACGCTGTTTTTGAGATGGGCATGCAAGTAATCGCCTACTTCAACCGGGGCGATACTATCGTCGGTGCATTGAAGAATCAGTGTAGGCACAGATGCATGCTGAAGGCTGACACGGCAATCGGAGAAAAAAGTGACTTCTGCGAACTGCCTCGCGATATGCGGGTCCCTGGAGCAGAAGCTTTTTTCCAATTCCTCGCTTAATTCCTTGCGCTCGTTATTTTGCATGACAATGGGCGCCAAGTAGCTGGCCCAGCCAATGAAATTCATTTCCATCATGGAAAGCAATTCTTCTATATCGCGTTTGTCGAAGCCTCCATAATAATCTGGAAGATCGTTCACATAGCGGGGAGAAGGACCGAGCATGACAATGCGCTCGAAATATTTAGCATCATGAATGGAAGCGAGCATGCCAATCATGCTGCTAACCGAATGGCCGACGAAAATAGCATCTCGCAAATCCAGCGTTTCCATCACATCCAGCACATCCTGGGCGTAGCCCTCTAGGTCATTATATTTTTTGGTATCATAATTGTGAATTTGCGATTTTCCAGAGCCTACATAATCAAACAATACAATTCGATAGTTGTCTACAAAGCTAGGAACCATATAACGCCACATATCCTGATCGCATCCAAAGCCATGAGCAAAAACAATCGTTTTGCTGCCTGTACCCATTACCTTTACATTATTCCGTTCCAAAACGTCGATAGTCATATGAAGCTCCTCTCTGAAGCGCCTTGATGAAGTGATAGCAAAGATTGTTGGCTTCTTGTTCATTATATCGGAAAATGGAGGAAGATTGATGATGGTTAGCAAGATTCATTGCTGGAAATGCCAGAGTTATTTATAAGTGAACTCTAGGAAAGATGGAGCCAATTCATAAAGGCCTGTTCCTACTTCCATCGAGAGGAAAGAGGAGCGGTCCTTTAAAATATACAGGACTACTGTTCTAAATAGGTTGGGTCAACATTTAAAACGTATATATGTACGGAAACGCTCCCACAAATTTTAAGACGGAGAAGGCTTGATTCAGATCATCAAAGGAGTAGGCTTTGTTCAAAATAGAAACGGAAGGGTTTTCTTAGATGGGGGTTTTCAGGAAATGATAAGTAGTTCTATTAACTACGATTATATCCATTTTAGAGAAATGAAACATGAAGCAGACGTCACAGTTTGCTGGGTCTCAGGGGTGTTTTTCAGAAAACGCGATTATAAATAAGCCTTCTATGGTCAAAGAGCATAAAGCATAAAGCATAAAATTGAACGCATTTCCTTTTAAAACAAACCGTTATTACGGCTTATTTTGAAAGGAAATGCGTTCAAAGAAAGAGTGAAATAAAAAGATTTAAATGCTTGAAACTGTTTAATTAACTGACAAAATAAACTGTTTAGATGAATTCATGAGAAATAATTTTTCTATTATTGGTGATAAGGAATACAGTCTATTTTTTTAATGCTTTTTTTAGATGTAAAATTATTAATGCAAAGAATAGAGTGAATATAGGAATGAAAATTAGGTTTAAATAGTTCCCTTTATTATAGATAAGATAAAAAAATGATAAAATCATACCAATAATACTTATGCCTATATTTTCGCGGTTATATTTACTCATTTTATATTTTTTCATTCTATAAAACAATAAAATCAAAATTAATATACAAAATATTAAGTTTATAATTAGTAGTGTGTTAAGCATATAACCTCCAAATGCATACAATCCAAATGGATTGTATGCATATTTATTTAGATTTGTTTAAGATAACCGTATGCTTTTTCAAGATCTCCGTTACATATATTGTAATATGTTATGGCAGTTACTCCTGCAATAGCAGCTCCACCACCTGCAGCTATTGCAAGTATAACAGTTTCAATCGTAAATATCGCAGTAAGGGCAGCGCTTGAGAATGCTACCTTAGCACCTTGAAATGCTTTATAATCTCCATAGAAAATATCAATTGTATTCATCGCACGCACAGCATATACATTTTGAATAGATGATGTTTTCTTGATATTATTTCCTCCTGGAGCATTTTCAAAATTCATACGATCATAGCATGCCATAGTATATGTAGAATAGTCTCCATAGTAATGACAAATAGCTGGAATCCCATTAGTATCATTTGAAAGAGTGGACAGCTTCAAACTGCTTGTTGGATTTGGAGTTATGGATATCTCCTGTTTTAATTCTTCGTCAGTCATTTTTACATCATCATGGTAGATTTCATTGTTTTTATTTACAAAATAATGTTCTACATAGCTTGTGTTTTCATATTCCGACTTATACTTCGCTTCGAACTCTGGGGATGAAAATTCATACTGGATGGTTTGTGTTAGTTTGATTGCTGTTCCTTCTTTGTTTATTTCTGTATCAGACTGCATGCTCAAAGTTCTAAGAGCAATTAATTCTCCTTCTTGTGAATAAATTTCTTGAGTTTGAGAAGGAATAATATTTTCTTTTACTATTGGAGCTGTTGCATAAACTGAACTTGATGCTACTAGCATAGAAATAAGAACGATAAAAGAAATAATTGATTTAAATTTCATTTAGTCAATCTCCTAATTTTGTTTATAGTATTAATCGTCAAAAAATTCTACTTAATAATTGAAAATTCCATTCTCACAATAGATTAATTGTTTCATCCCAACTCCTTAATTATAATCGATTAAATTACACCGGCTAAAGAAAACAATACCATATTTATATTATTTGGTAAAGGAAAAAAATCCAAAATTAATTGTTTAATTGTATATTGAGATATTTACGTAGTGGAAATTTTATTGGAATATTTGAAGAAATTTTTGTAGCACTACTGACTTTTTAAAGAATTGAAGAAGGTGAGCCAAGTAAGAAGGAATATGTTGCAATGTCTTAAACGATCGTGATTATGTTTCAATCATGTGCTGGTTTTGCTTGCCTTAGATAACAGCGATCATTTGAAACAGACCGTCCTCAGGTCGGAAATTCTGCTTAGTATTTCAGGGGTACGGTGTGCCTAATAGAACGCCTGCGGAAGGAGGTTGAGGTGTTTTCAAAGGGAATAAAGTTCAAAGCGATAGCATTGAAGTTGAAAATTTAGGCGAGCATCGTTAATTACCATAAGCGAATGAATATTCAGATTTATGGTGTGTAATCGAGTATGGAAACGATACGAAATCCATTGAATATTCTCATTAGTAAAAATAAATTTATAATTTATTCGTGTTAGAAATATTGAGGTGTTTTCTACGCTTTTAAAGTATGGAATTAGAGAATATATTTTTCTGGGGCTGTTATGTCAAATATGCCGAAAAAGAGGTCTTGACGCTTGTGCAATGACGGTTACGCAGCATTACTACAGCGCGATTGTGGAAGGCTATGCGTTCAACCTGATTACGACTTATTTGGATGATGAAACGAAAAAAACGACGGACGATATAATAAGCTCCGTTACGTTTAAATAAGCAAGCGCACTATTTGCGGTTGAAAATAGAGCATTAACAGCCCGGCAGCTGTCCTGAATGGACGCTGCCGGGCTGTTGTTTTTTTATACTGCTGCAAGCATCCAGACGCAAAATGCGATCAGCGCCAGCCTTCGCCGTCCATGGTGTCCACGCTGGCAGAGAGCCTGGCATTTTGGATTGCTGGTGTAAATGATCATTTTGTATAAGCGGGTTTGTTGAAAATGTGCATTGAGGCTCGCGGGCGAGGTGCGCTACAATCAATTTAGTTCAATACTGATAATCATTATCATTATTTGGGTTTGGCAATAAGCAATCTTATATAGGAGTGGATGGAGCATGGCTTGGAAAGGGTATCAAAAAGGTTGGGTCGCTTTGCTCGTAGCGTCGGCGCTGCTGGCGGGCTGCGGAGCAAATACGGCAAATACGCAGGAGGCGCCTGCGAATCAGCCGTCTTCGGCGGTTGAAAGTGCAAGCGGCGGACAAGGAGACAGCGCGGCAAATGCCGGGAAAAATGAGGAGGCAGCCGAGGAGCAGACGACGAGAGTGGTCACCGACCAATTCGGCGAGGTGGAAATTCCGGTTCATCCAAAGCGGGTGTCGGCGCTTTATCGGGAGGATTACCTAGTTGCGCTGGGCGTTACACCGATTGTGCAATATTACAACCCGATGTGGGGCAAGCAGGATTATTTGGAGCTGGAGGTTCCGTTGTTCGATGTGACGGGCAGCATTGAGGCGATGCTCGTGTCGGAGCCCGATCTGATTATTGCCGCAGGCGAAGTGGATGCAGCCGCATATGAGCTTTATTCAAAAGTAGCGCCAACTTATCGGCTTCCTGACGATGTACTGGCAGATACGCGGACAACGCTGAAGGTCATTGCCGATCTGCTCGGAATTCCGGGTAAGGCGGAGCAGGTTCTGAAAGACTATGAGAGCCGGATTTCCGAAGTCAAAACGAAGGTACAGGCTTCATTAGGCGACGAGAAGCTGGTTGTCCTACGCATGAATGTCGTCGACCAGTCGATTAATATTTTTGGCATGAACAATACGTTTGTTGGCCAGATTTTGTATAAGGACTTGGGATTGAAGGCGCCGGCCTACGCGGAAACGATGACGGAAGGCAACGTTGTCTTATCGCAGGAGGTCATTCCGGAGCTGGATGCGGATCATATTATTATGCTTCCTTCCAATGGAACATGGGAGGACGAGGATAATGCCAAAGCCTTGAAGGCTATGCTGGCGAGCCCGCTATGGAAGTCCGTCCCTGCTGTGAAAAACGGCCATGTTTATCAGGTTGAACGCTCTTACTGGCAGACAGGAGCCATTACAGCCAATTTCAAAAAAATGGACGAGCTGCTGAAGCTGCTTGTTGAATAGCGGTAAAAATAAACGAAAAAAAATCGAGCGGCTCTTCGACTGAGGTTGAAGGGCCGCTTCATTTGCTTTAAACTAAATAAACTGATAATAATTATCATTTATGGAGTTGGTTTAGAGCAATGAAGCAACAGGATACAGCAATTGCACTCGCGGGTCCCGCATCATTTTATACATTGGAAACGATTGAACGGGGGGGACTGCCAGTCTCTGCGCCGCCTGTCAGGCATTATGCCAATTCGTACATGCTGCTGTTTGCCGCAGGAGGCACAGGCTTCATTCATATAGAAGGGGAAGCTTTCGACTTCGGAATCGGAAAATGCTTCTTGATCCATCCAGATTCGATGTGGTCAATTGAATTGGCAGCAGCCTACGGGGACGGTGCTTATTATCGTCTGGATTTTACAATTGGAGCAGGGCATTTGGGAGACCAAGTAACAGGCGGGCTGCTGCCGCACAAGAATGAGCTTGTTTGTACGCCATTTGCCAAGGCGATGGAACTGGTTGAGCAGCTTTATGCCAGCCGCCATGATTCAGGGGAGCTTCGCCGCTTCTCGCGTTATGTCCGTTTTCAGGAGCTGCTGCTTATGCTGTTCAGCCAAAATACGGAGGACACCGTCGCCAATAAGAAAAAGGCTTCCACAGAGCAGCAGGGCTTGGCGCTGTCCATTCAATATATCCACGAGCATTATCAGGATGTGCTGACAGTAGAAGGGCTTTCCGATATGGCCGGCATTGAGCGCTGGAAATATGCCCGGCTGTTTAAAGGGGCAACCGGCGAAGGGCCGCTTCATTATTTGAACAGCATCCGCATCGATCAAGCGAAAAAATGGCTGCTCAAGGGCGAGGACAACTTATCCGAAATTGCGCTGCATACCGGATTTTCCAATGAATATTATTTTAACCGCCGCTTTAAGCAGCTGGTTGGCATCTCGCCGGGACAATACCGCCGCAGCCATCGCGAGCAGCTTCGGGTCGTTGCGCCTTATTTGGAGGATTTTATCGTAGCGCTGGGGATGCTGCCTGTTGCCCAATACTCTCATGCGAAATGGGGGAAGCAGGATTATTTGGCGCTGGAGCAGATTCCGACGTTTGATGAATTTAGTGGCGATTTTTCGGCATTGTCCCACTACGCTCCAGACTTTATTTTGCTGCTGGATCGTTATGCGCAAAGCCAATATACAGAATGCCGCCAAATATCGAATACGTGCGTGCTCAGCGAGCTAAGCGAAAACTGGCGGACGCTGCTGCGAACAGTAGCCGATTATTTTGGACGAGTGGGGCAAGCCGAGCAGGTCATTGCTGAGTATGAAAAGAAAGCGAAGGCGGCACGCCAGACATTAAGGCGAAGCAGGCAGGGGGAAACGGTAGCTTTTCTGCGGATTTCGGCGGACAGCATTTATCAGTATACTGACAGAGGCAGAGGCTTTGCTGCTGCGGTTTTGTATGGAGATTTGGGATTATGCCCGTCACCGGCGGTACAGCTGGGTCCTATCCCTTCAAAAACGGTTGGCTCGCGCATGATCAAGGTTACGCTTGAGGAGCTTGCGCTGCTATCAGCCGACCATCTGTTTATAACGTTCGACAAGTGGCACAGCCAAGCGGAAGGAGAGGAGCGCCGGCTGCTGGAGCAGCCTGAGTGGCGCAGCCTTCCCGCTGTGCAGAATAGCTGTGTGTACGAGGTTGATTTTCTCACTTGGATGAATAATGGCGTCATTTCCAATAGTAAAAAAATCGATGATATATTGCGTGCCCTTGCTTGAACGGGGCAGTTCTACCGAATGAACACCGCGCCGTGGCGTGCTTCACTAGGAAGCTGCACGAGCTCTCCTGCTGATTCCCAGCGAACAAGATCGCTTGAGCGGTAAGCGTTATAATCAAGCTTTTGAAAGCCATCTACGAGCATGATCCATTCACGTCCGTTCGGACCCTCTACAGCATACAGCGCCGGACCTTCGGTTAGCGGCTCGGTCAGCAGCTCTGAAACGAAAGTGACTGCTGGGCGGTCGCCAGCTTCCTTGGCAATGCGGCACGAGCGGATCGCCTTATAATCGGTACCGGGCTCATTTACGCCACGCTCATCCTTGAACAGCATGAAATAATGGTCTTCCCTGTCGATGACACACGCGTCGATGACATTGTAGCCCGGATCAAAAAACAGCTTTGCCTCGGAAAAATGCACGAAATCAGCCGTCGTCACCGACCATATCCGATGGTTGCGCGGCCCAGGCCGGACGGTGGAGGACCAGATGATGCGATAAGCCTGAGCGGCGGTATCAAAAAAGATTTCCGGCGCCCACGTGTTTTGCGTATCCGGCTTCGTTTCCATAACGGGAATCAGCTTCGCCTCTTCCCAGTGCAGAAGGTCGGCTGAACGCGCATAGCCAATGCTGCGGCTGCTCCAGCCATCGGTCCAAACGAGATGGTACAGGCCGCGCTTCGGGTCCGGCAAAATAAACGGGTCGCGGATTAGCCCGCTGCCAAGCTTCGATTGAAAGACTGCCTCGCCGCCCGCGAAGTCGCGCCAGCTGTAGCCATCCTCGCTTTCGGCTAGAAACAGCCGCTCATCCGTATCTTTAAAATAACTGAACATATACATGGCAGCAATCATCCTTTGCTAGCTTATTTAAGTCCTGAAGTGGCTGTGCCTTCGACAAAATGCTTTTGAGCAAAGAAGAACATCAGCACAGGCGGAATAATAGACACAATAGACATGGCGAATAGCGAGCCCCAATTGATTTGGGCGGCGTTGTCGACGAACATTTGCAGCGCAAGCGGTACAGTGAATTTTCGCACCTCGTTCAAATAGAGCAACTGCTCGAAATAATCATCCCAGCTCCATAGGAAGGCGAAGATCGCAATCGTATACAGCACCGGCTTGCAATTCGGCAGCAAAATATTAAAAAACGTCCGGAACGGCCCGCAGCCATCCATGACAGCTGCTTCATCCAGTTCCTTCGGAATGCCTCGCAAAAACTGGATCATTAAATAGATGAAAAAGGCATTTCCGAGAAAAGCGGGCAGTACGAGCGGCACTATCGTATTGATCCAATCCAGCTGGGAAAATAGCACATAACGTGGAATGAGAAGCACCTGTGTCGGCAGCATGAGCGTACCCATCAGAATGGAAAACCAAAACCTTTTGAGCGGAAAGTCCATACGGGCAAACGGAAAAGCGACCAGAGAGCTTGAAATCAGGCTGCCCAATACGACCAGCGCAGAAATAAGCAGCGAATTCGTAATAAATGTCTCAAAGCCAAAGCCAGGAACAGCCTTCCAGCCGTCCACATAATTATGAAACTGGAATGAGCTTGGCAAAATGCTGGTGACGACAAATACTTCATCATTTGCCTTGAAGCTGCTCAGAAACAGCCAAATGACGGGATAAATCATCGTCAGGCTCAATATAGTCAGAAGCACATGCTTGCCGATGGCAGCGGGAGAGAAACGGGTTGCCATGCTATTTGCCTCCTTTTGTTTCGGATTCGTAGAACACCCATTTTTTCGACGTCATGAAAATAATGGCCGTGACGACGGCGATGAGTACGAGCAGCATCCAAGAAATAGCCGAGGCATAGCCCATCCGTTGCTGCTGGAAGGCAAGCTCGTAAATATATAGCACGGAAAATAACGTCTCGTCGATAGGGCCGCCTTTAGTGATGACATACCCTTGGGTAAACACCTGGAACGAGCCGATTGTTTGCAGCACCAGATTAAACAGCATAATGGGAGAGATAATAGGCAGCGTAATTTTGAAAAAACGGCGAACCGCATTAGCGCCATCAATTTTACTCGCCTCGTACAGCTCAGTGGGCACATTTTTCAGCCCAGCTAGAAAAATCACCATGGAAGAGCCAAACTGCCAGACGACGAGCAGAACAAGCAGGAACAAGGCATAATCCGGCTGGCCGAGCCACTCTTTGCCCGGGATGCCGAACAAGGAGAGAAAGCTGTTCCACAGGCCATCAAGGCCAAAGATTTTGCGCCACATGACGGCGACAGCAATGCTTCCGCCAATCAGAGACGGCAAGTAAAAAAGCGTGCGATAAATGCTCATGCTCCGCGAGCCTTTGAACAGCAGCATCGCAACGGCAAGCGCCATTGCGAGCTTGAGCGGCACGGACATAACGACGTATTTCGTCGTCACTTCAATCGATTTCAGAAACCGCGGGTCCTGAAACATTTCGATGTAATTTTGCAGTCCAATAAAGGTAGTAGACGTCAAGGTAGCTTGCGTAAAGGAAAGGTACAAGGAATTAATAAAGGGCCAAAATGTAAATGCAAAAAAACCGATGAGCCAAGGGAGCAAAAATAAATAAGCAACCAGATAGGTGGCTTTCTGGCGGGACATTTTTTTTCTTGGTGTAGACAGCTTTTCTGTGACGGCTTCCATCTTGATCTGCTCCTTCCATCCTGCAAACGGCTGGGGAGGCGGCAGCCCGCTCCCCAAACGCTTGTATTCTCTATTTAATTTTCAGCTTATTAGTTGCTGGCAGCTGTTCCGTATGCTTTGTAGGCATCGGTATATAGCTTCTTCGCGCCTACCTCCACACTGATGCGGTCGAAGGCGATTTCCTGGCCAACCTTCTCAATCATGCCCTTCCAGCCAAAAAGCTGTGGACCTTTAGGCAGCGCATAAGCAGGCGGTCCCGTCAATTTCGTTGCTTCATCAATGATCGTAATGCCGCGTTTATCGGTTTCCGTCAGACTCGGATCTTCCAGCAGCACTTTGCGCTGTACTTCGGTTGGCAGCACGCCGCGCGTCGTTTTCAGCACTTTAGCGGCATCGGTATCGTAAATCATGAAATTAATAAATTTGATTGCAGCATCCGGGTTTTTCGAATTTGCGTTAACCGACAGCAGCTGGCTCGTTCCGACCTTCACAGAGTCGCCGGTTTCCTTATTTTGCGGCAGGACGATCATGTCCAGTACATCCTTCGTCTGGCTTTGGAAACGGCTGAAGCTGCTCGTTGCAATCGGCACGAATGCGGCTTTGCGCGTAATCATCAGGCTGTTTGCCGAATCATCGGACGTCGCTGACAGATCGGCTGGAGCTACGGCTTTTGCAGCGCGCAGGTCTGCCCAGTATTGGTAATACGCCTTAATTTGATCTTCCGTAAAGGTCAGTGCCGTATCTGTGTTCGGGAACGGATCCTTCGCATTCAGCGCGGCAATGCCGAAGGGAATAAACACATCGAAAGCAACGGAGGAGTCAACAGCGCCATACACTTTTCCGCCAGATTTCTCAGCTACTTCCTTGAACACAGTAGCTAGGTCATCCCAAGTGTAAGGGGCAGTAGGGGCCTTGACGCCGAGCTCCTCCAGCAGCGTTTTGTTATAGGCGTAGGCTTGGGTAGCTAGGCCAAGGTAGGCACCTGTTATTTTGCCACCGACGCCTTCTTCCTTCAAAATCGTTTCGTTGAGGCCCGATACATCAAGCTTGCCTTGCAAATCAAGCAGATTGTCGCCTCCCAATTGAGTTGCAATATCGCGGGTAACTTGAATGAGATCGGGGGCAGTGTTGCCGGCAAGCTGGGCTTGCAGCTTCGTTTGGTACCCGTCAAAGCCGGAGTATTCAGGCAAAATCTTAATGTCAGGGTTTTTGCTTTCGAAAATTTTAATCGCTTCGAGCGTTGCCGTATGGCGTTCCTCGGAGCCCCACCATGCGAAGCGAAGCTCCGCTTTTCCGCCTGTTTCAGCAGGCTTATTGTCGTTATTGCCAGAGGAGCAGGCGGATAATATAACGCTTGTCAACAGGAGCAAAGCGATGCTAAATGAGACCATTTTTCTTTTCATTGATTGACACCCTCCAAGTAGAATCGTTTATTTACAGCTTTATTGTACGGGGAAGCGTTTTCAGAAAGTAGATAACAATTCAACAATAACGACAACAAAACAATGACATCGTTTTCATTCCACGTAAAAAACAACCTTTTTCTGCTAAATTTGCAGTTTCCGGTCGTTTTTCGTGTATGGTGAAGCCCAGTCTCAGGGTGCTCGCTTCTAGTATTCCGAAGGCGTAACGCCCGTATACTCTTTGAATATTTTGCTGAAATAGTGGGCGTTTTTGTAGCCGACGCTTGCCGCTACCTCATAAATTCGGCTGCCTGGCTTAGTCAGCAGCGTCTTGGCGTGCTCCATTCTCAGCTGCATCAAATAGCTGGAGAAGCCCATTCCTACTGATTCCTTAAACAGATAGCCCAAATAGTTGGGCGTCAAATAGACGAGCTGGGCGAGATCATCCAGCTTAATTTCCTGATCGAGATGCTCCGCCATGTAGGTGCGAACAAAATGAATAATGTCGCGGTTGCGGCTAGCGCCTTTATGCTCGTAATGCTGAATGATTGCGGTGTAGGTCTCCCGCAGCGTATCGAAAATATCGGCTACCGTGCCGAGCTGCTGTACTTCACCTAGCAGATCGGGATGTCCAGGGCAGATGTCGGCCAAATGGTCGCCTTTCTCATGCAGTACAAGGGAAGCGATCAGCACTAGCTCCATGCTCAGCGTACGAATATAGGGGATGCCGTATTTTTTCTCCTTTTCCAGCGTGCTCTGAATCGTGCTCAGCACTTGCGTCGACAGCTTGGCATCGCGGATTTGAATCGCATCGACAAGCTGGTCCTTCGCCTGGCGAAAGGAATCCAAATAATGGCCCTGATTCACCTCGATGTCGCTGTACGATACGATGCAGCTATTGCCGTAGTACAGCTTGTGCTTGAGCGCTTCCTGCGCTTCGTGAAAGGACTTTGCTACACGCTGGAGGCTGTCATAGGCTCGGCCGATAGCGAAGCTGACCGTTAAGCCAGTCTCGCGCTGTACCAACTCTTGAATCGCGGAAAAGGGCTGCTGCAAGCCGTCGCCTTCGCTGCCAGGCGGAAGTGCTGCTTGATGCTGGAGCAGCAGCACGAAGTCGGTCGAATTAAAGGCCACAACGGAGAAAGGAAGCGGTAGACGCTCTGCCAGCGACACGCTCACCATATGCTGGACGGTCAGTGAAAGCAGCTGCCGCTGCCGCTCATCATCTGCTGTATGGACTGCTCCTGAGCCAGTGGGCTTCAAGTTATCGATCTGCACAATGATCGTTTGAAAAGCGGCTGCATCCAGCTTAATTCCTAGCAGCGTCTGCATATCCTGCTGATAAATGCCGCTAAGCAGATTGAAATAAAAGCGCTCCTCCAGCAGAGGCAGGCTCTGCAGCAGCTTTTTCTCCATATCGTGAAGCCGCCGCTGTTTCTCGTTTTCTTCTCGAAATTCCGCAGCCAGACGGCTGACGGTATCTTCGATTTTGTCCAGCGTGACGGGCTTGAGCAAATATTCAAAAATGCGGTAGCGGATCGCTTTTTTCGCGTAATCGAATTCCTCATGTCCAGTGAGCACAATGATTTTGCAACGATGACCTCGTTCGTTCAGGCGCTCAATGAGGCCGAAGCCGTCCATGATGGGCATGCGCACATCGGTCATAATAATATCGATAGGCTTGTCCAGCATATCCAGCAGCTCCAGCGCCTCTGCGCCGTTGTTGGCTTCTCCGGCAATGCGAATGCCATACAAGGACCAGTCGACCGCATGCTTTAGCCCCTCGATAACAAACGATTCATCATCAACGATCAGCATGTTCAACATGTTGAATAACCTCCCCGGAAGCGGTGTAATTGTAAGACCTTGCTGCTCTGATGCGGACTTCAACGGCGGTTCCCCGTTTTGTGTGGAGATAGGTAAGGCCGTAGGCGCTGCCATCGTGCATTTTGATGCGCTGATTGACGTTGACGACGCCATAACCGCCTGTCTGTTCAGCGTCTTGGACGACTGCATTTTTTAAACTAGCATTCATCTGCTCCACATTTACGCCAATGCCGTCATCAGTCAATACGAATACAATATCCTCGCCTTCCCGCCAAACACGTAGGTTTAGCGCTCCTGCACCCTTTGTTGCGGCGAAGCCATGGACGAGGCTGTTCTCGACAAGCGGCTGCAAAATAATTTTAACCGTCTCGGCGCTTAACAGCTCTTCATCGACCTCTTCGTCGTAGGTGAACCTATAGCTATAACGGAAGCTCATCAGATGGATATAGGCTCGCAGATGCTCCAACTCCAGCTTGATCGTTGTTTGGCTGCGTCCTTTATTCAGGCTGAGCCGGAAAAAGTCGCCAAGAGCGGAAGTCATGCGGCTAATATCGTCGGCCCTTATTTTGATTGCCATCCAGTTGATGGCATCCAGCGTATTGTAAAGAAAATGCGGATTAATTTGCGATTGCAGCGCCTTTAACTCGCTTTCTCGCAGCTGCCGCTGCTCCTCCTCAATGCTGTGCATGAGGTCTTTAATTTTTGAGGACATAATCATAAAGCGCTGGTTCAGTTCTCCAATTTCATTCATGTAATCGGTATCAAGCGTAATGTCGAAGTTGCCTTTGCCGACTTTGTTCATCTGTTGAATCAGCCTTTTGAGCGGATTCGTAATGCTGCGGGAGAAGAAGACGAGAATGACAATGCCCAGTGACAGGCACAAAATGCTGGCAATCATGACCCGATTCATAATTTGCGGAATGCCTGCAACGACTTCGGCGTAAGGCTTGAGCTGGGCGATGCGCCAGCCGAATTCATTGGGCCGGGTGAACATGCTTAAATATTTTTGCCCGCCGATGTCGATGACCGTATAACCCTGCCCGGAAGCTGCGGAGGCAGCGCCCTGTAAGCCGCCCTGCTGCTCGATTTGTGCTATTGTATCGTCCTGGTCGTCCGTGCTTTTTTGAAGATTTACGCCATGAATGCCGCTTTGATCATCAACGATATAGGTTTGATTTTGCTGCGGCAAATTCGTCAGCGCACTGCTGAAATGATCGAATTGCAAATTAATGTTGACATAGCCAAGCGCCTTGCCGTCAGAGGAAAATATTTTATGAAAATACGTAATAATATGGGCTCCAGCCCCGTCAATTCGAACATCGTTGGCGCGTGGCGGCAAAAAACCTTCCGTACGGCTGCTCATATAATCCCAGTAAGGCTTGTCTTTCATACGTTCCTGCTCGTAAATGCCGTTAGGATTGGAATAATTGTAGATGCTCATGCGGTCGGTAATGATAATAATTTCGCTAATATCGGAGCGGGAGTAAGCCGTGTTGGACAGCAGGTCAGTAATCGACTCATTGCTGCGGATTTGCTGGTAAATGTCGGCGCCCCAGCGCCCGTCCTCCAAAATGCGAATGACATTTTGATTAATGACAATAGACAGTGCTAGCGAGCGAATCGACTGCATTTGCTGTGTCAGGCTCTCATTAGTCTGCTCCAGCTGTGAAAGCGAGGCGTCGCTAATTTTAGCGGACATTAGCTGCGAAGTAGAGTAGTAAACGATGACTGCCTGCACCGCAAGCAGCAGCAAAATAACCAAGCTGCTTACGATAACGAGCGTTGGCTGCAGCTTATAGCGCTTGAACCACTTCATCTTGTTGGCCTCCATCTAGGTTAAAGTGAAAATCTGAGCGAGAAAGTTAAAACCTATCTTACTGTTTAATGTTTCGGGTGGCAAGGAAGCGCTTGTGATTTAATTTGTAGGACTTTAGATGGGGGTAAGGTTTAGGCAGTGAAAGACGCTTGCTAGAACAATAGGGCTGCTGATAGCGAATGAAATAAGGGTTTTGGCAGTGCGATAATATGGAAAAAAACACAAGTGAAAGAAGAGGGTGACTAGGCTAGGATAGCTCGCATAACGGCTGCAGAAAGTAGAAAATTGGTTATTTATGCAGAAAATAAGCGGTTTTAGGAGCATAATGAGGAGTTTCGTGAGTTTTTGTGACAAAAAGATCCCAAAAATGGATTGACAATATTTTATAAAATAGGGTAAAGTATAAAATAATTATGAAGCGAAGCACGCTTAAATCCTCCTGGGTTTTTTGCGTGCTTTTTTGCACTTTATGGGGGGATGGGCTGTGCCATTTTACCTATAAAGGAGTCCCCGCATGAAGAAAAATCAATTTATGTTAACGGTTGTTGTTGCGCTTGCCTTTAATCCGGTTTTGCATGACCAGGCAGCAGAGGCGAAGCAGCAGCTAAACGATATGGACGGCCATTGGGCCCGTATTCCCGTGGAGCAGGCGGTACAGTCCGGTTATGTGAGTGGTTATGCGGATGGTACCTTTCAACCGAATAAGCCGATAACTCGAGCAGAGCTGCTTGCCGCACTCGTAAAAGCACAGCAGCTTAAGGTCTCCAATATGGACACGCCTTTTCTGGATGATACCGGATGGTTCCGCCCTTATTTGGCTGCTGGGTTGAAGCTCAGTCTATTGAAGATGACGGAATATAATTCTAGCAAGTTCAAGCCGAATCAAGCGATCACGCGCGGAGAAGCGGCGAGGCTTTTCGTTCGGGCGGCGGGCAAGGACAAGGCGGGGAGCACGAAAGGCTATGTCTATATGACCAAGCAGCTTGGCCTAATGAAGGGGAATGCTGCTGGGAGGATCGGAATGGACCGCAAGATGACGCGTGCGGAAGCGATTGTGGTCATTCATCGGCTGCTGAATTGGCAGTCAGCGCAGATTCGGGCTGCTGGTGGCCTGATGGAGCAGCCAGCTTATGCATCTACGGGGGAGCTGAAGCAGTTGGTTTTGTCACTCGAAAGCTTTTCGGGCGATGTGATGGTTAGTGGGCACACGGTGCTGCTTAATCCTGAAGGCAGCGGAAAACCTGCCGATTATAAATTAGTGTTGGAGTATGACAGCAGGAAAAAAGCAACGACGATATGGCTATACGAGAAGCCCTCTTTACATAAGCAGTTGTTAATGGAACTCTTGGCCCGTTATGTGGGCGAGTCTGCGGATACGGCTTACCAGGATGCGGTCAAGCTGGACGCTGGCAAAGCGTTAGAGGCTAGACTGCTGAAAACCTACAACGGGAAGAAAATCATAATGGACAAAAGTGGGGCAGGCAGGTCTTTGGCTATTATTATTTATGCAAACTAATCTAATCGGAAGAAGGTCAAATAAGATGGGGAAAATGGGATTGCAGCGGTGGAAGGGCTCTATTGTATGGCTAGTGTTGGTGGCGGTAGCGGTTACGGTTACGTTGTCTTTAACGTCGGTAGATTCTAAAGTTGCTGAGGCGGCCGCACCTGTATTTAAAGATATTTCAGGGCACTGGGCGAAGGAATCGATTGAAGCAGCGGTGAAGGCGGGTATTTTGAACGGGTACCCGGATCAAACGTTTAAGCCGCAAAACCCGATTACGCGTGCAGAGCTGCTCAAGGTCATTGCGCTGACGACGAAGGTGGAGGTCGCAGCTGCTCCTGCTGGAAAGCCGTGGTATGCAGGCTATCAGAAGGCGCTGACTGATGCGAAAATCTATGCCGCTGGCGATTTTACGGGCGATCTGAGCATGGCGGTAACACGCGTGGAAATGGCTAAGCTCGCCGTACGCGGAGCAAATGCTGAGTATCGAGGTGCGAAGCTTACGGCGGATGAGTTGATGTTCCGTGCTGTAAATGCAGGCTTGCTGTCGCGCACAGGAGCCAAGGCGGAAACGATTGATCCCGATGGGACGACTACTCGGGCACAAGCAGCGGTTATCGTCACTCGCCTGCTGAAGCTTGCGGGTGGCGGGAAGCTGTCGGTGGATCAGGGGGCATCTAGTGCCGCTGAGATTAAATGGCATGATCATAATGTGATCACTATGCTAGGCCAAGATGATTTGGTGAAGCTACCGTTTACGAAGGAAATGCGGTCAGGTTTCGAAGTATCGATTCAGCAACTAGTAATTATGGACCCACTCGATAAAAACGGCTATTACTCAGAGTACTTAGAGGGAGCTATTTATCATATTAATGGCAACATTATTGATCCCGAAAAAAATAATGGATTAGTTTTTGGTTTTAAAGTTAAAGGGGAGAATCTTGTTATTGACAAAAATCGTAGCGAAAGTGCAAGTACAAGTTTTTATGTTCATACAAGTGGTGATATTGGCGCTACAAGAATAAATGATAAGTTTTATTATTATGATAGGAAAACCATTGATCGCGGCGGAATTTTCAAAAATAAAATGGAACTCTATTTTGGTACTAAGAATAATAAAGAATACAATTGGGTATTACCTTTTATTTCTAAATCGATAATCCAATCACAAGTGAAAAAGTATGGAGGTTTTCCAATTCACTTAAGAACATATAGCGGACAGAAAGATTATTACATGACAGGAGTTAGAGGCATATGATTGAAAAAAAATCTTTAATATCTTTGCTATTAATTTTTTCAATCGTTCTTGGAATTTTTCCAATTCAAGTCCCAGTAATCTCTGCTACTACTGAAACGCTGACTAAAAGCTATAAAATAAAATTAGGAACAGATGGATTTTTCGATTTATCCTCTAGTAGAAGCAATGCGACAACTGTAAATGCTCCAGTTCCTGATGGATATAAGATAAAATCCTATGAGCTATGGACAATGGTAGCAAACAGCAAAGGGGAATTGAAACAGACAAATTTGAGAAGTGCTCAAAGCAACTTTAGTTATTCTAATAGTGAAATAACTGTTAAAAAATTTTCCGGAACTAAGATTACTGCGACTTCTGTCGGTTACAGCCCGGATATGTACTTTGCTGTAAACAGGCGTTCAAACGGAAAAGAATGGGTATTTAAAGGTGTTGATGGTGTCGCTTATAACGTTACGCCACCTGCTGGTAATGCTTGTTGGCAGGGAAACCTCTCGATTTGCCCTGGTATATTGCGAACAAAAGATGATAATGGAAAAACTATATCCAGTCAAATAAAGGATTCACAGGGATGGGCGATAGTAACAAATCCTCAATTTAATGGACCATCGTACTACTCATTCAATAATGAACCTGTTACTGTAAATAAACTAATTTCATCAACAATTGAAATTACAAGGGCGAAAGAAAATTCAAAAGATATGCAGGAACTTATTTTCCATAAAGTTCTCGAAGCCAAAAAAGGCAATGATGGATACGGGTACATTTCTATTGCGGTTCCAATGGATAAGGCTAATACGAATTGGTCATACAACGATTGCAACGGATGTACTGGCAATGCAATCGGAATGAAATACCTTATTTCAGCATCAACTGACTGGTCAGGCCAAACATACTACTACGAAGGTGAAGTTAGAGTCACATACGAAAAACTACCTCCAGTAGACCAGCCCTATCTCGACTGCACCTGCAAAGCTGATCCATCAACTGTTGCCTTTGCAGACAAAGACGTTGCTGTAAACTCGACAATTACTGCAACGATAAAACAGCGAGGTTCGCTCAAAATAAAAAACTGGAAAGTATTTGGCCGCCTTAAAGACGGAACCCAATATCAGACGCAGACCATAGCTCAGGTATTAGATACGATCAGCTATAAATTTGCATTCACAATACCGAAGGCACAGTTGAGTGGCCGAGACAGCTTCACCGAAACATTCGTCATGCGCGCCATAGTCACTTTCACGGACGGAACGACAGCGGAGCAGGCTATTGAATGCACGACCACCGTTACGAAGCCGGGAGTATCTACCCCAATCGCTACAGCTTCTAATGGAGGATCTGAGCCAACGCCTGCGCCAAGACCAATACTCGAAGTGAATGCAAACTGGAGTCCAACCTCCATTTTCACCGGTGATCGGGCGACTTTATCGGCGACAGCCCGAGGATATACCGATTATTCGTGGGAATTAACTGAAAATTTAGACAAATTTAATTTTGATCAAAAAGCTTTCTCTCATCCCGCGGTGACCTTTAATGAACCGGGCGTTTATAAGGCTACGCTGAATGTATCTAACGACTATGAAAGCCTATCAGATACGGCGTTGCTTTATGTCAATGATCCGAAACCAGTCGCCATCATTTCTGGTGTGACGCGCTGGATTCAGGGGAGGTCCTTCCCACAGCCTCATCATCTGAATAACTCGTTTTCACCACTGTCGGAGCGGGGTGTGACCATTGATTTCAGCAAGTCGGAAATTCGCTTTAAGAAAAATGATAGTGGTGGTCCTTATACGGTCGGTGTATGGCCTGCTAAAGCACCGGATCAGCTAGGAGCCTACACTCTTGAAGGCAAGGTCCATGATTCTCAAGGGAGAGAAAGCGAATGGACGTCTTATCCATTGGAGATTGTCCCTGATCAGCCGCCTGTAGTGGCGCTTTTAGCTGCCGAGCAAGGCGTGCGCCATAACGAAAACACGATTTATATGGATGCAAGCAGCCCAGATGGCGACAAGCTGGAGCGCCTTTTGCTTGAAGAGCGTTACGATGCTGACAATGATGGCGATTTTAATGAGGAACCATGGCACACGTTGTATAACGGGGCTTACAAGGAGGCGCATAGCGTAAAATATACGACAGTTGGCAAGCGGCAGTACCGGGCAACGGTTACGGAGGATTATGGCTTGTCGGCACAGTCTGCTATTGTGGCAACGGACATTATTAATCGCGCGCCAAGTGTAGATTTTACTGCAATCGGCCTGACGCAGCAGCCGGACCAGGGGGAAAGCAGCGGTCCGCCAATTACCTCATATTCTCCGGAATCGATTTTGCGATCATGGGTTAATAAGACGCCATATGAAGGAGGGGCGACAAATAAGGCAAGCTGGAAACCAAATGGAGTTAATCTGACGACCCGCAATGCGCTATGGGCAGATTTTAATGGAAGCTATAATTTGGCGAAAAAGATGAAGCCGCTGCCGGCATGGGAAGGCAGTATCGGTCAAATTTATGCTGGCTACAAAACGACAGTGATGACCGAGGCTGGGTATTATTATGCTTATAGCTACAAACCGCCAGAGTCTAAAAACTGGGTGTTTTCAATTCGTGATGTATGGACAGGCCAGATTGAACATACTTATGTGCATCCTGGGAACACATTCAAAGGGGCATTTTATCAATATCATCCAACCCAAATGAAGCAGGCCTATTTTCTAGAAGAAGGGACCGTAAATGTTTCTGGGGACACGTTGCGTGTATATAACATAGAGACTGGACAGCTGATAGAGGAGTATCCTAACATTGCGCCCCCAGCGACTGGAGGTACAGCGGGCAGCAGCTATTGGGACGATCCGAGCAATAAGGTCATCGGCACTGCTTTTTCGCCAGATCGGCAGTTTCTATATGTCGCTTACCGGGAAAACAACGGAGGACGGACGTTCGAAATTCGGCAAAAGCTTTATGTAGCTAAATATTCTATCGCCCAAAAAACGCTGTATTGGACAAAGCTTGTGCATGCAGGAATAGATGCATGGAACATTTATCAGATCGGCAGTGTAGATGTCGATGCAAATGGCAATTTGTTAGTGGCTGCAAACATGCGCAGAGGTACGGAAGATAATTGGACGGCGTTATTTTATGTCGTAAACCCTAATGGTCAGTTAATAGCTAATCATGTTACTGGCAAGGGCATGCTTTCTGCTATCACGATGTCGGCTGACCGTATGAAAAGCTATGCGACCTCCATGCGTTTTGAGTTTGGAAATTACGGATATTCTCAGGTGAGCGGTGTTCTGTCTTACGGTACAGCAACGAATAGCTTTACGAGGCCGGAGAAAAACAGCGGCACGATTGATGTATTGAAATTCCCTTACGAGCTCGCAAAAACAGCAGTTAATAAGTCTGGCGTTATGGCGACGCCGTATGGGTTTTTAATCATGCCGGACGGTTCCATAACGAGAAACGATGATAGAAATCCATACCGAATGCTGGACCATTTTATAGTTGCAAATGATAAAAGCCCGTCGCCAAGCGATCCGATTATGACGCAAATATTATGGCCTAAAACAGGCTTAATCGGCCCTTTTTCACAGCCTTCGGATGAGTTTTGGGCAATGGCATCCGGTGTGAAGCTATTTAATAAAATCACTTATCAGACAGCGGGCGGCCAGCAAATTTGGGCAAGCTCGGCATTTCAAAAATTACAGCATTGGGCAGGTGTATTGGGGATTAATCAAACGCCGTCTTTAGGTGCGGAAACTTATGAGAGCAAAGCCTATTTTGTGACGGAAACGATGAAATATTCAGATGGAAATGGCTATGATGGAGTTGCTTTTAACGCTTCATCCAATGTCCTTCCGAATGGTTCGGTTTTAGGCATCGGAACAGATGTTATCTATACGGGACCCTATTCAGGCTCACTCACGAGCAAAAAAGTAGTGATTCCTTTCACAGGTGAATCAACGGGAGATTTGCCTCGTCTGCTGAACGATGCTACGGTCGAGGTCGATAGCGAGGCATGGGGCGGACTGCTTTACGATCCGAATAGCATAATGAGAAATCAGGTGCTTGAATTTGAGCTATCCATCAATCATTTATCGAATGATAGACCAATAGGGGCAGCCATTCAAATTCAAGATGAAAAAAATATGTATGCAGTGGAGTGGACGAGCAGCTCCCTTACTCTTTACAAAGTGATGAGCGGCAACAAGACTGTTCTGGCTCAGGCAGCCATGCCGCGGAGTGCGGGTATCCCTTATGCTTTCAGACTAGAATCGCTGGCAGGTGTACACCGAGTTTCTATTAATGGGGTTAACAAGCTTGAAGCAACGGACGCCACTTACAAAAAAGGCTCAGCAGGCTTAATGTCGCTTGGTCAGCAGCAGGCCTCGTTTAGCCAAGTGAAGCGCACCAATTATGGCGATTCTATTCCAGAGGAAACCTATGAAGCCGTGCTTATAGGAGAACAGATTTTATACAATAAGCTGTTTAATGATCCTGAGACGGATGCGAAATTAGCGGAAAAATGGAGCTACACGCACAATCCAAATTATTTTGCCAATACGCTTGGCCTTAGCCAATATAATGGGAAAGCTTTCGACACGGCGCTAAATTCGCTCGAAAAGCCCGGACTGTATGCTATAACTTATTCGGCACAGGATAATCCCGGTCTGGCTGATTACCGTTTGTTTTCGGAGCCGGTTACAAAATCGCTTTATGTCCACCGCAGGCCGATTGCGCAGCCGGATATTTGGTTTACGGGCACCGTTTACGCTGGAGGGGAAGCGCTGGATTATTTGACGCACGATACATCGTATGACCCGGATGTTCCCGGTTATTTGGCGGATCGTTTGTTTCGGACACGCTGGGCGGACGAAAGCACGTGGACAACTGGGAAAAGATTGCTTTATAGCCGTCCCGGCATCGAGCTGATCGTTCAGGAGCAGGTGAAGGACATGCATGGGGCATGGAGTTTCTGGGCGGAGACGAGAGTTTATAAGGAGGAGCTGCCTGCAATCAATCAGTCCAAGCCGGAAATGGTCATTACCTATCCTGCTGGTTCATCTTCCGCGCCAACAGTTGTCCTTGACGAGCCTAATCTAAAGTGGATATACCGGGATAAAGAAAATGATCCGCAGGAACAGTTTTATTTGAAACTAACATATGTGGATAATGGCGAAACGGCGCTGGAGGTAGAATATCCGGGCAGTGATGCCAGCTTCCAGCTTGAAGCAGGCACGATAGATATTGGACGCAAGGTGAAGGTACAGGGGCGTGTATTCAGTCGTGGAGCATGGTCGGATGATAGCAATGTCGTATATTTTATCATTGATTCGCCGCCAACAACCTACTTGCTTAGCTATAACGGGGCAACAGCCTCGGAGCCGATCTATACGAATAACAATCGTCCGAATTTGCGTGTATTTACAGTTGATCCTGAAAATGACCCTATCACAGCAATCGATTATGAAGTGTTTTTCCATGCTGTGGATCGCAGGGTGCTGGACACTAATATGGCGAGTGCTGCAGCCAGTCATATACCAGCATTCAATTTGCAGGAAGGCCTGCATTATTGGAAAGCGAGAGCCTATGACAGTTATGTATGGGGGCCTTACAGCAGCAACGGCTATTTCTTTGTGGATACCGTACAGCCGGATGATGTGGAGGAGCAGCTTGAAATTAAACCGACCTCGGTAACGGTTAATTTTAATGCTTTTAGCGATGCGGCCCCATCCTCAGGCCATGCAGCTCGAGTCTTTTATATGCAAAAGGTTCATACAGATGGCAGTGTGACGACGATTGATTTGAATGGCGATGGTTTGGCCGAATATAGTATGGCTATGCAGATGGAGGCACGTTCTCATCAAGTAACAGGATTAATTCCCGGACAAACGTATCGATTGACGGTCATAGATACGGATGTAGCGGGCAATCCAGGGAAATATGCGTATATTTATTTTGTGACCAATCGCCCGCCAACGGTTGATGCAGATTGGTCTCCGAAACCGATTTTTGAAGGAGATATCGTAACGTTCGAGGCGAATGCAGCTGATCCGGACAAAGATACGCTCTCTCTAAAGATGGAGCTTCAGTCGCCTTCCGGGAAAAAATATGCGTACGATTATACCGTTTCCTATCCTTACGCCAAGACGGGGCCGAAGCTCAAAATGGAGCAGACTGGCACATGGCAGCTAAGCGTCACTGTAGATGATGGTTTAGCTGAACCAGTAACGATCTCCCAAGCCGTTCAAGTGCAGCCGCTGAAAGTAGCGGGAATGGTCAATCATACGGACGATTGGAACAGCATTCGCAAATCCTATAACAAAAAACAGAGCGGGGATGAAGAAGCTCCGCGTGCATCCAGCGTATTTTGGGCAGGAGAAAAATTCATTTTAGTAGCGAATGCGACAGAAACGGGAACGGATACGAAGCCGGAGCGCGTAGAGGTTGCCATGAACAGCTTTAAAACGAAGCTGGAGGTGAAAAATACGGCGGGTACATTATGGGCTGGCGAGCTATGGGATGCTTCCTTTGAAAAGCTTAACAAAGGAACATTAAGCTTCACATTTACAGCTTATTATAATAATGGAACGGTGAAGGAGGATGTCGTACAGGTGAAGATAGACGGTACGGTTAATGATGTTCTGGGCGTTCACCGCGTGCGATAGAGCGTCTTTTGCGGGAAAAGAAAATACGGGGGATGGTTCAGCCAGCCTATACAGATTTGTTTTGGGAATGAAGGAAGGGGTGGAACAGATTGTCTCTGTTTATGTTAGAGATCCAGATCGGAATCTCATTGAATTATCGCAGTACTTAGTAAGATTCTATGAGAAGTTAAAAAGCTGATGGGAAGTAAAGGTTAGCCCAGCTTTATATTATCCCCTATAAGTAAAAAGTGTGGAGCAAGCTCATTACAGTTTACTTATAGGGGGTTTTTCATGAGTAAATTTTGCACAGGCAGATTTTCACTCAGTAGAGCTGGTGTGTTTGCGACTCCTGCGCAGTTAAGGAGAGGTGGATTCTATTAGACGTAAAAGCTCTTGGGGCTGGTCAATTAAAAAACTAGGTTTGCCGGATTCCAGCAGTTCTTTAGGGTCGAGTCCCCAAGTGACTCCGATTACCTTAATGCCGCATTTATGGGAAGCTACAATATCCCGCAGCTCATCGCCGACGTAGATCACGTCGTCCGGTCGGAGCCGATTTTGTTTTAAATAGGTTTGAATGGTTTTATGCTTGCCGAACAGACCGCTGGAGCTGCGTATGTCATGCAGGGTGTGAATGCCGTGAGGCTGCAAAAAATCTGCGACGTTGTTTGCGGCGTTGGATGTAATAATGGATAGCTTGATGCCGCTTTGCAGCAAATGGCTTAATACATCTTGCATCCCGTCACAAAATGGAATCGAAGCAACATGCTCATTGTATTTCCGTTTGAATTCCTTGCTGATTTTGCGAAACAGCATAAACCGATAAAAGGGAACGTCAAGCGCTTTAAATCGCTCCTGCAAAGATAGCTGGCTCAGCTTCTTATATTCCTCTTCGGTTACAGGCTTAAAACGATATTGTGCCGCCATTTCATTATAGATGGTAAATACAGCGGCAGCAGAGTCGGCAATCGTACCGTCAAAATCAAAAATAACATGCTTGTACATACCAGTATCAGCTCCCTTGTTATGCCTATTTATACTATAAAAAGTAGACGATAACAACAAGGGTAGTTCATGATGGAGCTTTGCGGGTACGGGCATTTTAACATTTCTCTAGCCGTTGACCATCGAATAAATGAACATAGCGACAAGAATATTGACGATAAAAGCGGAGCCCGAGATAAGCAGGGAGAGGAGGACTTTGGCGGCAGTAGGAAGCTGGCTGCGGAATAGATTAACGTTTCCAAGCATGGCAATGGCACCAATTGCACCGCCTAAAGCACCGCCCAGAAAGAGCAGCAGCAGAGGCAATGCGCTCAAAACCCATTCATAGCCCTTTAGCTTTTTGGCGAGCAGCACTTCGCGGCCATTCCATGTCACCTTCGGTACGTTATCAAGCATCGCCCGTCTAACCGTAATTTGCTGCGTCTCTCCATTGAGCGGGAAGAGGTAGCCATCATTTGTTTTTTCGATTTTATTGCCATTAATAAATACAGAAAAGCGTCCTGCAAAACCAGTAGTAATTTTTAATTCGGTGTTTTCGGCTAAAATAGTTTGGAATTTCATAAATAATTCTCCTTCTGTTTATAAAAATACAATAATCCATATCCTAGTACTATTTCGATCTTTTTAACTGGAAAGTGAATAGTTCTATATTCCTAACTTTAGGAACAATACACTAATTTGATGAAGGGAGGAGGGAGGGGAAAAGAGAGCAGAACACAGAAAAAGAGAACGGAAAAAGAAAACAGCACCTGCCAGTAATCGGCAGATGCTGCTTGTTTGGAGCAATTAAGAGCGTTTAAAGATGAGAAAGCCATCTTCAACAGGAATCGTTTGTCCATTGATTGCCGAAGCCTCCTCGGAGAAGAGGAAAGCTACAACATCAGCAATTTGCTCCGGCTGAATGAGCTTTTTGCTCAGATGCTGCTCAGCAAGAAAATTTTTGAAATCATCGCCATCTTTGATAATCGGCGTATCGATGAAGCCTGGTGCGACTGCAGTTACGCGAATGCCCGCATCAGCAAGCTCCAATGCTGCCGATTTCGTCATCATGACAACAGCAGCCTTAGCGGCTTGATAAGCAAAGCTGCCTTTAGCAGCCATGTAACCGAAGATGGAAGCGGTGCTGACAATAATGCCTTTAACACCAAGCTCTTTCATTTTCTTCGAGGCATAATAGATGCCCAGGTACACGCCGAATTGGTCTATAGAAATAACATGGTTGAAGTATTCCGGTGTGTGATCCTCAAAGGAGCGGATATCGCCAACGCCAGCATTGTTGAAAATTCCGTCAAGCGTACCGTGCGTTTCAACGGCTTTGTCGATCATGTTTTTAACATCTTCCACGCTGGAAACGTCAGCGCGGATTGCGGAAGCTTGTCCGCCAGCTTGCTTGATCAACTCAGCTGTTTCTTTGGCAGTAGCTTCATTGTAGTCGGAGGATACGACGATGGCGCCTTCGGCAGCAAGCTTCAAGGCAGTCGCACGTCCAATGCCGCTTCCCGCACCTGTAATGATGATGACTTTGTTTTCAAGCTTCATGATGGATGGTCTCCTTTTCGACTAGTTGTATTTATTTATTATTGTCCAACCATACCGCCATCGACCGTATAAAGCGATGCCGTAACGAAAGATGCTTCATCGGACAGAAGGAAATTCATTACAGCAGCTACTTCTTCCGGCTCACCGTAACGGCCCATCGGTGTTGCGGCTTCATTGGCTTTTTTGAATGCCTCTGGATTGCCGAAGTTTTCTTCAATTTGGCGCATCATGCGCGTATTGATTGTGCCTGGAAGAACGGCGTTGACACGAATGCCAAGTGGAGCAAGCTCATTGGCTGTAACGCGAGTCAAGCCGATTACGGCATGCTTGGACATGATATATGGGGACATGCCAGGTGCGCCCATGAGGCCAGCCAGTGATGAAGTGTTCAAAATCGCGCCGGATTTTTGTTTTTTCATAACAGGAACGACGTAGTGAAGACCGAGGAATACGCCGCGAACGTTAACGTTATATACAAGGTCAAGTGCTTTCACGCTTTGCTCTTCGATGAGCCCGGATGGACCTTCGATCCCGGCATTGTTAGCGAAATAATCGATTGTGCCGAATTTTTCCACGGCTTTGTTTACGTAGTTTTCAACATCTTCTTCTTTGGAGACGTCTGCTGCTACGATTAGGGAGTTGGAATCGTCAAGACCAAGCTCAGCAACGACTTGCTGCAAAGCTTCAAGCTTCAAGTCTACCAATACCAAATTGACTTTACGCTCTACAAAACGGCGGGCAAGCTCTTTTCCAATACCGCCAGCGGCGCCTGTAATGACTGCGGTTTTCGTTGTTGTTGTAACCATGTTTTATCGCATCCTTATCGTATAATTTAGTCGAGCGCAGCTTGAAGGATTAAGTTGTATGTGTGCCATTACAGGTTACACTTCACAATGTTGTCACGACAATAATCAATACTTTCTTAAATGTCACGTAAGTGACAGGTGAAGAATGTATGTCTACTTTTAGACGGAAATTGAACATATGAAACTTAATTGTTGATTTTTGCTTATGATGTACAAATGTATTCCATCGTATGCAAGCTTTGGGTGTTTAATAGGTGGGGAGATTAGATAACATTTATTGTGGAATATCGAATGAGGTATAATAGGGACAACATTATCTATAGGCTTTGGAGGCTGAGCGCATTGGCAACGGAGAAGCAACTGGACCGAAGGACGAGAAGAACGCGTCAAGCGATTAAAGCTGCATTCGTGTCGCTCATATTAGAGCGAGGATATGAGGCTGTGACCATACTTGATGTGGCAAAGCGGGCAGATTACAATCGTGGAACTTTTTATAAGCATTTTGTCGGCAAAGAAGAGCTGCTGCAAGAGATACGAAGCGAATTTCTGCTTGGCTTTGCAGAGACTTTGCTTATCCCATACGAGGGGATGGATCTGGTAAAGGCTGAAGATATTTATCCTTCGGCGCTGCAGCTGTTTGACCATATTGAAAAACATAAAGATGAGTTTCAGGCGCTGCTTTCCGTAGATCGCAGCTTTGGGTTTGAGCTTTACGACGTGCTTCGTGAGTCGATGAGGCGCGATATGCATATCACTATGGATGAGGGCAGCCCTGCTCTAGACTACGAAATTTTGCTCAGCTACCAGATGTCAGCTGCAATGGGCGTTATTCTTTATTGGGAAGAATCGGGCTTTAAATATTCCACCTCCTACATGGCGGACCAGTTAATTGGGCTGGTAAACCGCAAAATGGACAAAATCACGTTCAAAAAAGATGCTCCTTCGTCTGCTCCAACCGTAAGTGTCTATTCCCCTTATAATCAGTGAAGCCCAGGAGAAGCGTGCGTTCGTTAGGGCAAGGATCAAGTTTTTGTTACAAATTTTTCTATTAATTGATATTGTAGGCTTAGATAGGAAGATGTATAATTTTTCATAGGGGTCGTTCCCAGCTCTAACTATCGGGTATCTAGCTTGCAAAAGGGTCGGCTCTTCCAACCAAAATCGGGAGGAGGCGCGTCTGTCTAAAAATATAGACAAGTATATGCCGTTATCTTCGTTAAGTAGGTTGAACGACAGTACTTCGGATTTGTGAGTGGTTACCATACCCGAATAGGAAAAGGAGTGAATTAAAGAATGAGCAATCGTCAGCTTTACCCATTTATGAAAGCGCTTAAATTTCTAATTATCGTAAGTTTATTGCTTCCCCTCTACTGGGCAAAGCCTGTGCAAGCGGTGGAAGCCGGGAATACTTTGCTCCAGCAAAGCGATTTCGAGGATGGTACGGTGCAGCAATGGGGTGGCCGCGGCGGTGTGGAGGTTTTGGCTGCAAATGCAGCAGCAGCGCGCAGCGGAGCATACGGCTTGGCGGTAAGTGGACGCACAAGCACTTGGCATGGGCCTTCTCTTGATGTGACAAGCCAGCTTGAGATTGGGCAAACGTATGAGTTTATTGGCTGGGTCAAGCTGCCCGCTGGAGCAGCAAACGCCAATATTTCAATGTCTCTTCAGCGCACATTGCCTGCTGGTACCCGCTATGAAAATATCGCATCTGGAGCGGTCACAGCGAGCGGCTGGACGAAGCTGCAGGCTACATTCAAAATGCTAGAGCCGGCCACACAGGTAGCGGTTTATTTTGAGGTGCCAGGAAGTGCAACCGCTTCCTTTTACCTTGATGATTTTCGGTTTGAGCGGCATCCGGATCTTGGCCCGATTATAATTGAAGACACCATACCGTCGCTTAAAGATGCTTTTGCCGGAAAGTTTTTAATTGGCTCGGCTTTTACCAATGATGAGCTGCTGACGGTTCCGGATAAACAGCTGCTTTCCAAGCATTTTAACAGCGTCACGCCTGGCAATGTACTGAAGTGGGACAGCACGGAGCCGCAGGAAAATGTATTTCATTTTTCTGAGGCAGATGCTGCGGTAGCTTTCGGTGTGCAAAATGGCCAGCAAGTGCGTGGACATACACTAGTCTGGCATTCACAAACGCCTGACTGGGTGTTCCGTGACGCGAACGGAAATTTGGTCAGCAAAGCGGTGCTGTATGCACGCATGCAAAATCATATTCAAACTGTAATGGAGCGATATGAGGGCAAAATTTATGCATGGGATGTAGTAAATGAGGTCATTGATACGTCGCAGCCGGATGGCTTGCGCCGCAGCCTGTGGTATCAAATTGCAGGGGAAGAATATATTGAAAAAGCGTTCGAGTTCGCCCACGCAGTGGACCCGACCGTGAAGCTGTTCATCAACGATTACAATACGCATGAGCCGGCAAAAAGCCAGGCGCTGTATAACCTAATTACCCGTTTGCAGGCCAAAGGCGTTCCGATTGACGGCGTCGGCCACCAGACGCATATTAGTCTTTATTATCCCACACTTGCGGAAATTGAAAGCTCCATTATCAAGTTCAAAGCGCTTGGACTGGAGACGCATATTACCGAGCTCGACATTAGCGTCTATTCGGATAATTCGCAATCCTACGATACATTCTCCGCGGAGCTGAAGCAGCGCCAAGCTAATTTGTACAAAGCGCTATTTCAGGTGTTTTTGCGGCATACGGACACCGTTACGAATGTAACCTTATGGGGCAAAGATGATGCGCATACGTGGCTTCGCACCTTCCCGGTAACCCGCAACAATTGGCCGCTTCTGTTCGATGAGCGTTTGCAGTCCAAGCCTGCCTATTGGTCGGTGCTGGAAACGGTCCAGACGCCTGAGGGGCCGCTCGTTCCTGCTGCACCGACTGGCCTAACAGCGACAGCTGGCAGCATGCAGGTTCAGCTTGCTTGGAATGCGGTAGCCGGCGCGACCTCGTATACAGTGAAACGGGCAACGACGAGCGGGGGGCCATATACGACGCTTTCTGCTGCTGTATCTGGCAGCGTCTATAATGACACAGCCGTTACGAACGGAACGACCTATTATTATATTATTCAGGCGGTCAACAGCGCTGGTACGGGAGCAGCTTCTGCTGAAGCTGTTGCTACACCGACCGGTACGACCGGGCCAGAGCAGCCTTCTGGTGCCTTGGCAGTCGCATACCGGGTAGGGGACAGCAATGCAGGGGATAACCAGCTCAAGCCGCAGTTCATCATAAAAAATAACGGGACGGCTCCCGTCGCGATGAGCGGACTAACGATTCGCTACTGGTATACGATTGACGGGGAAAAACAGCAAAACTTCTTCTGCGACTATGCCCAAGCAGGCAACGGCAATGTATCGGGCAGCTTCGTCAAGCTGACTACGCCGCGGACAGGCGCCGATTATTATGTAGAGCTTTCCTTCAGCTCCGGCGCGGGCAGCATCCCAGCAGGCGGGACATCTGGCGAAATTCATACGCGCATTCATAAGAGCGATTGGACAAATTTCAGCGAGACGGATGATTATTCTTTTAATTCGTCGCGAACGACTTATGCAGATTATACGAAGGTAACATTGTATCAAAACGGAAATTTAGTGTGGGGCACAGAGCCTAGCTAATAGGGGAAATGGGCAGCAAGAAAAACATGCAGAAATGCACAAATGTAGAAATGCAGAAATTTAGCAAGGCATAAATTTAGCAAGGCAGAAATGCAGGAAAGCAGAGATTGAGAAAAAAGAGATACAGCAAAATATCTCAAAGGAAGTGCGGAAGGCAGATCGTTGCCTTTCCGCACTTTTTTTAACCGCAGTCACACTTGGCATACATGTATGCTGAACAAGGAAGCCAAATGTTAAACCTTGCCCGAGTTTACCTGTGTATCGATGGAGCCGCCCTGAATAATAATTTGTACGGCAGCAGCGATAATAGGAGCTATTGGCAGGATGACAAGCTTTTCACCAAAAACCTCATGCTCCTCCTGCATTGCAATCGTATCGGTGACGACGATTTCGCTGATATTAGGCGATGCCAGCAAATTTCGCGCCCCTCCCGAAAATAGCCCATGTGTTGCGCAAACATAAGCGTTCCCGGCTCCATTTTGCTTAAGGGCATTAACGACATTGACGATCGTATTTCCGGTATCAATTAAATCCTCAATGATAATCGGCGTTTTGCCCGCTACATCGCCAATAATATGCGTAATTTCCGTCTGGTTGTGGGCCGGGCGGTTTTTGATCATAATGGCGAATGGGCAGTCCAGCTCGCCCGCTAGCTTTTCCGCTGTGGAAGCACGTCCTGCATCGGGAGAGACGACAACCGGATTTTCAATATTTTTGCTTTTTAAATGATGGATAATAAGGTCGAGGGCGGTTAAATGGTCAACCGGAATTTCAAAAAAGCCTTGAATCGGATCGGCATGCAGATCAATCGTTACGATGCGGTTCGCACCTACGGTCGTCAGCACCTCGGCAACCAGCTTCGCCGAAATCGGCTCGCGGGGCGCGGTTTTTCGCTCTTGCCGGGCATAGCCGTAATAGGGCAAAATCAAATTGATTTTATTTGCCGAAGCACGTTTGGCAGCATCAATGAGCACAAGCAGCTCAACCAAATGCTCATTGACCGGATGGGACATCGCTTGAATAATAAAGACGTCGCAGGTACGAATCGGCTCTTGATAGGAAACGTGAATTTCGCCGCTTTGCTGGCGGGTAATAGCGACATCGCCGAGCGGCTGCCCAAGCAAAGAACAGACCTGCTCAGCGAGCTTGCGGTTGGATGTACCGGAAAAAAGCTTTATTTTTTGCATCTTAAGCCTCCTATAGGAACAACATTTCACCGATTTTTTCGCTTTGTAGCTTGTTGTTGCGCAAAACGCTGACCATTGGCATCGTAGTGCCGGACATCTCCATAGTGTCTTTACAGAAATTATTCGCGGCATTGAAGATTTATTCAATGATCATGTTTAGTAGATTGAGCTCAAATCACAAATTGGATATGCTAGAGAAGATGAAACAGAGATGAAAAAGGAGTTGAGGGCATGGGCCAATCATTGCGAGTAGAAGAGCTGACGGAGCTTGATGAGCATACGTTAGAGGAGTTGGCCGGGCTCATTGTCGAGGTCGTAGACGATGGAGCGTCGATCGGCTTCCTGCCGCCGCTTAGCAGGGAGGACGCCAAAGGGTATTGGCAAGGCGTATTGGAGCCGGGCACTTTGCTGTGGGCTGCCAAGGAGGGAGAACGAATTGTCGGTACCGTACAGCTCCAGCTGGCGCAAAAGCAAAATGCATCCCACCGGGCGGAAATTGCCAAAATGATGGTGCAGCCCCAGCAGAGGCGCAAAGGCATTGCCAGACTGCTGATGCAGGCAGCGGAGGAGCGGGCTGTTGCGGAACAACGAAGCCTGCTCATCCTCGATACGCTAGAAGGAGCGCCTTCTAATATTTTGTACCAGTCGCTCGGCTTTATTGAGGCAGGGCGTATTCCGAAATTTGCCCGTTCAGGTGACGGCAACCTATATGCCACGGTATTGTATTATAAAGAAATATAGTTGGTTTGATCGTCCAAAGCCCAATTAGGAGCAGCAGCTTGCCGCTCTTAATTGGGCTTTATATTGCAGCACCCTCACGCTTACTGGGGCTTTGAAAACTCCCGTTCATAAATCGAGCTGACGAGATTTAGCACTTTAGCGCTTTGGTCAGCAAATTTCAGCTCAGAGGCTTTGCCATTTACAAGATATGAGCCAGGCGCTGCAAGCTTCTGCTTGCTGACCGCTGCTTCATAAAGCAGGGAAGCGCCTTTGCTTGGATGCGAGAAAAACAGCTTCATGATGGGCTTTATATAAAAAGGCAAGCCGGAGCTTTTTCCTTTTCTAATCGTATTATTGCCGCCCGGATCAACGCTGATGATGCGGAGGCCTTCTGCTGCAAGGGCTGGAGCCAGCTCCTTTGTCCACAAGGAAAGAGCGAGCTTGGAGGTGGAGTAGGGACCGAACAGCTTCTTGAATTCCGTTGGGCGCTCCAACGTTTGCGCGTTGAATTTCTTCAAGGTTTTGAAAGAGCTGGTCGACGTATTAACGATCGTCTTATAGCTTCCTTTTTTGAGCAGCTCCTTCAGCTCCATAAAGACGGCATATGGCGCGACCGTCTGCAAATCAAAATGCTGCTCCCGCCCTTGCTTGGTCATAGATAGCTCCGAGAAGCTGCCTCCTGCATTGTTGAATAGCACATCCAGCTTGGCTTCTGCTGCTTTAATTTGCTTCAGCCCCAGCTTTAAGCTTGCAAAATCAGCTAAATCGGCTTTGTAAATGCGAAGCTGTCCCTTGCGCAGAGCAGCTTGAATCTCCTCATCGTCCTCTAGAAAATCGGAACGAATGAGTGCGGCAACCTGCCAGCCTTCCCCAAGCAGCCTGCGAGTGAGCGCTAGCCCAATTCCATTGTTAGCGCCTGTAATGAGCGCGGTTTGTACATCTATTTGCTTGTTCATCATGTTTCCTCCTCGATAGAATGGGCAACCAAGCCAGCAGCTAGCTGTTGATGCTCCTCTTGATGGCCTTAGCGTACAACTTGGAGGCGGCTCCAAGTCAAGCGGCCCGGCAAAACTTTTTGAAACAAAGGGCTTGCAAGTCTTTTTAAGATCGGCTATAGTTTAAAGCAAGTTAGTGATTGATCAATCAATACCAAATGAAAGGTTGGGTGCGTTTATGGCAAAAGGAACGGCAACAGCTGCCAGCAGGCGTTCCGATATCGTATCTGCGGCTATTGAGGTTTTTTCCGAAATTGGTTATTATCGTGCAACTACAGCGCAAGTAGCCGAGCGGGCAGCGATCTCCCAGCCCTATGTGTATCGCTTCTTTACGAAGGAATCTTTGCTGGTGGAGGCGCTTGATGTATCTTGGCAGCGCATCGTCAAAGCTTTTCAGCAGGTCATTGATACGGAGGAGCCAGCTACCTTGGAGCCAGGGCTGATCCGGGCTTATGAGGAAGTTATGGGCTCGCATCGCAATGAAATTTTATTGCAAATGCAGGCGCAGACGATTCGGGAAGCTCCGGTTCGCGATGCCATGCGGCAGGGCACCGGCCAGGTGAAGCAGCTCGTTGAGGATGCTTTTACGAAGGCGGGCATTGCTGATGCTGGCGCGCGTACGACGAATTTTTTGGCTAGAGGCATGCTCTGCAATGTGGCAATGGCACTGGAAATGCCGGAACTGTTTGTGAAAGAATAGACCATTGTTATTCGTTTGTGGCGGTGGTCTTTTTAAAAGGACGGCAACAGCCGTTTTACCTTGACCATTAGTAATTGGTTGATCAATCACAAAATTAATCGAGCTGAAAATCGAGAGGAGCTATTTAAATGAATCATTTAATCGTGTACGCACATCCGAGGAAAGAAAGCTTTAACCATGCTATTTTGCAAACGGCGGTCGAAGGGCTGACGAATAAGGGGCATGAGGTCGTTGTGCGGGATTTGTATGAGCTGGGGTTTCAGCCGATTGTCAGCGCAAGTGAAATCATTGGCGGGCTGAGCGAGGATATTGAACAGGAGCAGCAGCATTTAAAATGGGCCGACATGATCACCTTTATTTACCCGATTTGGTGGACCGGGCTGCCAGCGATGATGAAAGGTTATATCGAACGCATATTTTCTTACGGTTTTGCTTATAAGTATGTGGATGGCGTGCAGATGGGCCTGCTAAAGGGGAAAAAGGCCGTCATTATCAACACGCAAGGCAAGTCCAAAGCGGAATACGAAGCAAATGGCATGGGAGAGGCGCTGCGTTTAACGTCGGATAAAGGGATTTTCGAATATTGCGGGCTGGAGGTTAAGTATCATCTGTTCTTCGACTCTGTTCCAGCATCTGATGAGGCAATGCGCAAAGCATGGCTGGAGCAGATTTCCTATATGGCAAGCAAGGCTTGATCAGGCAGCTTCTTTTGCTTAGTTGTAATTGATCAATCAATAATTTAAAAAAGCACGTATTTTGTAAAATAAGGCAGGCCGTAGCTCCCCAGGGAACGACGTGCTTGCCTTTTTTGAATTTTTTTTTAGATTTGCGTGTAAATATTAAATGTAGAAACCAGTCGAATGCTGAAACATGTTACAATCTTTTCAAAAGAAAAATTAGCTTTCTAACGGAGGCCATCATGCAGCCATTTACGAAAAGAGTTATTGAAATTATAAAACGCATCCCAGCAGGCGCTGTCATGAGCTATGGGCAGATTGCCGAGCTTGCGGGAAGCCGCAGAGGTGCGCGCCAGGTTGTGCGGATTTTGCATACGCAGAGCAGCATCCATCGGCTGCCGTGGCACCGGGTTGTCAATGCGCAAGGAGAAATCGCCATCCCGAGTGAAGAGGGGAATATGGAGCAGCGGTCGCGCTTGGAGGAAGAGGGTATCGAAGTTAGTGTGCAGGGCAAGCTGGATTTGGCAAAATATCGTTTTAATCCGGCGCCAGCGGACATAATGGGAGCGTGGGATAACCTGGATCCAGACGATGTGGACCAAATGTTTTAAACCCGGATTCAGAGAAACGAGGCAGATGGATGCGTAAAATACAATCAAGCGGTTCGGGCAAAAAAGTGATCTTAACCGCAATAACGTTCGTGTTATTGTTGACGGCATGTGGACGCTCGGAGCAGCCAGCTCCATCCTCATTGCCCACGTCCTCGGCAGCGCCACAGGACACGCCTGCGCCAGCATTGCTGCCAGAGCAGCATTTTGGTGACAAGCTGCAAATGCAGGACAAGCGTCAGAAGCTGTATCATTTTATAACGACTGAGCTGTCTGGAACGGCTGGCATTTATACGAACTTGCAGGATACGGAGCAAAATGCGGAGCTGACAACGGGGCATGAAATGCTTAGCGAGTCAGCGGGACTTATGATGCGCTACAAAGCGTTAACGCAGCAAAAGTCTGCTTTCGAGGAGGAGTGGGCCCGCGCCAAGCAATCGTTCAATATGGAGACGGCTTTCAGCTACCGCTTCAGCCCCAAGCTGCAAAAGCGTTATACGCTGAACGCAGCGGTTGACGATTTGCGCATCATCCGTGCGCTTTATGAGGCCGGCGATGTTTTTCAAAATGATGGCTACAAGCAGGAGGCCGACAGCTTCGGCAAACGTTTTTACGAGCATAATGTGAAAAATGGCTATTTGTATGATTTTTATGATGAAACATACAAAATAACGAATAATTTTATTACGTTATGTTATATCGATTTGAAGACGCTGGGGCTGCTGCCTATCGAGGCGGGGGAGCGGCAAACGCTGATCGCTAATATGGAGAAAGTCATCAAGGACGGTTATTTAACGGACGAATTTCCTTTCTATGAGACGCGTTATGATTATGGCAAAGGCAAATACAGCTCGGATCATATTAATATGGTGGAATCTTTGTTAACTGTGCTGATATTAGCCGAAATGGGTGAAGAAAAAGCTGAAAGCATCCGATACATAAAGGATAAGGTGAAGGCGGGTACGCTTTACGGCCAATACACGAGGGAAGGTGCAGCCACGACGGATACGCGTTCTACTGCCATCTACGCGATAACGGCGATGATTGGCTCCGTGATTGGCGACCAGACCTTATATGCCGACAGTATTGGCAAAATGAATGAGTTTCAAATCGAGGAGGTCGGAAGCCCGCTGCTCGGCGGCTTTGGCGACACGGCAGCTCAGCAAGCCTATTCCTTCGACAACCTAATGGCTTTGCTTGCTTATACTTACTAAAAAAGCCTTTTTCATAATTTTCCTCAGCAGAAACTTTGGTGAAAAAGGCAAACCTTTCGCGCAGCGATGATCCTTTTTCACCAAGTTTATAAAAGTTATTTAAGAAAGAAGGCGCCCACCATGATAGCAGACAGGGCCAAGCACTACGCGCGGCAAGCCTACGCCTTATTGAACAGATACCTATCGCCTGCCAGCTTCGCTGCTTTGGCAGTGCTCATCATTACCATCATCGCCTTGTTCACGCCCCCGTATATCGGGATGGCGGACAACGGGGACTTTTTTCGTATTTTGTACAGCAATGGCTTGTATTTTAACGCCCCGGATTATGACAGCCAATATCTCGGCTACTTTGTAAAGAAATTTGGCATTTTGCAATATTACAATGAAAATGGGACAACCTTTACGTCCTCGCAATCCTGGTTCATTCAATTGTCAGTTGCGCTGAATACGCTGCTGGCCAGCAGCCAGGTGTTCGATGTGCGTTTTCAGGCGGCCATATTGACGATTCTTTACGTCATTGCGATTTATTTGCTCGTTGAGAGCCTGACCTGGAAAGTCGACCGCAAATACGGCTATATAATTGCGCTGCTGGCGATTTTTATGTTTGGCGATACGGGATATACGGCGTTTTTCAATTCTTTTTTCAGCGAAGGCATCGTGCTTATTATGATGATGCTCGTCTTTGCCTCAGGGCTGCTGCTTTACCGCCGGAGGTACAATGATTACGCGATGCTTGCCGTGTTTACGATCAGCGGCTTTCTGCTGACGACGAGCAAGCAGCAAAATGCTCCGGTTGGCGTCATTATTGCCGTCATCGGCCTGTTCTACCTATTCATCCATGTGAAGCGGACGTTCCGCGTGCTAATGCTGACATCGCTCGCTGTTCTGATGATGGCAGGCATTGCAACGTACGTGCTCATTCCGAAGGAGTTCGTCAATATTAACAAATACCATGCGATGACGCGCGGGGTGCTGATGGGCTCAGATGATCCGGAAGGCGCCTTGGAGGCGCTCGGCATGGACAAGCAATATGCAATTTTGAAGGACAGCATTTATTATGAGCCGTTTACGACGGTGGATGTGGACTCGCCGATTTTAGAGGAAAACTTCTATAGCCAGTACGGCTTTGGTGCGATTGTCGGCTATTATATCAGCCATCCGGATCAGGCTGGCAGCATGCTGAATTTGGCAGCGAAAAATGCGTTTACCATCCGCCCCGCGGCGATGGGCAACTATGAGAATTCAGCAGGCAAGCCATTTGGCCAGCAGACGGTCTTTTTCTCCGGCTACAGCTTGCTGAAAGAGGCGCTTGCGCCCAAAACCTTCGGCTTCATCGTCATCTGGATGATTGTCGTTGTTGGCGTTTATATGCCAGCTTTCGTAGCGGCGATCAGGGCACGAAATTTAAGGCGGGCTTCGCGCCTGCCGCTCATCGTCATGATGATGCTGGCCGGCTTGTCCGGCATCTTCGTCTCGATTATCGGGGCGGGGGACGCCGATTTGGCGAAGCATGAATTTCTGTTTACCGCGGCCTTTGATCTCATTACGTTTTTGGTCATTGCAGACGCTGTGCGCCGCAGATTATGGCATAGCGAGCAGGAGCAGGATTCGCCAAACGAAATACATCTAGAGAGGGTGGGAAGGTGAGAAGGTGAAAAAAAGCAAATGTAGACAACCATTACCGAAAATACTATTGAACCTGCTGCTGTTGCTCTGTTTGCTTTATAGCTCTTCCATTTCTTCTCTCGCTGCTGCGGCAGAAAGAGAGGCGGAGCCGATCCGCGTGCTGCTGCTCTATGACAGCTTGGCCAAGGACTCGCCAAAGGCTGGCAATGTCGAGGCGCTGCAGCAGCAGCTTGCGGCATTCGGAGCGCAGGTGACACTCCTCTCCGTAGATGGTTACTCAGGCGGCATGCTGGAGCAGTATAGCAAGGCGATTCTGGTGCGAAATGCAGCTGATATGGAGCTGACGAATGCCGCTTTTGTTCAGGATAGGATAGCCTATCGGGGCGATTATTTTCACATCGGCGAGGAATTGCCTGCTCCGCAGCAGCAATCGCTGCATATTGCCATCGAACAAACGCCGAGCGAGGAAACGATGCGGCTTGCGATTGGCCCATTTTCAGATGAGGCGGTGCGTGTGCAAAACACTCCGTACATCGTGATGGAGCAGACGACAGCAAATCCTTCGGTGAATCCTCAGGCCGAGGCCTACGGAAGCTTTACCCCCAAGCAAAATAGCGGGGCGGACGGAAGCTCCCCCTACGCGGCGCGGAATGAGCATACGGCATATGTGCCTTATTTTCAGAAGGGGAATTTGAGCGAGCTGGCGATGTCGTATGTGCTGAAGGATTGGCTGGGACTTGCCGAGCCGGGGCAAACCTACTTGCTTTTTAAGGAAATTTACCCGTTTTCGGATTTAACGCTTTTGGCCCAAATGGCCGATACTTTGTATGATGCGGGCATTCCTTTTGCGATAAGTGTCCAGCCGGTATTCAGCAATTCGGAGTTTCCAGCGATGAAGCGCTATTTGGAAACGTTGAAGTATGTGCAGTCGCGAAACGGATCTGTGCTGGTCAATGCGCCAGTCGTGGCTTCAACCATTGGTCAAAATGACCAGACGCTGAAAACGAAGATGACCTCATTCATTGACGTATTAGCGGCTTACGGCATTGCGCCGCTTGGCATGGGAGCGGAAATGTATTGGTCCTACGATAAGGAATACGCTGTGGATGGCATGGGCTTCTTTAATTCGGCGGTGCTGCTGCCTAATAAGAAGCTGATGTACCGTTCGCAGTCGAACGTTTCCAAGCCTTTTGCGTCGTCGCTTTACAGCATAAGCCCGAGCTATCTTGCCAGCTTTGACCGTGAGGGCAAGGCTTGGGAGCCGCTTCCGATGAATACGGCACTGACGTATGATTTTGCTGAAAACGAAGCGCAGCTGAGCGCCGATCTCGCCAGCATTACGGAGAGCTGGATGACCTTCGCAGATTATAAGCAACAAGGCCATGAGGTGCGAACCGAGGCGCATGTCATTCTGTCGCAAGGCGGCCATATGACCATTAACGGTCAAGCGGTAACCTTGAATGATGCGCTGCGGCAGGTCAGCTCTGATTATGAATATGCAGATAAGGGCACGGTAAGCTTTACCACCTTGTTTAATGTGCAAAATAAAATTTTTATCGTCATTATTATTGTGTCGCTCTTCATATTCGGCTTCCTCTTTATGATCGGATACCGACTGTACAGACGCAAATACTTCAAATAAGGAGACAGCTATGACAATCGCAGACATCCTCATGTTGATTGCCGTTATCTGTATTTGGTCGCTACTGCTCGTCAATGTGGTGCTGATAATCGCCGGATATTTATTTTATATTCAGAGCGAAGGGAAGCCTGTACCGGAAATCAAGGGGGAGACCCCCTTCGTCACCATTATGGTTCCGGCCCACAATGAGGGCAAGGTCATTACGAAGACAGTAGAGTCGCTGTTGGCGCTTGATTATCCGCATGACCGCTACGAAATTATCGTCATTAACGATAATTCCTCGGATAATAGCGCGGCGCTGCTTGCCGAGGTACAGGCCAGATACGCGGGACGCCATTTAATTGTTATCAACACCGACAAGGTGACAGGCGGCAAGGGCAAGTCGAATGCGCTCAACATTGGCTTTCAGCAAAGCCGCGGCGAGCTGATCGCCATATATGATGCGGACAATACGCCGGAGCGCACAGCGCTTCGCTATCTGGTCGGTGAAATTACGAATGATGATACGCTGGGCGCGGTCATCGGAAAGTTCCGAACACGCAACCGCGATACGAATCTGCTTACCCGTTTCATTAACATAGAGACGCTTTCCTTCCAATGGATGGCGCAGGCGGGCAGATGGAAGCTGTTCAAGCTTTGCACGATACCGGGAACGAACTTCATTATGTGGCGCCATATCGTCGAGCGGATTGGCGGCTGGGATGTGAAGGCGATTGCCGAGGATACCGAGATCAGCTTCCGTATTTACATGATGGGGTACCGAATCAAATTTCAGCCGAAGGCCGTCACCTGGGAGCAGGAGCCGCAAACGGTCAAAGTGTGGTTCAAGCAGCGAACGCGCTGGGCGAAGGGCAACATTTATGTCATTGTGAAAAATATTCCTTTGCTGTTTGACCGCTCGGCGACGAACATCCGCTTTGATATTTTATACTTTTTATCGATTTATTTTCTGCTTCTCACGTCGCTCGTTATGTCGGACCTGCTGCTCATACTTCATGCCTTAGGTTACGTACATACGACGATCGCCGGCTTCAGCTCCTTTCTCTGGGTGCTGGCGGTCACGCTGTTTATTGTAGGCACTTATATTACGCTAACGACGGAGAAAGGCGAGCTAAGGCTGTCCAATGTGTGGATTATTATGCTGATGTACGTATCCTATTGCCAAATGTGGATGGTTGTTGCCGCTTACGGCCTATATACGTATCTCAAGGATTTAGTATTTAAGCGCGAAGCAAAATGGTACAAAACCGAACGTTATTAAAGCTGGAGGAGAGCATCATGAAAAGACGCATATTTGTCATTACCTTCATATGCATGGCGCTGCTGCTTGGACAGCTGGGCCAGCTTGGAGCAGCAACAGCAAGCGCAGCAGAGGCACCGGGAACAGAGAGCTATGATATTCCATTCATTACAGCAGATACATCCATGTCGGGTGTGATGGCGACGCGCCAGGACTTTTTTCAAATACCGTCCTATTGGAATGTGAGCAGCGTCGTCGTCAATATGGACTATAAGGTGTCGCAGCTCGCCGATAAGGACCGTTCCAGCGTCACTTTGGCGATCAATGGCGTAGCCTTCTATTCGTTCCGCCCGGATCGCACAGTAGAGAAAAAGCAGCGCCTAAGCGTGACGATTCCTCGCGAGCTGCTGGCGGAAGGCACAAACACGCTGTCGACAGAAGGAAGCATTCAGACGATTATCAATGATCAAATCTGTTCGCCTGATGAGGAGCGGGACAATTGGCTCCAGCTATACAGCAGCTCCAGCGTGGATGTTCGTTATGTAAGCAAGCCGCTGGACGGCTCTATCCGCGATTTTAATGAGCGCTTTACAAGCCTCGACACGGTCAGCAAAAGCTTGAATACGATTGCAGTGCCGGCGCAGGCTTCCGCGAAAGAAATGGAAGCGGCCGTCTACGCGCTGTCTGGCTTTGCCAAGGCGAATACGCTTCAGGACAAGGCGATTCCGCTGCTTGCCTTCGATGATGAATATTATGCAGGCAAAAAGCTCGTTACGGCTGTTGCCTTGTATGACCAGCTTCCAAGCGGGCTGAAGACAGCTGTCGGCACACCGGATTTGAACGGTAAAGCGCTGATTCAGCTTGTGCGCCAAGGCGAGCAATGGGCGCTCGTTGTAACCGCGAAGGATGAGGCGCTGCTCGTGAAGGCAAGCCGCCTTGTGGCGAATCAGGCATTGATGAGCCAGCTGAGCTCCGACCGCAAAATCGTCGATGAGAGCACCGATGTCTCGACGCCTGTGGTCAACATTAGCCGCAATGTCGTTTTGACCGAATCAGGCGACGAGCTGAAGGGCCCGCGCCATCAGGAGAAAGCTTATTTTGTGTCGCTGCCAGCCAATCGTTCCATCGCTGACGCAAGCAAAATCAGTCTCGATTTCCGTTATGCGAAAAACTTGGATTTTGACCGTTCGATGGTGACGGTGCTCATCAACAATACGCCTATCGGCAGCAAGAAGCTGACGGAGGAGCTGGCAAATGGCGATTCGATTACATTGCCAATTCCGAAAAATCTGGACATTTCCGGCAACTTTTCCGTCGTTGTCGCCTTTGATCTAGAGCTGAAAAATGCCGTTTGCGTGCAAAATCAGAACCAAATGCCGTGGGCTTTCGTGACGAAGGATTCCATGCTGCAATTGAATACGAAGGATCGGACGGAGCTGTTGTTCAACAACTATCCGTATCCCTTTTTAAGGGATGGAGCATTTAACCAGGTAGCGGTCGTGCTGCCGCAGGAGCGCGATTCCTACACGTATCGTACGGTAGCCAACCTGTTTAATCTGCTCGGCCAATATGCAGAGGGCAACACAGGAGACGTTCTCTTTTATAATGATGATGTCGCTGCTGATGTTTTGAAGGCCCGCAACGTCATCGCGATTGGGACCTTCCAAAGCAACAAGGTCATTCGTGATCATAATGATGCGCTGTACTTCAAATATGATGCGAATGGCGCTGGCTTGCAGTCCAATGAGAAAATGAGCATCGACTCCGATTACGGCAAGCGTATCGGAACTTTGCAGCTAATTGATTCCCCGTATGAAGCGGGACATGGCTTGCTCGCCGTTACTGGGGCAGACTCGGAATATTATTATCTAGCCTCGAAGCTGGTCGCCAGCCAAGGAACGGTATGGAAGGTGTTCGGCGATGGCGTATCGACGGACAAGGACGGCAACATTAACGCATTTCGTTTCAAAAAAGAAGCCGAGCCCGAGCAAGCCTCCGTCATTAGCAATGCGATGGAACGCACCGATGTGCTCAGCTTCGTAATTGCAGCAGCACTTGTTATGGTGCTGGTGCTCGTATCGCTGATTTTCCTAGCTCGCAAATATCGCAGAAGACGGGGTGATCGCGATGAGGCGTAATCAGAGCAGTCTAATTTCCGACAGCGGCTTCCTGCTGCTCATCGTCGTCAGCTTCATTTGCATCGTATTTACAGCGGGAGATCCTGACCGTTATTTGCAAAATGTTATTTTTCTAAATGTCGCTTTCCTGATTGCGATCATTACGTATTTCACGAATGTAACGACAGGGCTCATTCTCAACATTGTGTTTATTTTTGGCTTCGGTACTTATACGCTGTATGGAACGCTTGTAGGGGGAGAGGCGGTCAGCAGCGGCAATTATTTCTGGCTCGTCATGACGCCGGTATTCACCTTGGTGACGTGGATGTTTACACTTGCAGGCAGACAGCTCCAAATCGAAAATGAACAGCTCAAGAAAACGAACAGCCGGCTGGCGACGATGGATGAAAATACGAATCTGCGCAACAGCCGCTCGTTCCAAAATGATGCCGCCGTCTTCATGGCGCTGTCTACCCGGTATCAAATTCCGCTCACACTGCTTGTTGTGAACGTGAAATATTGGGATGAGCTGCGGCGGATGGTCAGCGAGGAACGGATGACGGAAGCGATCTTCGAGCTTTCGCAGATGAGCCAGACGAGCATTCGGACGAATGATTCGATTTATATGCTGAGCAAGGATAATCCGACTTGGGGGCTGCTGCTGTTTACAGACCGCCAAGGGGCAAATATTGTCATTGAGCGCTTGCGGCATAAAATCCAGGAGTTTAATTCCGCCGAGTTTTCGCATAAATACAAGGTAGAGCTGAGCCTGAAAATCGGAGCGCTGCAATATGAGCCGGAAGCAATCCCGACGCCGCTTGATTTCATCGTGCAGGCGCGGAAGCAGCTGGAGTATGATGTGTAAGCTAGAAGGATAATGGGAAGACAACTGCCGATTGGATAGCAATCAGGCGGATAGAAAGTTATAGAGAACCCCTTGATTCCAAGGGGTTCTTTTTTTTGCTGGTGATTGAACCTGAATTACGAAAGCCCATAAGAACAAGTATTTAATGAAGAATATTTTGGAATTTAATCCATTTATGGACGTGTAAACATCGAAAGGAATAGCGAATGTCGAAAAAAATATGAATTGGCGACCGCTGCTATTCTACCAGAGATCAGGGCGATTTTTTATATTTTTATGAGGCTATGCTTTCGTAATTCAGGTTTATCTCTTTTTCCATTTGTTTCTTAGAGGGTACCTAGATAGTAACGTTTAATGAACACAATTCATACAACATAATCAAAATAATTACATTGTAGTAAGTTCACAGATTAGACGAATGTTAGTAGTGTATTTTTCCAATTTCATGTTAAAATATTAAAAATTGAGTTAATTTCCAAATATTATAATGAATGGAGTGTCGGCCGCTTGAAAAAAATAATTAGTCTTGTTCTAACAATCTCATTATTCTTCGTAGCTGCAACATCTGCAATTGGTGCAGAATCAAGTAAAACCCAACTCAATATTGCTCCCCAAATTCCAACTGAAGGTATAACAAAAGGGTATCTAATTGAATTTTCGAACTCATTTACAAACGAATATCTCATAGAAAACCCAGAGTTTGCAGATACTCTAGAAGAGCTAAAGAAACTATTGAAAACGTCGGAAACTGATGTAAAATTAATTGAACAACAATTAATTCAAACTGAAGCAATGAGAAAACTTGCTGTGAAACTTGGAGACACTGAAACAGCTACTCTCTCAGTAATGAGTACCCCAGAAAGCCAGGAACAATTTAATAGAATTGATGCCCTTGCCCAAGAATATTACGAACAATATAAATTAACTGGTATTTTACCCGAAACTGAATTTAACTCCTCAGAAGCAGCAGTACTAGCTGGTTCTAATTCCTCAGAATTGTTTGTGCTAGCTGCCTCTGACAGAGAATGGGGGAATGATGGTGTTTATAGTATAAATACCGGTGATGCTGTGGTCGCACTTTCCACTGTTGGTATCGTTGAAACCGAGGCAAGATTAGCAGCTAGACTTGTTACCCTTGGAGCCCTTTCAGCTATAGATGGTCCACTACCAGTTGCAGATTTGATTTGTTTAGTTGTAGGAATTTCTCTACTGTGGCATTATACCGCGACAAAAGTCAGTACTCACAGCACTGTAATATCCAATCAAATTGGAACATATTACAACAGCACAGCCAAAGCGAATGCTTCGAGAGTAGCTATAGGGGCTGCAACAATAACGGCTCAAATTAGGCAAGGGTACAACCATTTTGTAGCATTTAGAAACAACGTAAGACCGGGGGGATATTATTAGGAAATCAAATGACTTTTGCTGTGGCATCAGATCATCTTAAAGCTAGTGGTGATGTATGGTCTATACAGAGATCTTCAGCTCAAACGCTAGCAGCAAATATATCATTTGGTACCAAACCAGATGAAGACAACCCTGGTCATACATCCAATGGGATGATTATGAATCGTCCTCACTTTCACGCAACTGTACTAGGTGTACGAACTGGTGGTCACTCCTTTTGGTAATAACTACGTTAATAAAAAATTTCAAACCCAGTGCTAGAGTTGCGCACTGGGTTCACTCATTGGAGGTGGAATGAACTTTGTGTTTTTTTCTACATATAGCAACAAATGATGAAATACCCTCAAGCACATTAACTCATTACCAACAAAAACATGATATCTATATAGACCAAATTAATGAATATCTCAATGTTACTGTACCTCAACATTATTACCTCATACACAGACAGTGTTCTTGTGACTTTATTAGAGAGAATAATAACAGTTATAATGAACTCTCTATATTATTTAAAGGTCTTTCCAAGCCATTTGATATTATCTTACTAGATGCAACTGTAACTCCAGATACTAATACGCATCTTAGTGAGGTTGTTACAAGTAGAAAGATAACAGAATCAGTAAGTCTGAATGATTTTTTGATTAATTACCCAACTAAACTAACTGTTTCAAAAATTTATACAATCATTTAATCAGAGCCTATCCCATTCTAATGTATCCTCCCTTTCGTATGATGAGATCAACCATTTTTATCTGGTTGGTCCTTTTTGTTCTAATATAATTTTTCATAATACTTCCTATTATGGATGCGAAATCATCGAAAAGAATAGCGAATGTCGGAAAAAATAGAACATCCCCTTCCCGCATAGAGTGGATGTTGTTCAGACAAACACCATTTTACTAAAGATCAGGGCGTTTTTATGTTTTTATGTTTTTATGAGGCTATGCTTTCGTAATTCAGGTTTAAGCTAAATTCAAGATCAATTTAAGTTAAATTTAAAATAAAATGTCGAATATTAAGGAGGATTGTAAATTTAGATGTTGAATAGATAAATATGGTAATAATCTTTCTGGTTGATTTTAGGAGGGGATAACGGGTGCTTACAGGCAGACTCCATATGGCACAGGCAGAGGAGAAGCATCATTCATTTCTATATCGTGTTTATGCGAGTACCCGCGAGGAAGAAGTAGAAGCATGGGGCTGGGAGGAATCGTTTCAGCAGGCCTTTCTGCGCATGCAATATGATTTGCAGAAGCGCTCCTATGAGGTGCAGTATCCGGATGCGGAGAACTATATCTTAATGAAGGATGACTTCCAAATCGGGGTTTGCATGCTTGTTCGCAAGGCGGATAAAATGATACTCGTTAATGTGGCGCTGCTGCCGGCTTTCCGCAATTCCGGTTACGGCACGTATTTGCTGCAGGAGCTTCAGGAAGAAGCCGCTGGGAATAAGCAGTCTATTCAACTGCATGTAATGCAGGGCAATGAGGCGCTCCGTTTGTATGAAAGGCTAGGGTTCTATAAGGTAGAGGAGCAGGGCATGCATATGTTGATGGAATGGAAGCCATAGAACCTTCTAAGACAGGACAGGCCTCGGCTCGCCTATTGTTTTTCAGCAGCTTTATATGATCAATCGGAGGGGATTATAAAATGAGCGAGGCTTTTATTGGTGAAATTCGCATGTTCGCTGGTAATTATGCTCCACAGGGCTGGGCGAGATGTGAAGGCCAATTATTATCTATATCAGAGAATGAAGCGTTATTTATTCTACTAGGGACTACCTACGGTGGTGACGGTATGTCGACCTTTGGACTACCGGACTTGAGAGGGAGGGTTCCCATTCATAAAGCGAGCAATTATCCCTTAGGCATGAAGGCAGGAACAGAAATTGTCACACTCTTAACTAATCAGTTACCTACCCACACTCACCTACCCAAAGCAGTCCAAACTATGGGCAGTGCCTCTTCTCCCCAAAATAATACCTGGGCGAAAGCAGCCGTATATTCCACAGGTCTTGATAGCAGCAACAATCCACTTCCACAGGCTCCTATGAATAACAACAATCTTTCTTCCTTCGGTGGCAGTCAGCCCCATAACAATATGATGCCTTCCTTGACCGTTTCTTTTATTATTGCGCTTTTCGGGATCTATCCACCCCAGTCTTAATTGTTATATAGATTTCATTCTTTTTATATAGGAGGTTGAAAATGGATCCATTTGTTGGCGAAATTAGAGTGTTCCCATTTGGTTTTACACCGAAGGGCTGGGCTCCATGCAATGGGCAATTATTGCAGATATCAACAAACACAGCGTTGTTCGCCATTCTTGGCACATATTATGGCGGGAATGGAAGGGATAATTTTGCGCTTCCGGATTTACAAGGACGGGTTCCCGTTCATGTCGGAAAGAATATTCCACTTGGTAGTATGGCAGGGGTAGCCAATCATACTTTAACGGTAAACGAGATGCCGATGCATACGCACCAGCTCGCTGCCTCCTCGGAAACGGCTGATCAAATATCTCCAGCGGGGAATGCTTGGGCAGACACACCTTATACGCCTTATGCGCCTCCTTCTGCGAACGTCACTATGAATGCAGGCGCTATCGCCAATGCAGGTGGCAGCCAGCCGCATAACAATATGCAGCCATTTTTGGCGCTGAATTTTTGTATCGCTATTACAGGAATATACCCACCAAGAGGTTAAAGGAGGCAGCCTTATCATATGGATGCATTTACAGGGGAAATACGCATTTTTGCGGGGAATTATCCACCAAATAATTGGGCGTTGTGCAATGGAGCTATACTGCAGATTCAATCCAATTCTGTTCTGTACTCTATTCTTGGCACGCAATATGGCGGAAATGGATCGACAACCTTTGCTTTGCCTAATTTAATGGAGATGGCTCCATTGGGACAAGGAGCAGGTCCCGGGCTTACGCCAACAACGGTAGGCGAGCAGGGTGGAGACGCTCAAGTAACGCTTCTCTCTACTGAAATTCCTGCCCATACACATGCTGCTAACGGAATTGCGGCGGAGCAAAACTCCGATGATCCAGCCAATCATTATTGGGCGGAGACGAAGGCATCAGGGCGGCCAGCCGTTCAGCGGCCGCTATATAAAGCAGCAAATAATACGCAAATGAATCCACTAGCGCTTACGCCAGCAGGCGGCAGCCAGCCGCATAACAATATGCAGCCGTATTTGGCAATGAATTTCATAATATGCATTAATGGAGAATATCCTCGAAGAGGATAGGGGTAGCGCAGGCTGACTGAGATGAGAAAGTGGAGGAAGTCTCTCTTTTGAAAAAAGAGGGCAATTATTTGTGGCGGGTGCAGGTGATCTCGGCAGATGCGGGATAGAGCACCCGCTTTTTGAGTGGAAGGGTGTAGTTTGTAAAAAATGTAAAGATTTCTATTAGAACAAGGGGAGATGCGGTAATGAGGCATCAATTAGCGGGGCAGAACAATAGCAAAGTCACGATGAAGCGAGGAGAATTTGGCAGCCCGGTCAAGCGAGCTGCTGTGCTGCTGCTTGTGCTTGCTATTATGTTTAATCTGCTTCCGGCAAGTCTGAATGCAGCTGCGGGGACAGCAGACGGCACTTATAATTTTGGCGATAGCTTAGGGGCAGCTAATTCTGGTGGAACGGGATTCATGAAGCAGGGAGATAAGTTTGTCGTTACGAATGGTTTTGCAAAGGACGGAACTTCCTTATGGTCGGAGCATTTGCAGACTGGGAATACGACGGGCGAGCTCGTTATTAAAGCGGAAGGGCAGACCGTGCTGAACAGCTTTACCTTTAAAAATTTAGGTATCAGCGCATATTCAGACTTGGTGAACCCTAGTCTTGATCTGCTTACGGTTACTTTAAAGGATACTGTAGGTGCAGTGGTTGCTACGCACTCGAACGCAGGTCCACTTAACTTGCATGAGGGCGGAGTCAACAAAAAATTTCAAATTTCAACTTTATTGGGCAATGGAACCTCGTACAACTACTCGAATGTTGCTTCTGTAACGCTTCAGTGGCGTTTTTCAAGTGCTCTTGCGCCATCCAATTTGAATATTGATGACATCACGCTGACGAATATGATCAGCCCTATACCTCAAGATACACCGACATTTAACCCAGCAGCGGGAGCAGTGGCATTTGGCACGGAGCTATCTATTATTTCGGCCGGAGCCGAGCATATTTACTACACGACAGATGGCAGTACGCCAGCGACAGCGGTAGGCGGTTCGACGTTAGAGTATAATGCGTCAGCGAAGCCGGCCATTAACGCAGCGATGACGGTGAAGGCGATTGCCACGAAGACAGGCAAACTGAATAGTGCTGTAGGCAGCGCTAGCTATACACAAGCTGCGACAGCGAATTTGACGGGCCTCGCGCTCAGCGGCAGCCCAAGTGGTTTTGTGTTTGCGGGCGGCACGTATGCGTATAACGGCGTGACGGTAGGCAATGGTGTTGCGAGTGTAACAGTGACACCTAGCGGAGCAGGGATGCTAACCGTAGATGGGACGACGGTAGCAAGCGGAACAGCTTCGGCGGCGATTACGCTTACGCCGGGAGTGGAACGCACGATTACCGTTGTGGCAACGGAAACGGGAAAAAGTGCAAAAACGTATGTGATCAAAGTGACGCGCGAGCAGGAAACGCAGGCAACTCCGACGTTTAATCCAGCAGCGGGAGCGGTGGCATTCGGTACGGAGCTAGAGATTATATCGTCTGGAGCCGATCACATTTACTACACGACGGACGGAAGCACGCCAGGGGCAGCGGTAGGCGGCTCGACGCTTGCGTATAATGCAGCAGCGAAGCCGACGATTAGCGGAGCAGTGACCGTGAAGGCGATTGCCACGAAGGCGGGCAATTTGAACAGTGCTGTAGGTAGCGCTAGCTATACGCAGGCAGCGACAGCGAATTTGACGGGCCTCGCGCTCAGCGGCAGTCCAAGTGGTTTTGTGTTTGCTGGCGGCACGTACGCGTATAACGGCGTAACGGTAGTGAATGGTGTGACGAGTATAACAGTGACACCTAGCGGAGCAGGGACGCTGACCGTCGATGGAACGCCGGTAGCAAGCGGAACAGCTTCGGCGGCGATTACGCTTACGCCGGGAGTGGAACGCACGATTACCGTTGTGGCAACGGAAACGGGAAAAAGTGCAAAAACGTATGTGATCAAAGTGACGCGCGAGCAGGTAGCGCAGGAGACGCCGACGTTCAATCCAGTAGCAGGAGCGGTGGCATTCGGTACGGAGCTAGAGATTATATCGTCTGGAGCCGATCACATTTACTACACGACGGACGGAAGCACGCCAGCGGCAGCGGTGGGAGGCTCGACGCTAGAGTATAATGCGTCAGCGAAGCCATACATCCATGCAGCAATGACGGTGAAGGCGATTGCCACGAAGACAGATAATCTGAATAGTGCTGTAGGCAGCGCCAGCTATACGCAGGCAGCTACAGCGAATTTAACGGGCCTCGCGCTCAGCGGCAGTCCAAGTGGTTTTGTTTTTGCAGGTGGTACGTACACGTATAACGGCGTGACGGTAGTGAATGGTGTGACGAGTATAACAGTGACACCTAGCGGAGCAGGGACGCTGACCGTCGATGGAACGCCGGTAGCAAGCGGAACAGCTTCGGCGGCGATTACGCTTACGCCGGGAGTGGAACGCACGATTACCGTAGTAGCAACGGAGACGGGGAAAAGTGCAAAAACGTACATCATTAAAGTGACGCGCGAGCAGGTAGCACAGGAGACGCCAACGTTTAATCCAGTGGCGGGAGCCGTGGCATTCGGTACACAGTTGGAAATTATATCGTCTGGAGCCGATCACATCTACTATACGGTAGATGGAAGTACGCCAGCGGCAGCGGTAGGCGGCTCGACGCATGAGTACAATGCAGCAGCAAAGCCAACGATTAGTGCTGCGATGACGGTGAAGGCAATTGCGACGAAGGCCGATCATTTCAACAGTGTGGTTGCGAGCGCGAGCTATACGCAGGCCGCGACAGCGAATTTGACGGACGTTGAGCTAAGTGGAACGCCGAGCGGTTTTGTTTTTGTAGGCGGGACGTATGCGTATAACAGCGTGACGGTAGACAATAGCGTCGCGAGCATAACGGTAACACCAAGCGGAGCAGGAACGCTGACCGTGGATGGAACGCCAGTAGCAAGTGGAGCAGCCTCAGCGGCGATTGCATTGACGCCGGGAGTGGAACGCACAATTACTGTAGTGGCGACGGAAACGGGAAAAAGTGCAAAAACGTACATCATCAAAGTGAAGCGCGAGCAGGTAGCGCAGGAAACGCCGACGTTCAATCCAGCAGCTGGAGCAGTCGCTTTCGGTACAGAGCTTACGATTTTGTCAGCGGGAGCCGATCACATCTACTACACGACAGACGGAAGTACGCCAGCGACGGCTGTAGGCGGCTCAACGCTGGAATATAATGCGGCAGCAAAGCCAGTTATTAATACAGTGCTGACGGTGAAGGCGATTGCGACGAAGACAGACAATCTGGACAGTGCGGTTGCGAGCGTGAGCTACACGCAGGCGGCGACAGCGAATTTGACCGACATTGAGCTAAGTGGAACGCCAAGCGGTTTTGTTTTTGCAGGCGGGACGTATGCGTATAACGGCGTAACGGTAGACAATAGCGTCGCGAGCATAACGGTAACACCAAGCGGAGCAGGAACGCTGACCGTGGATGGAACGCCGATAGGGAGTGGAGCAGCCTCAGCGGCGATTGCATTGACGCCGGGAGTGGAACGCACGATTACCGTAGTGGCAACGGAGACGGGAAAAAGTGCAAAAACGTATGTGATTAAAGTGACGCGCGAGCAGGTAGCGCAGGAAACGCCGACGTTTAATCCAGCAGAGGGAGCGGTGGCCTTCGGTACGGAGCTAGAGATTGTATCGATCGGAGCCGATCACATTTACTACACGACGGATGGAAGCACGCCAGCGACGGCTGTAGGCGGCTCGACACTGGAATATAATGCAGCAGCGAAGCCGACGATTAGTGCAGCAGTGACAGTAAAGGCGATTGCGACGAAGACAGACAATCTGGACAGTGCGGTTGCGAGCGCGAGCTATACACAGGCGGCAACAGCGAATTTGACGGACGTTGAGCTGACTGGTGCGCCAAGCGGATTTGTATTTGCAGGCGGGACGTATGTGTATAACGGCGTAACGGTAGACAATAGCATCGCGAGCGTAACGGTGACGCCAAGCGGAGCGGGCACACTGACCGTAGATGGAGCGACGGTAGCAAGTGGGGCAGCTTCAGCGGCGATTACGCTTACGCCGGGAGTAGAACGCACGATTACCGTAGTGGCAACGGAAACGGGAAAAAGTGCAAAAACGTATGTGATTAAAGTGACGCGCGAGAAAGTAGCGCAGGCAAAGCCGACATTCAATCCAGCAGCGGGAGCAGTCGCTTTTGGCACGGAGCTGGAGATTGTATCGGCTGGGGCTGACCACATCTACTACACGATAGACGGGAGTACGCCAGCGACAGCGGCAGGCGGTTCAACGTTGGAGTACAATGCAGCAGCGAAGCCAACGATTAGTGCAGCGATGACGGTGAAGGCGATTGCGACGAAAGCCGATTATTTCGACAGTGACGTCGAAAGCGTTAGTTATACGCAAGCAGAGGCAGCAGACCTCACTAATCTTTCCTTAAGCGGCAGTCCAAGCGGTTTTGTGTTTGCCAGTGGTACGTATGATTATATTGGATTGACAGTCCCGTATAACGTCTCCACGTTAACCGTGACGCCAAGCGGAGCCGGAACCATTAAAGTGGATGGCGCGACGGTAACAAGCGGAGTCGCATCTGCCCCAATTAGTCTGAATGCTGGCGTAGAGCAGACTGTATTGATTGTTGTAGAAGAAGCAGGAAAACTTTCTAGAACCTATACGGTGAAGGTGACGCGCTTAAATATTCATGTGCCTGGCGTACCTACTGCTGTCACAGCTACCCATGGCAATGCACAGGCAATCGTTAGTTTTACTGCTCCTGCCGATAACGGAGGTAGTGCGGTGAAAGGGTATGAAGTAACAGCGATGCCAGGAAACATTACGGCCTCTGGCATTAGCAGCCCAATAACGGTGACGGGTCTCACGAACGGAACGAGTTATACGTTCACCGTAAAAGCACTCAATATTGCGGGCAGCAGTGCCCCGTCTGCTCCGTCTAATGCGGTAACACCGTCTGCTCCTTCGAGTGGTGGAGGCAGCAGTGGAGGCTCTAGCAATCCGAGTACGCCAACGACTAAAAGCGTGAATGTCCTTATAAACGGAATTGTGTATAACATAGGCTCGACTTCAACTGTGATGGTCAACAATCAAAGCGTAACGACATTGACCGTCAATCAAGCAGCGTTGAACAGCAGGCTTACGGACGAAACAAGCGGAGTTGTCGTTACGTTTCCAGTAGATATCCAATCGGGTGCGTTGATTGTGAAGCTCAATGGGGATAATGTGAAGATACTGGAGCAGAAACAAGCTCTTGTCAAAATTCAAACGGGAAGCGCCACTTATACGGTACCTATTGAGCAAATGACAGGCTCTTCTGATATACGAGAGCTTCTAAAGCAAACAGGGCTGGAACAATTGGAGTTTCAAATTGAGGTGGCAGCACTAACTCCAAGCAGGCTGCAGGAAGTGAAGGCAGCCGCTGCAAAGGGCGGCTTCGAGCTTATTGGAGAGCCGTTTGAATTTACCGTCAAGGTTGTCAATGGGACGACACGACAGGAGATTGCAAAATTTAATACTTATGTAGAACGAGAAATAGCAATTCCGAATACAATTGATCCACAGCGAATTACAACAGCGATCGTGGTCGAGGCAGATGGCAGCATCCGCCATGTTCCAACAAAAATCGTACAGGTGAATGGAAGTTATTGGGCGAAAATATTCAGCCTTACTAACAGCACTTACGCTTTAGTCTGGAATCCAGTCAAGTTCCAAGATGCTGCTGGACATTGGGCGGAGCAAGCCATTAATGATATGGGCTCGCGTATGGTCATCAGCGGTGTAGGCGGCGATCGTTTTAATCCGAATGCGCCCATTACCCGTGCTGAATTTGCGGCTATTATCGTAAGGGGGCTGGGGTTGAAGCTGGAGACCGGGGCTTCCGGATTCTCTGATGTGCAGGCCAGCGCTTGGTATAATCAGGCGATTCAAACGGCTGTTGCCTACAAGCTGATTAATGGCTTTGAAGACGGAACCTTCCGGCCCAATGAGCCAATAACCCGCGAACAAGCGACGGTCATTATCGCCAAAGCAATGGCCATCACTGGACTGAAAACAGGATTGCCAGCGGGAAATGCCGATGATATATTACGGCCTTATGCCGATGCGAATGAAGCGGCAGCATGGGCAAGAAGCAGCCTTGCAGACAGCTTGCAGGGCGGAATTATTTCAGGGCGGTCGGGTGCGCAGCTGGCCCCTAAAGCTTTTATTACCAGAGCGGAAATTGCAGTGATGGTGCAGAGGCTGCTTGCTAATTCGAAACTGGTTTAAAAGCTCAAAGCATGAAACAGCCCCTGAAGACTTAGGTCTCCGGGGGCTGTTTGCAATGCGGCAAACCGCATCATTTTATTCAATAAGCAAGCTCCTAGTCCCCATCCACCGAAAATAACTCCTGAAGGCTGGCAACCGCTTGCATCCGGTCGCTGGTACCCAGCTTGCTGTAAATGATGCTGACGTAATTTTTGACCGTGCCGACGCTCATAAATAATGTGTCTGCAATTTGCGGGTTAGTCAGCGGCTGTACCATTAGGGCAATAATTTGCTTTTCGCGTTCTGTGAATTGGAGGCCTAGCTTTTTAAGCTTCTGCGCATTCATTTCTAGTGGTGCTGCTTTGGACATGGCAGACAGCCGCGTTGCAAGCTTCGTCGCGATTTCCGGGGTGAGCATATGCCTGCCTGCAGCAGCGCTGCGAATGGCGGCAAACAAATTGGCCTTATCCATATCCTTGAGCAAATAGCCGATTGCTCCGCCAGCTAGTCCTTCAATAATATAATCATCATCGGTAAACGTCGTCAAAATCAAAATCGGCTGCGCCGGATGACGGGCTCTAATTTTGCGAATGGCACTGATGCCATCCATAACTGGCATTTGCACATCCATTAATACGAGCGCTGGCCGCAGCTCATCAACAAGCTCGCAGGCTTGCTGCCCGTTTTCGGCCAGTCCGACGACCTTCATATCCTCCTCCAGCTCAATGACCGTACGCAGACTTTCGCGCAGCAGACGCTGATCATCGGCTATCACTAATCGAATAGGCTCCATTTAAGTGTACTCCTTCTGTGCGGGTAGTGTAATTTTAATCAAGCAGCCGGTTCCTTGCGCATTATCCACGTGAAACTGGCCGCCTGCCGCCTCTGCATGCTGCTTCATATAATGCAGCCCGAGGCCGTCAGGCTGTTCCGGACGATAAGGTAGCCCCTCATTGCCAAGGGAAAAAATAACCCGTCCTTCCCGCAGCATCAGCCGGAAGTCGAAGTGTTTGCTTCCGCCATGGCGAATGCCATTAGTAAGCCCTTCTTGCAAAGCGTAATAGAGCAGCTTCTCCTGCTCTTGGCCAAGCTGTACGCCATCCAATTGCACGGTACGCGTTATGTTTACCATGGCATACGATTCCGTATCCCGCAGCAGCGTCTCTATGCGTCCCTCAAAATCATGCTCCCGCTCGCTATCCTTCAAGCTTCGCAAAGATTTGCGCACATCCCGCAAGCCTTGCCGTACAAGCTCCTGCGAATTAAGCATATGCTGCTTCGCGGCTTGGGGCTTGTCAGCGAGCAGGCTTTGCCCGGCTTCCAGCTGGATCAGCGTCGTGGTCAGCGCATAGCCTAGCGCATCGTGAATTTCTTTGGCGATGCGGTTGCGCTCTTCATATGCGCTAATGTCGGCCATAGCGATGGCCGTCTCCTTCATCGATTCACGAATGTGCACCGTTCGCTCCAAAACCTCGCGCTCCATCGATTGCTCCCATGTCGCGAGCTTGAGATGGAGCCTGAGCCGCAGCATCAGCTCCGACTTCGTGACCGGCTTAATCAAATAATCATTTGCGCCGCTGGCAAATCCAAGCTCCAGATCGGCGGGCTGATTGCGCGCTGTCAAAATGAGTATCGGCACCTGCGCATCATATTGCTGCCGAATGGCTTGGCACAGCTCATAGCCGGACATCTGCGGCATCATTAAATCAACGATAATGAGGCATGGCTGGTAACCTTCTGCCAACAGCTGCAGAGCTCCGTGTCCACCAGTCGTTTGCCGGACCTGAAAACCTTCTGCGGTCAAGTGGTTGGACAGCACCTGCAAAATAATCGGATCATCATCCACCGTAAGCACGGATGGGGCTTCTATGATGAAAGCGGCAGCTGCCGCTTCTGTAACAGCTTCGTCTGCAGCTTCCCCAACAGCTAGTCCGGCGGCAGTTTCCCTTCTCGCAATGCCTTCCCTGCGACTGCCTCTAACAACCTCGTTTATTTTCTCTTTACTAGCCTTATTCGCCAAATAAGCAGGTAGCGTAAAGCAAATCGCGGTCCCCTCACCGGGAGACGATTCTGCCCATATGTGTCCGCCGTGCAGCTCGACGAGATTTCGGGAGATGCTGAGCCCAAGCCCTGAGCCTTCGTAGCGCCGAATCATGGAGCCGTCGCCTTGCTCGAATGCTTCAAAGATCGTCTCCAAATGCTGCGGGGCAATCCCTTCTCCCGTATCGCGGATCGTTAGCAGCAGCCACTCGCCTTGCTGGGCTGCTGTGACGGCAACCCAGCCGTCATGGGTAAATTTAATAGCGTTTCCAAACAAGTTGTTGAAAATTTGCATCAGCCGATTTTCATCCGCATAGGCTAGCATTTCAGCTGGAATGTCATTGCGAATCGTGAGCTGCTTTCGGTCAGAGAGCGGCTCCAGCAGCTCAATGGCGAGCGAAGCAGCTTGCCGAATGTTCAGCACAGACGGCTGCAGCACAATTTCCTTATGACGCAGCTTCGTTAAATCAAGCAAATCATTGACGAGATGAGACAGTCGCTGACCGCTGATGCGGATGAGCCTCAGCTGCCCGACAGCGGTATCCGGCAGCTTGCCGGCATCTCCCTCGGCTAAAGATTCCGCCAGCCCAATAATGCCCTGAAGCGGTGTTTTCAGCTCATGCGAGGTATTTGCGAGAAACTGGTCCTTAATCTGGTTGGACAGCATCAGCTTTGTGGACAGCTTCTCTATTTCCTTGAAGGCACGGGAGAAATGCAGCGACAGCAAAATAGACTGCAGCATAATAAAAATGAACAGCCCGAATGGCACTAACGAGCCTAGGCTTGTCCTATTGTTGGTGTACAGTACATCATTCAGGGCGAACAGAAATAAATTTACAAAGCCGATCAGGATAAGATAGGTGCCTTGCTCTTTGCAGGCCGCGGCATAAATAAGCTTAGCCAAAATATAACCAAGCGTTAGCATAATCATAACTTGAAAAGGAAGCAGCGAATAATGGTAAACGGATACAGGAGCAACCACTACGAGGGCAGAAAATGCTGTAAATAGGCTTATGGCTATTCGCGTCTTCAGCTTCGGGAAGTAGGCCGGGTAGAGGCTTTGAATATATAAAATAATGCACGGTGCTCCCATATAGACGGTCAAATAGGACACCTTGGCAAACAGCTGCCAATTCAAATCGGGGAACATGACCATAATAAACCGTTCATTGACGAACAAGGTGCGTACTGAAATACAGAAGCAGAACAAAGCGAAATATAGGGCGGACAGCTGGCTTCGCCTTAGCAAATACAACACCAAATGATAAACGAACATAATGAAGATTGAGCCAAATAAAAATAGATCCTTGGCAATGCCGAGCTGCCTATGCTTGGTAATAGAGGCCTCGCTGCCGAACAAAATGCTTTTGTCTATTCCGCCTGACGGATAGGAGTAATTGGCAACCTGAATCACGATATCAAGAGTCGTTCCCTTATGATTGAAGAGGACAACGGGCTGGGCAAAGCGTGCCACGGCTTTTTCCTGATCCGTGCTGACCGTGCCGACTGAAGCGGTGAGCTTTCCGTTGATAAATACAAGGTATGAGCTTTGAATGCTTTTGATTGACAGACCATAAATGCCGTCTAGCGGTTGCGTGCGAACGCGCAGATGGTAGGTGGCAGCGCCTGTCCCCTCGGGCGCTACAGCTTCGGTGGCAGAGGTGCCCCAACTGCTGGGAACGGAAATAAAAGCAGGCTGCCCATTGCTGGCAGCCCCAATCTCATCCGGTTCAAGAAGCCGATTCCAATAAAACGTCCATCCGCCATTTAGTGAAATAAGGTTGTTGTCTATGGGCATGCCGGTAAGGTCAAGCTGCCCACGCCCAGCGGTTGAATCTGGATGGTGGGGTTGCTCTGGCTGGCTGGAGGCTTGTGCGACCCTAAGGAAGTCCGCTCCTGTTAGGACAATCAGCAAGATAAGCAGTATAGCCTTGATGGCGCGGTTACAACGCTTGATTTTGAGCATTTCCTTGAAGGCCGTCTGCAAGCAAATACAGCTCCTCCGAAAATCCGGCGTTATCAAGCAGTTCTACATGACCCTGAGTGGAAAAATCGACCGGCCAATAGCTGTTCGGTACCCGGTGAGGCGGAAGCAGCCCCATCCGAATAAAGGTTTCGGCCAATAGCTGACTGCAAAACAAGGAGTTGTTTCCCCCAGCAATGCCAAGCTTGCCATCCACAACGATCCTCAGCATTTGCTCCTCATTTGGAAAGGAGGCATGATGCAGTTCCTGAATGACGTCAAGCAGTGCGGCCTGCATTTGTGGTGTGCGCTGCACATTCAGCTTGCGAAAAGCGAACATCGGGTCCCAAATGTTGTCGACATCCGTTCGGAGGCGCTCATGCAGTGGGACGAGCATCGGGCCATTTTTTGTTTTTCCTAGCAAAACATCTGGAATGTTGTCGAACGTTGTTGACTCCCAAAGCAGTGGAAAGTCATACTGCGGCAGCCTGACGATCATGCCAATATGGGACCAGGGAGAGCCTTGAACAAACTCAATCAGGAGGCTCTCGTGCAGGACGCTGTGACATAAAAGAATATCTCCTGTCTGCAGCTGGCCCTCAATTTCACTGTACTTGACTCGCGTTGTCATCTTCCTAAAACCACTCCTTTTCACGATAAATAGAGATACCAGATCCGCTTTTATTATAGTATTTATTAGAAGAATTAGTCAAAGAATTACAGGTTTTTGGTCATGGGAAAGGTCATATGAAGCTATGATTTTGGTCATCTCAAATGATGACCTTAGCTACTAAAAACAGGCGACAAAATGCCATAAAGTAGAACTTGTAAGCAGCACCAAAACAAACCGAGGAGGAAAATAAAATGTCAACGACTACAACGACGTATTCCGTAAGTGTGCAAAACAATGCAACCTATAACGCAAGCCTTGCTATCTATCAGGTGGACCCGAACCTGGACGATCCGAATGTGCTCACGCTCGCTTGGTTGGTCAAGCCTTCTACTTCAGGCTCCACAACGACATTCACATGGGGAATTGACTATGCCTTCTACTGGTCAGAGGTTGATGTTCCACAACCAGGCTCGACGATTACGTCGACCGCTCAGCGTTCAGCCGATCTAAGCTCCAGCAATTATGTGGAATTCAGCCATGCGAATGGCGGCACCTACCAGTTTTCACAAGCGACCTCAGGTGGAAAAGAAGGCGTCATGTACATCCATCAGGATGGTTCTATTAATCCGAGCGATAATGCCTACATCGGCATTATGATGAACAGCAAGCCTGCTGTGGCCATTCAAGCGCAGCCAAACACAAAAACAGAATTTACTGCTCATCCTGCCTATTATATGGTGTATGGCCGCATTGAGCCGGGTGAAATCATCGACATTAGCGAATATGCGGATACAGCGCTCAAGCTGGAGTTTAATGGTGTAACGAACCACGCGGTCGTGCTGACAGCTAAAAATCAGCTAAACATTGTGTCCTAATATCCTCTTATATGCTCAAAATAAATGGAAAAGGGAGGCCGTTTGAACAGCCTTCCCTTTTTCTATAAGGAGATTCGAATGCGATGCTTAGCTGCACGGTATCCGTAACGAACGAAGCATCCTATAGTGCTAACATCTGTCTGTTTCAGCTATTTCCTGAATTGAAAGACCCTACGGCTCGCACCTATATATGGCTGGCGGCGCCTTCAAAGCCATTTGCAGGGAGCACGCAATTCACTTGGGAGCCTAAGTATCAATTTATGTGGCGTACTTTCCAGGACAGTGATTCCCAAGGGGCTTCCAGCGTAGGAGCCGTTGAATATAAGGATGCTACCTTATGGCGAAGCAATGCCATTGTCTTGCTGAAGGCGGCAGGTGGAAGCTATTATTTTTCACAGCCCTATGAAGCAAACGATAACGAGCATTACTATATGAAGGCAGATCGAACGGTAGATCCTGCGGATAAAGTGCGAATAGGCCTAGGACAGAGCAGCCGGCCGATTATGACGGTGGAAGCCCACCCCAATACGTTGACAGGCTTGCAATCAAACCCCGTTGCCTATATGGTTTACGGCCACTGGCAGACGGGCCAGGTTATAGAACCAGAGATGTACATGCAGCAGGCGCTTGAGCTGAATTTCAGCGGCAAGCAGCAGCTCAATGTGCACATTTCCTCAAGCAACCAGCTGCATCTCGCGTGAGCAGGCAGAACGATATAATCGAGGAGGGGTTGGAAGATGGCAGAGCCATTGCCAGAGGTTTATGCAAACGATTTGTTTGAAAAAGGGGTTGCCGAGACGGGCTATGTTTATTTAGCTGATCATACGACACCCATTAAAGTGGACTATGTAGAATATGATAAGCTTGCGATCGTCGATGGCGATATAGTGGTCGCCCAGGCCGATAAAATGCGGCAGTTGAAAGCTTTTGTCGAGCAGGAAAGCCTGCAGCAGGGGACAGACCCGCATGTTGATATTATTATTGATATGAAGCGGCTGTGGCCTCGCGGAATCGTTTATTATGCGTTTGACGCCAATGTGCCAGCCGTCGTGCTGAAGGATATTAAAGCGGCAATGACGGCTGTAAGCAACGCATGTCCCGGTATTTCCTTCATTTTGCGGGTAACGGAGCCCAATTATGTATCGTTTAAAATGGGAACGGGGCATAGCTCATACGTGGGGATGATTGGCGGCAAGCAGCTCATTACGCTGGGCGTAAACTATGTGCTGGGCAACATTATTCATGAGATCGGCCATACGCTGGGTATGCTGCATGAGCATACGAAGCCGAACCGCGATACGTACATTAAGGTCGATATGGCAAATATTGCGGCTGATAAGCAAAGCAATTTTGTTATTATTAATCATCCTCAGCTGTTCAAGTCCTTGCAGTATGATTGGGGCTCGATCATGCATTATGGCAAAGGCGCCTTCGCCCTCGATAGAGCGAAACCGACGATCACGCCGACTCAAGCATTGCCTCCTGGCACAGTGATGGGGCAGCGAACGGGCTTGTCTGAGCTGGATGCAGAGGGCATCAACGCTTTGTATAACGCAAGCGGAGCGACATTTGAGCAGAAGCTGTCTTAGAGTTGAAATGAGCGGTTATTCAAAAATAAGCCCGCCTTATAAGAGCAAGTAGCGACAGCATAAAGCTGTACGTTGCCTGCTCTTTTTCTGCTGGCAGGCCATCATTGGCCATGCGGATTGTCCTATTTTTTAACAAATGCTTGACATAAAAACGTATTATGCGCATAATACACTTAAAGTGTATGAACTACTTGGTACACACGCTGGAACAAGAATGAGAGGTAACGGGATGAAGACAAATGAAGGCTGGACGGAAGTCGCTTTCAATGGCCGTGACCCGGTCTACTTGCAGGTCGTCAAGTTTTTTAAGGAGCAGTTGGTCATTGGGAAAATGGAAGCCGGACAAATCATTCCCTCGCGAAGGGAGCTCGGCGCACTGCTCAAGATCAACCCCAATACGGCGCAGAAAGCTTATAAGGAAATGGAGGAACAGCAGTTGATCGTAACAGAAGGGAATTCGCCAAGCCGGATTACTACGGACGAGAACGTATTGCGGGCTATCCGCGCGGAGCTGATAGGCGAGGCTGTGGAGGCATTCGTGGCCTCTGTTCGTAAAATCGATGTTCCGGTGGAGGAGCTGCTGGAGCTGGTCAAGCATAAGTATACGGAAGATAAGCAGCTGAGTGGCGAGAAGCAGGGGGGAGGCGTGCAGCATGATTGAGGTGCGGGATATACATAAAAAATATCGTAGGCGCAAGGTGCTGGATGGCGTCTCCTTTCAAATCGAGAAGGGTGAAATTACCTGCCTAATCGGCACGAATGGAGCGGGCAAATCGACCGTTATGAAAGCCATTATGGGGCTAACGCCGATCCGCAAGGGCGAAATCACAATGGATGGGCAAAAGCTTGGCAAGGAGCGGTATGAGAAAATTTCTTTTATCCCGGACCATCTGACGATGCCGCCAGCGATGAGGCTGGATGAAGCGATGGTGTTCATGGCGGACTTCTATCGCAGCTGGAATGAGGATCGGGCCAAGGAGCTGATGACATTTTTTCAACTGGAGGGGAAAGAACGGATCGGCCATTTGTCCAAAGGGACGGCGGCAAAGTTCAATCTGCTGCTGGGGCTAGCGCTGGATACCGAATATGTGCTGATGGATGAGCCGTTCTCCGGCATTGATATGTTCAGCCGAGCGCTCATTACGGAAGTTTTTTCGAGCCATCTGATTGAAGATCGCGGTGTGTTGATTACGACGCATGAGATTGCAGACGTTGAACATCTTATTGATCAGGCCGTGCTGCTACAAAATGGTTCGGTTATCCGCAATTTTAATTGCGAGCAGCTTCGTATGGAGGAAGCCAAGTCAATTGTGGATGTCATGAAGGAGGTGTATCAGGCTTGAAGTTTTATTTGAAGCTGGTACATATGGAAGTGCACCGTTTTCGCTATTTGTTTGGCGGATTAATGGCGTTAACGATTTTAGTGCAATTTGGCGTAGTGCTGCTGTGGTCTCTTAGGGAGCGCAGCATTAGAACCGGACCCGGCTGGAGCGAGCAATCGGTTACGTATCACCCTTTCTCTGAGACCGGGAAGCTGACGTTTAATGAGCTGATGTTCAGCAATCAATTTTGGTTTTCCTTTCCGGTACTAATCAGCGTTGCGGTGATCGCCGGTTATGTTTTTCTCATTTGGTACCGTGACTGGCTGGGACGCGATACGTTTATTTATCGGCTATTGATGCTGCCAAGCAATCGCAGCTCCATATACGCAGCGAAGCTGACTGCGATTGTGCTGTTTACGTTCGGACTGGTCTCCTTCCAGCTGCTGCTGCTTCCGCTTGAAATGATGTTATTCAATTTGGTTATACCAGAAGCGCTGCGCGATCCTTCTTATTTGTCGCAAGCAATTTTGCAAAATCAAGCGCTCAAAGTGCTCATTCCAGGCCAGTTTGATGCGTTTGTGATGGCCTATGCGATCGGGATTTTGACCGTACTTGCTGCTTTTACGGTTATTTTGCTGGAACGAAGCTATCGGGTTATTGGCATTGGTTTTGCTGTTATTTATGTGTTCGTATGCGGTGCCGCGCTGCTCGCTCCGATTACTTTGCAGCGGCCGGGAAATACGGCTTCCTATTTATATCCAGGTGAAACTTACGCTATTATTCTGGCATTGACCGCCATTCTCGTTTTGGTATCCGTATGGCTCAGCATCAGGCTGTTAAATAAAAAGATTACCGTGTAAGGAGGGGCAAGATGAAACGTTATATAACTACGCTGGCGCTCGTCCTGCTCGCAGCAGCAGGATTCAGCACGTATTACGCTTTTGGCTCGGCAGACCATTTGCCGGAATATCGATTAGAGACGCTGGAAGGGGACGTTAATGAAGCGGCCAATCTGGTATTAGTCGGTTCGTATATAGGCGGGAAGGGCTCGCAGCCGCTGAATTTAACTGTACACGGCAGTGAGTATCGAAGCAGGAAGTCCCTATATGAATCGTATATAACCGATGCTCGCGAGTGGTTTTATGAGCGAGAGGGCATGAGAGAGCTTATTGAAAAATATCCTGCTTTCATGCGGGGCAAATCGGAGATTAACAGCTTTTATCAGGATCAGGACTGGTTAGCCTACGCTGAAATTCCATACAATTCGGCTACTAGTGACCCGGAAGGAACGATAGAGGTAGAGATGCTGAATCGGAGCACTGGCAAGACTGCAGACTATTCGATTGCATTAACTCCTTTTACTCAGCAAGGCATGAGAGAGCATGCAACCCTATATGATGTACAGCTGCAGGCAGATGGTCTTCATGTGATGGTAAAGCAATATGAAACAGATAATAAGCCTTCAGGAGCAAGCCAGTATTTTGATTATATAATCGATTCGGCTAGCGGTCAGCTCGTTAAAAGAATTGCCCTGGAATTTGTAGATGCTGCCGGGACCAAGCTGACCCCTCTTTCATCTGCAGCCACCCAAAATGATTATACAGCACCAAATGATTATTTTGTTTTAAGTATCGTTACGCAGGAACAGACAGGAGAAGCCAACAGCAGCAGCGTTCCGGCAAACGCTCCCGCAGAGCTTTATGTGTATTCGTATAAGAGCGGGACAACGCAGCGCTTGCCGGATGAGATGCAGAAATTGGATGCGCGTAGAATGGGGGGGCGCTACATTTCAGGCGGTGACCTCTATTTTACAAATTACAATGAGACGCAATTTTCAGTATCAAGCTACAGTCTGGAAACAGGGGAAAGACGGGGGGATTCTTGGTCACTGTTGTCAAGCCAGATTGGCGAGGGCGAATTGCAGAGCTTTTTTATTAATGGAGATCGCCTTTATGTTTTGCTCGCTAAGGAAGATGCTCGAACCGTTGTGGTAATGAATGCTGCAACTGGCGAGTCATTATATAAAGGCAGTGTGACGGTTGAGGGCAGCGAGGAAGAGAGACAAATCGCATTAAGCGATATGGCACTAAATAATATGAGCATTAAAGAATAGACTAGAAACGTCCCCAAAAAGAGAGTGAGGTGCGAGGCATGCAGGCAGCAGTCAGCCTGGATCAAACGGTCGAGGCGCTCAGAGAGCTGGAAATATGGAGCTATCAGCTTGCCTTTTATATTTTGCAGGATGAGCGGCTTGCCGCTGAGGCGGGCGAACAGGCGCTGCTTGCCATGGGCAGGGAGCAGGCCTTTCATCTCCAATCCCCCGCTGAGCGCCGAGAGCAAGTGAAAAAGATGATTATGCGCAAAGCGCTTATCGTAAGCGCAAGCAGCGGACGCCGTTCCTAACGGTGTCCGCTGTTTTTTTCATTATTTTCTAGTGTTGTTCTATTGCACCGTCAAACGGGCATTGACTCCATAAGACAGCAATGCCACTCGCCCTTGAATTAGGAGACGGGGGAATGCACCTGCCGATATTTGGACGGGGACAGCCCTTCGCGCTTCGTAAAGTGGGAGGTGAAATGGGACGTATGGACAAAGCCGACCTCCTCGGCGATTTTGCCAATCGGATAGGAGGTTTGCGCCAGCAAACGCTTCGCCTGCTCCATGCGATAGACTAGCAAATATTCGACCGGCGTTACACCATACATCTTGCTCATGCATTTGGCTAAATAATTAGGATGATAGTTTAAATGGATTTGCAGCATTTTATTCGTAATGGGGAGCGCATAGTTTTGGCGGATAAACAGCTCAATCTTTCTGGCAAGAGCGGCGGTCGTAGAGTCGGAGGCTAGCGCTTGCTCCTCCTTCAATTCATGCAATAAGGCTTGAAAATGATCCTGCCTTTTCCAATTGCGCAGGGTGGGCGGCACCTGCTCCAGCTGGGAAAAATGGCCGAGCAGGCTGAGAGCCTGAGCGGACAGGCTTCTGTGCTTTTGGATAAAAATAGAGCTTAAATCGCGGTTGTGCAAATAGGCTTTTGCCCGGTGCGACTCCATGAGAGAGGCTTGCTCTTCAGCAGCAGCCTGCAGCGATTCGCTTGTGCGCCAGCTTCCGAAAATTTGAAAATGAATCCAGACAATTTCGGTAGGCTCCGTGCATGGGGCAAAGCCGTAATGCAGCGCATCGGGGCGCAAAATGAGCATTTGCCCCTGCTTCAGACTCCACTGCTCATCCTCCTCGCTAATAAATAAGGTGCCGCGGGTGACTGCAATTAGATCAAAGACGCCAATGCTTCTGCGTCTAATATGCTGCTCGCCCGGCGCGTAGACGTTTGTACCACAATCGATAATGCAAGGAACCGGCGGTGTGATAAAATGCAAAACGGTTGGTTTCAACGTGCACCTCCATCATACTTGAGTTGGCTTTGTATGAATGAACAGCTTCGTTTTTTCTCTATCATACTCAAGGCGGCTCACAAACTCAATCGAAAAAAATAGAAGGCAGGCAGCTTGCCCAAAAAAAGGTTACACGTTTAGATTTCAGAAATCAGGTTGCGAATATGAAAGTTTTGGTTGAAATCATTAAATCCTATTCAAAAATACCGTGCTATGATAATGAAAAAGCGCTTACATATGCTTGTGAAGTAAGCGGAAAGGGGTGTCTGCTGTTTCCTATTTGAATGAGGAGCTAGAATGAAGTAGCGGTTTCTCACTAGAAATCTAAACGATTAACAAGGAGGCTGTTTTGTGATAAAGAAGAGATGGAAAACGTTAACGGCTAGACGGACCATAGCTTTATTTTCAGCAGTAGCCATTATAGCGGGATTATTTAGTCCATTAATCGGGAAGGCCTGGGGTGCGGAAGCAGAGGGCGGCTTGCAGGTGGAGATCGGGGAATATGGCGAAATTAGCTCGCTTAAAATCAAAGGCGACTTATACCCGACGGAATATGTGATGAACAAGACGGTTGCGCCGGAGCAAAATACAGCCGATCACCAATGGATGGGCGAGCTGATGTTTACGTATCGCTTGGGCGATAACGGGCAATGGAAGGAAGTGTCGACCAATCAATCAGGTGATGTACGGCAGATCGCAAGAAATGGGAATGTGACAACCGTGACGTATGCGGGGTCGCAAAATGTCGGAGGCATAAAGGATTTCACTTTGGTGGAAACCTACACGCTGGAGGAGGATGGAACGCTCAACTGGACCATTCATCTGACGAATACGAGTGGGCAAAAGCTGGAAATCGGCGATTACGGCGTACCGCTTCCTTTCAATGAGCAGTGGAATTACGGGGATGCGATTTATGAAACGCGGGTCGTGAGCCACTCCTTTGTTGGCAATAACAGCTCGTATATGACGGCAAGCCGTCCTAGCGGACTAGGCTCCTACCTGCTGATGACGCCGGATGCGCAGACGAAGGCCGGTTTTGAATACCAGGATCGGTGGCGGCAGGAGGAACGCCCGAACAGCAAATGGACGGGAGAAAGCGGCAAGTGGATAGAGGGGCTGAACGTCTATTACATTCACTCCAATGTGATTAAGAAGACGAACCGCGGCTATTTGCCGAATACAAGCCTCATCCTGGAGGCGGGGGCTGACAATCAGTATGGCTTTAATTTTCATGCTGTAGCTGATGAGCACCAAATGAAGCAGAAGCTGTATGAGGAAGGACTGGTCGATGTCAGCGTCGTTCCCGGCATGATCGTTCCGACTAATCAGAAGGCGAAGTTCGATTTGCGAACGATGCAGACGATTAACTCCGTTAAAGATGATGCGGGCAGCGACATTCCGCTGGTAGAGAGCAAGGCTGGCGGCCATCATATTTATGAGCTGCAAATGGCGAAGCTGGGGCCGAACGATATTACGGTCAGCTATGGGGATGGCCTCAGCACCGTTTTGCAATTTTATGCGATTTCGCCTATCGATGAAGCTTTGGCGGCGCATTCCGAATTTATGGTGGATTCCATGCAGTGGCAGGCGCCGGGCGAAATTCATGATAAAGTGTTTGACGACTGGATGATGAACACGAAGAAGAAAATGGGCAATTTCAACGGCTATTGGGGCTGGGGCGACGATTGGGGGCTGACGCATGGTCAGTTTCTAGCGGAGAAAAATGCCCTCGATCCGGTGGCGAGAGAGGTCAAGGCAGTCGACGAATATTTGGAGACTGCAATTTGGACAAATTTGATGAACGGGCATCATGACGATTATTTAATCCATGACTTTTTAATGCCGGAGCCGAATACGACGCCGACCTATCGGGGTTATGCGTATCCGCACATTTACAACACCTTCTTCAGCATGTATAAAATCGTTAAAGAATACCCGGGTCTCATCGACTATGAGCATGATGCAAATACGTATTTGCTGCGGGCCTACAATATTATGAAGGCGCTCTACGAAGGGCCGGTTGCCTACAACTGGAATACGGGATTGATGGGCGAGCTGACGACGCCGGCGATTATTCAAGCGCTGCAGGATGAAGGTTATGTCGTCGAAGCAAGCGATATTATTGGGAAAATGGCAACGAAATATAACAATTTTAAAAATACGAAGTATCCGTACGGCTCGGAATACAGCTACGACAATACGGGCGAGGAAGCGGTCTACACTCTTGCCAAAATGCAAAGCGAGAATGGGGCCGAGCAGCTCAAAGCTCAAGAAATGATGGGCAAAATCAATGCCAAAACACGGGCCTCGCGCGGCCATATGCCGGTGTGGTATTACTACACGGACCCGGTTACGATTACAGGCGAAAACTGGTGGAATTTTCAGTACACCGTATCGCTCGCCGGTTATGCGATGGATGACTGGATCCGCTATCAATCAAGCGGCAACCGGGAAGTAGAGCAGCGGCTTTCTTATGCGGCGAAAATCGCCAATGTTGGCGCTATCAACACGGGACAGATCAGCGACGATCCGGCCAACTATGGCGCTTCGGCATGGACGTATCAAGCGGAGAAGGGCAATCTTGGGACGCTTGGACATGGCGGCGGCGCATCGCTCCCACTGCTTAACGGCTGGAGAGGCATGACGGGAGAATCCGATCTTGGCTTGTTCGGCGCCCTGCAAATTTTAAGCGCGGACGTTGCGGTTGATCCGATTTTTGGACTGACAGGGTACGGTGCGAATGTGACGGAGGATAGCGGTTCTTATTCCATTGAACCGATAGATGGGCTTTATAAGAAAATAAATCTGATTACCGAAAAGCTGTATTTGACGCTTGAGCGGGACCAGTTTACACATGCAGAGCTGTCCAAAACCAAGGATGCAGCTGCGCTGGATATTAAAAATTTGACGCCAGGCGCGGCGCATCAAGTTAATTTGACGCTTGAAGGCTTGAAGCCGGGAGCTTATGCCGTAACGGTGGATGGGCAGCCAGCAGGCAAGCTGAATGCGTTTGGCGCAAAGGCGATTCTTGCGGTAGATGCGCCAGCAGCAGCAAATTATACAGTTGAGCTGAGTGAAACGACGCCAGACCCAAATACAGCGCCAACGGTTTATGCGGGCGATGATCAGGAGATTCATTTATATGATGATCTGGTGCTCAAAGGCAGTGTGGAGGATGACGGCCTTCCTGCCGGCAAGCTGACGGTGCAATGGAGCATGGAATCCGGCCCTGCGGGCGGTGTGGTGGACTTCGGATTTGCGACCTCGCCTGTTACGACAGCCCAGTTTAATGAGCCGGGAAATTATGTACTAAAGCTCAGTGCAGATGATTCGGAGCTGAATGCCAGCGATACGGTGAGCATTACCGTTAATCCGCCAGCGGCCCTTCCGGACGTTATTGCGAGCTATAACTTTAATGAGACGTCGGGTACGCTTGCCGCAGATTCTTCTGGCAGCGGAAAGGATGCTTCCCTTAAAGGCACGTCTGCATGGGCTAGCGGACGCTCAGGCAACGCCGTCAAAGTAGGCGGTACGGACGGTTATGTACTGCTGCCGGACAATGTGCTGGGACTTACGGAGAAAATTACGGTTGCGGCTTGGGTGAAGGCCGATCAATTGAATGATTATTCCCGATTGTTTGATTTTGGCACAGGAACGCAATCCTATATGTTTTTGGCGCCGAAGGTAGGCTCCTCGATGCAATTCAGCATAACGACAGGCGGAAACCAGCCAGGGGCCGAGCAATCGATTACCGGACCTGCGCTGACTACGGGCGAATGGAGGCACGTAGCGGTAACGCTGGATGGTTCGCTAGGCATTTTGTACGTGGACGGCGCAGAGGTTGGACGCAATGACCATATGACATTAACGCCGAGAAGCCTCGGCAAAACGAAAAATAACTACATTGGCAAATCGCAATATAGCGATCCTTATTTAAATGCCAGCGTCGATGATTTTCAGCTGTTCAGCCGTGCTTTAACGGCGGCGGAAATTGCGGCAATGGTTGCTCCGCCAGTTGATGAAATCGAACGCATTGAAGAGGTGCAGGTGTCCACTCCAGTCGACGTAGCTCCGAAGCTGCCAGCATCGGTTAAGGTTTATTTGAAGGATGGCAGCTCCATTGATGCATCGGTGAGATGGAACGGCATTCAGCCGGAGCAGTACGCGGAAGCGGGCAGCAGCTTTACGGTAAAAGGCCTCGTTATTGGCACAAGCCTGGAAGCGACGGCAAATGTAACGGTGATGGCCCGAGAAATACAAGGTTATCCTTCGCTCATTGTTCGCTACAATTTCGATGAGACGGAAGGAACGATCGTTCAGGATGCATCCGCTTCGGCGCTAAATGGCACGATTAACGGAGAAGTGGGCCGGGTAAATGACGGGCATACCGGAGGAGCATTGCAGTTTAATGGCGTTTCCGGCAATTATATAAACGCGGGCAATAGTGCGGCTTTGCAGCCTGGCAGCTTGACACTGTCCTATTGGATTAAACGGACGGAAAATATGAATGACCGTGAAAATGTGCTGCTCTGGTTCAAGCCGGAGAGCAATTATGCAGGCAATGGCTTTTTCTTGACATACAATGGCAACTCGAGCATCTTTTATGTCGATGGCGCCAACGGTTTTTATGTAAAGCAATCGCCGAATGATTTTCTGCCGCTGAATGAATGGACGAATGTCGTCATTACATTTGATTCCGCGACCGGCGAACGGGCGATTTATAAAAATGGGGTTGCGCAGACGCTTGGCACAGACGGCACACCGAGGAAGATAACCGCTACTGCGGATGTCAAAAAAATCGGTGTTTCCGGTTATGGCAACGGGGCGCAGCTGCATGCGGGCCTTGATGATTTCCGGATTTACAATGGGCCGATGACGGCCTCGCAAGTGAAGGGTTTGTATGAAGGCAAAGATATTAAAAGCGTAGATCAAGCAGCAGCAGCAACGACCGTTGGCACTGCGCCAAGCCTCCCGGCAAGCGTTCAAGTGACGTATGAGAACGATGCGAGAGGAACCGCTTTTGTCGTCTGGGATGCAATAAGCGCCGAGCAATATGCGGCAGAAGGCAGCTTTGCTGTTGCAGGGACGGTTGATGGAACCTCGCTCCGTGCGGAAGCCGTTGTGACGGTGACGGCGGCATCGGTGGAACCGACGCCAACGCCGACACCAGTGCCTACGGATACACCAGTGACGCCAACACCGACACCAGTGCCAACCGATACGCCAGTGACGCCAACGCCGACACCAGTGCCTACGGATTCGCCGGTGACGCCAACATCGTCACCGACTGCGACACCAGCACCAGCAACGTCGAGTCCGACTATATCATCGACGCCAACACCGTCGCCATCGGCAACGCCACTGCCAGCAACGAATCAAGTAGTAACGGGCAATGAGCTGGCAAGCAGCAATGGCGGGATCGTTAAGCTTCAGCTTGCCGCTGGCAAGAGTAAGCTTGTACTTCCTGCCAATGCCGGCACAATGCTGGGAACTTCAACACTTCGTGTAGAAAGCAGCGGAGTAGTGCTTGAAATTCCAGCAAGCGTGCTTGCGGATTTGGCAAAGCTTATTGGAGCAAATGAAGCTGCAACAGCGCAAATTATTTTGTCTTTGGATAGGCTGGAGCAGAACGTTCAATCCGGCAGCTTAAAATCATCCGGGGAAGCTTACGCGTTTACTTTGCTGATCCGCACAGCAAATGGTACGGAGAAGCAATTGGCCAATTTCTCCTCGCCAGTCGGCATTCAATTGAGCTATAACGCGAGCGCGGATGAAGAAAATCTGCTGGGCATTTACTGGTACAGCGAAAACGATCAGAAGTGGGAGTATGTCGGCGGCAAAATCGACAAGGCTGCCAAGCTAATCAGCACCTCCGTACCTCATTTCAGCAAATATGCGGTCATGTCTTATGAAGCAGCTTTTAGCGATGTGCCTGCTTCGCATTGGGCGTATGATGCGGTCCGTTCATTAACGGCTAAGCATATCGTCCTCGGGCTTTCGAATGAACGGTTTGCCCCGCAAAAAACGACGACCCGCGCTGAGTTTACAGCGATGCTTGTCCGGGCGCTCAAACTGGATACCGCTGTCGCTGGCACAACTGGCGCAGCGCAAAAGTTCGACGATGTATCATCTGACAACTGGTATTATGATGAGGTAGGGGCAGCGGTAGCTGCGGGACTCATTCAAGGGAAGGATGCACGGACGTTTGCTCCGAATGAAGCGCTGACCAGAGAACAAATGGCTAGCATTATGGCCCGAGCCTGGGTGATGCTGAATGCTGACGAGCAGTCCGCCAACCAAATAGCTCTGGACTTTGCAGATGCAGGCGACATATCGGAATGGGCCAAGCAAGCAGTAGCTTTAGTAACCGAGCTGGAAATTATGAATGGCAAAAATCAAAATCGTTTTGATCCAGCTGCTATTGCTACGCGGGCTGAAACGGCCCAGGTTATTAACAAGCTTCTGCAAAAGCTGGAGTAGTCAATAAAGATAGCGTTTGACGCAATAAGAGGGTCGTCAAGCCATACGAAGAAGAGCCATCCCGATTCATAGGGGATGGCTCTCTTTTTTTGCATAGATAGGGTGTATTTAAAGCTCTATTCTGCATCCGGGCTGCTAAACGTCACGTTGATTTCCACGATCTCAGAGCGGGAGCCGAGGCGAATCGGCGGTCCCCAAAATCCGAAGCCGGAGGAAACGATCGATTGCAGCTGTTCCTTTTTCAAATAGCCCCAGTCATTCTCGAACACGAGCTGCGTAATGAAATTCGCCGGAAATATTTGGCCGTGATGCGTATGGCCCGATAACATCAGATCAACGCCCAGCTCATCGGCCATATCGAAATCATACGGCTGATGCTCCAGCAAAATGAGCGGCTTGGCTGCATCCAAACCTTGAACGAGCTCGCTCAGCGGCGCACGCTCCGTATCGGAATGATCTTTGCGTCCAAGCAGCGTGAAGCGGTCACCAATGGTAACTGATTCGTCATACAGCACCTTCATGCCGCCCGCTTCAACGGCGTTAATAATGTCCTCGATATGCCCGTTATATTTATCATGGTTGCCGAGCGATGCGTACACACCGTAGGGCGCCTCAATCGCTGCCATAATCTTATCAATCCCATTGTCCAAATACGGCTGAATTTGATCATCCAAAATATCGCCAGGAAACAGCACGATATCCGGCTTCAAAGCATTAATGCGCTCGACAAGACGGACGGCATGATCTTTGCCGGACAAAATGCCAAAATGCATATCGGAGGCCATGACGATTTTCAATGTATTTTTAGCTGGATCGCTGCCCTGTGCGCCTTTGGGAATCGTAATAGCATAAGTGCGGACAACAGGACTGTATGCTAGAAATGAACCGTAGCCGAGCAGCGCTAGGAGCAGAATAGGAACGGCAATGCCGGACCATTTGAACACCGACTCGCGTGGCAATGACGTAAAGCGCAGCAGTCTTGCGATGAGCTGTACGGAAGGAATAATGAGCAGCAATAGGCAGAAAATAGCGAGCCAGTACATGCCAATGGCAATTAAAATAGCATTTTGCGTAATCATCGCGATGATAAAAGTGCAGGGCAGCGCAGCGGCCACGACCGTATAAATGAGCTTGCGGGCCCTCGTATGCAGCGGCTTAAGCCACCGCCAAATGCTCCAGCTTTGATAAAAAACGAGCGAGCCGAAAACGGCAAGCATGACAATACCCATAACAATAAACATGTTAGCTCTCCCTTTTATGTCTCTTTCTGTGCTTTTACGTATTTAGGCTATTTTCTGCTGAAGGCGATGCTAAGGCCAATGAGGCCGAACACGGAGCCTTCGACGATATTCAGTTTGCTAGACAGGCGTGGACGTTTGAAAATAAACCGGCGCAGCACATCGGCAAACATGCTGATCAGCGTGAAAATAACGATGGCTTGCAGCACAAATATGAGTCCCAGTGCGATCATTTGCAAAGAAGCATAGCCGTTTGACTCATTGACGAATTGCGGCAGCAGCGCTAGAAAAAACAAGGAAACCTTAGGATTCAGCATGCTCATGAAGATGCCTTTTTTGTATAAGGAGGCATAGGCCAGCTCATCGGCGGTGCCGAGCTTAAGAGCAGATTGCTTTTGCCGAAAAGCTTTATAGGCCAAATAAAGTAAATAGGCGGCACCGGCATATTTTACGACGGCAAAGGCAACTGCCGATTGGTAGACAATCGCGGAGATGCCGAGAGCGGCTGCGGAAATATGGGCGAAGAGGCCGGTGCATAGCCCTAGTGTTGTGATGATTCCTGCTTTTTTGCCACGGGCGATGCTTTGGGTGAGCACGTACAAATTGTCTGGTCCCGGCATTAAGGTAAGCAGCACCGCAACGCCTAGAAATGATAAGAGGGAAGCCCATTCCAACGTCAACACATCCTGTTCTATCAAAAAGTTACTTACTTCCTTTAGTATACTAGGAACAGAGTCCCTATCTCAATCTATACACTTTACTAGAGTTAATCGCGTGCCAAGCTGGAGGGAATGATTAAGGCAAACACTGCGTTTCATGATATTATTGTGAAAGCATTCAAGGGTTTATTGCAAGCTAGACAAAGCGATTAAAGCCAGATTTAGAAATATGGAGGAATGTGAAATGAACCATTCGTCAGATGAACAGTGGCTGGACTGGGTAAAACGGATTCAAGCTCTCGCGCAGAACGGGCTTGCCTATTCGGAAAATGCTTTCGATATTGAGCGTTATGAAGAGCTTCGCGCTATTTCGGTTGACATGCTGGCGTATGCAACAGGCATAGGCCGGGAACAGCTGAAGCATACTTTTGCCAGCGATAAGGGATATGCGACGCCGAAGGTCGGCATTCGCGGGGTTGTGTTCCAAGACGGCAAAATCTTGATGGTAAAAGAGCAGCAGGATCAGGCGTGGGCGCTGCCGGGAGGCTGGGCGGATGTTGGCATTTCTCCTTCCGAGGTTGCAGTGAAGGAAATTTGGGAAGAATCCGGCTTTAAGGTTAAGCCGAAGCGGCTGCTCGCGGTGCTGGACAAAAAGAAGCACGAGCATCCACCAGATATTTATCATATTTACGACCTGTTTATTGAATGTGAAATTATTGGCGGAGAAGCGGCAGTTGGGCCAGAGACGACTGACGTTGGTTTTTTCGCAGAGGATGGGCTGCCTCCGTTATCGGTGCAGCGGAACACGGAGCGGCAGATCAAGATGATGTTCGAATTTTTGAAGCAGCCGGATAAGCCGGTCGTGCTGGATTAATTGAAATAAGGGCAGCCCTGCCAGTAGTTTTTAACTGCTAGCGGGGCTGCCCTTATTTGATAGGCTGAATTTGGATTCAGCGATTAGTTTTTAGAGAGGAGATTGTACAGCACCTGTGCCACCTGAGCGCGCGAGGAGACCGTTTCAGGGTTGATTTTGCCGCCTGAGCCTGTAATGATTTGGTGATCGGCCAGCTTTTGAATAGCCTCTTGTGCATAGTCGGCAATCTGGTTCGCATCACTGAAGCGGGTTAAGGATGTGTTTGCGCTGCCTTCAGGCAGCTCGCCAAGCTTTTCAAGCGAGCGGTACAGCAGCGTAAACAGCTCCTGCCGCGTAATTTGGTGATCCGGCTTAAACTGGTTTTCGCCTACGCCAGTGGTAATGCCAAGGCGTTTTGCTGCAGCCAGGTAGCCCGTATAATAAGTGCTGCCTGCATCCGCGAAGTTGTCCGCAGCCGGGCCATCTGGCGCAATGCCAAAAGCATTTAGCAATAAAACGATGAATTGGCCGCGAGTCACTGCCGCATTCGGGCTGAAGAGAGCTCCGTCTGTGCCAGTGGTGATGCTTCTGGCAGCCAGAAAGCCAACCGCATCGTTATACCAAGCTGTTGCAGGCACATCAGCAAAGGTTACCTTGTTATATCCGATAATATATTGGGAGAAGTGGGTGGTAACAAAGTCCACCGTGCCCGCTGCTGCATTATATTTCCCGCGAACATTTTCCAATTGTCCAGACCCATTAATATGATAAACGATGACTGCAAGCGGATCTTCGCCAGTTAACAGCGAGTAGGGAGTGCTGATCGTAGCCTTCCCCCCGCCAAATTGTGAAATCGGGCTGTCTCCTGCCTTAACGGACAAGTCATAGACTGGACGATCTCCAAGAACAGCTTTGCCTTCCTCGGTCAGCGAAACCTTCGCTATGCGAATACTAATATCTCCCGTATCCGAGGCTGACGTTATGCTTTTCAGCGCCGCTGCATCAAAAATAATCGTTCCGACATTGGCATAGACGATTCTCACCACAGCGTTGGTGTCGGAAGAAAGTTGAGTTAAGACGCTTCTTGGCAGGCTGAGTTCAGCTGTTTTAGTATCGGCCGTTGCTGCCACTTTAATTTCCACAATAGCTGTTTTTCCTCCAGCCTCGGCCTTCTTGGAAGCATCGACAAGGCTTGCGAGGGCAACTGCTGATAGCGTTGCTGTTGTTACCCCTGCTGCATGGTCGTTAACTGCCACGGCTGATGCCGATGCTACTACAGTAGATGATTCTGCTGTATCCGGCTCTGTACTGCCACCTGCAGCAGGATTAGGAGTGGTGCTGCCAGACGAGCCTGTTCCGCCGCCACCGCTGCTTCCTCCACCGCCGCTGCTTGGAGCAGGTGTATATGCAGGTACGACGATGTCTGTCGCCGCACTGGCATTGAAGCCCTCTTTCTCAGCATATCTAACTTGATAAATGCCCGGAATAAGCCCTGAAATTTCTACATCCGGCGCATAAACATAATCGGTCACGCCAGCTAGCCTATATTGTAAAGCGGGAGTTGTGCCTGTAATACGGCCATCATTGTTAGCTGCCGAAGTAGGTGCTATGCCCACCAGCCCCGTTGGGGCGGCTTGCTCGCCATATGCCGGAACCTCGACAGAAGCCGCTGCGCTGGCTAAACCCCCATCAACAGCTGCAAATCTGACCTGATAAATGCCTGGTACCAAACCTGTGATTTCGTTATCTGGCGCATAAACATAGTCCGTCACACCAGCCAGCTTATATTCCTGACCTGGGACAGTGCCGGTGATTTTCCCATCGTCATTGGCTGGAGTAGTAGGTGCTACTCCGAGCAGACCTGTAGGAGCCGCTTGCTCTTGCGAGAAGGCGGGAACAATCACATTTACCGATTCGCCAGCGTTGTAGTTAATCGCGGTTGCTCCCGCGGCCGTCGTTGGTCCCTGATAGCCTGCTTTGGCGGCATAACGTACGTTATATGTGCCGGGAGCGAGATTGGCAATCGCCTCGCCAGATGCCGGTGTATAAGCCGCAGCTCCGTCCAGCTTGTATTCCAGCGTTTTATTGTGGATACCCGTAATTTTCCCGTCATTGTTGCTTGCAGAGGTGGGCGCTACTGCTTCAAGTCCTGTTGGAACGGCCTCTACTCTGGAAAATAGCGAATCCAACGCATGGGTATAGTTGGTGTATCTTGCACCAATCGCATAACCGCTGCTGGCATAATCGGGCTGAATGTTCGTCCATGAATACATCAGCTCAACATGTCCAAGGATAGGCGCGCTCGCACCGTCCGCATCTTTGTTATTTTTGTTATAAGTGAAAAGGTATGGTACTTGCAGTCTGTCTCCGACCACTACCGTGCCGTTTCCATCGGTATAGCTGATAGTTGTAGGATTTGCCGCGGTGTTGTTTTGCGTCTTGATGTTGGTCAAATATTTACTTACGACATCGACATACAGCTTGGCATAAGGGTGGTTATTGGTTCTGACTTGCAGCGTTTCCGTATTATGCGGATTTACAGCCGGATTGTTAGTCGGGCTGGCAACCGTCACCCCTGAATCGAGCTTCGTATCCCAAAAATAAACCTTGCTAATATTGTAGGACTTCGCATATTGGTTGATATATTTGATGGCCGCCTGTGTATTCGGGCACCATGAGCCGCCAAACAGAAAGATGTAGCTGCCTTCACTGCCGAGCAGCTTGTTCAATTCGTGATAGGTCACATGCTCTAGAACGAGATCGCCGTCCAAATCATCAAAAATAAGCGGCTTTCCCGGATTTTCATTGCCGTAATTTTTGTTGAAGGCCGCTTTAATATAGGCGGACTCGTCAATCGTATCGAATCTGGCAGCGGAGCTGAATACAGGCCGCAGCGATGCTTTATAAGCTTCCGTCTTGGCGGGATCAACTGCGCCATTCGTCAGAAAATCATTCCAGACATGAGCTTCATCCGAATAGGCAACGATGGGAGCGCTATTGCCGCCTCCGTCCTTGTGATCCTTGTTGTAAATAAATAGGAAGGGGGCCTCCAGCTTGTTGGCGACCACCGGATTGCCATCTTTAATATAGCTGACGTTATGATCAGGGTCATTTTTATCATAAAGATTTAGATTGGTTAAATATTTGTTAACCAGATCAACGTATTTGAAAGCGTAGGGATTGCTGGAATCTGCAATTTGCAGCGTGTTGCCATCCAGCTTCGTGTCAAAGTTATAAATGGCGGATACGCCGTATTCTTTGGCCACTTCATTGATGAAGCCGATATTGGCTTGGGTCTGCTCACTCCATGCGCCGCCGATTAGAACGGCGTAGTTTCCTTCACTCTCGAACAGATGAACGATATCTTCGTATGTAGCCGTTTGATAAACATGCTGGTCATCATTCAAATGGGGATAAACATCATTAAAATAATTATAAGTATTCGCAGCGCTTGCGGAATAAGCTGCCGCAGCATTCGCTTTCTCGACAGGGAGGGGGATAACGAGCAATGCTGCGGTGAGCAGCATTGCCATCCATTGCTTTAATTCAGATTTTCGTTTCATTATTTGCACCTCTGCTTATTGGATTTCAGTGTTTTCAGAACATCATGACAATGGCTGCATGTCCTTATCTGCTGCTTACGTGCCTATGGGCAAATCTCTTCATCGTCCGAGGAGGAGGAAGGTGCCGACTCTGAGGATGAAACAGGCGCAGAAGCAGCTGGAGCCTGTGCATTGCCGGATGATGAGCCTGATGAAGATGAAGAAGAAGTTGATTGTGATGCGACTGTTGAAGAGCTGCTTGTTGTTTTCGCTGCTTGAACGACTTCTGTCGTAGCGAAGGTTATGGTTTTTGCAGGAGCTGGCTCTGCAACCGGTGCTTGGGCAGCTTCAGGTGCTGCCGTTTCTGTCTTCGGCTTGTTCGCTGCTTGAGGTTTTGCTGCTTCCGTCTTTGGAGCGCTGGTCGGCTGAACAGCTGCCGCTTGTGCCGTTGGAGCAGAGGTTGCTGCCGGAGCTGCTGCCGCTGTTTTCGTGCTCGGTTGTACAGTTGTGGATGAAGCGACGGCCGCTGGTTGGTTAGTCGCTGTTTTGCCTGAAGCGACCTCAGCTGCTGCCGATGGCGCTGGTGATGATGATGATGATGATTCTGAAATGGTAGTTCCAGTTCCAGCATTTGCTTTTTCAACAGCCGTTTCAGCCTCTGCCTGCTTGTTCTCGGTAGGTGCTGCAGCAAGGGACACGTTTTGTGCATTCTGAGCGGCCGGGGCAGTAGAGGCTGCTGGCTGCTGGCTTGCGGTGGAGGCGGTGGTGCTGGCTGGTGCTTGGTTACTGGAATCAGGTGCAGCGACGACCTTCTCTTGCGGTACAACTGCTGCTTTCTGCGGGCTGCTCGCGGATACGGCGGCGAAAGTGACTGCCGAAAGTACAACGGCTGCGGAAACGAGTGAAACGGTTAATTTTTTCATAAAAGAGTACCATCCTTTTCGGTTGCCAGGAGCACAGGGGAAGCCTTGATCCTAGGTTTGTCCTGGCGCTTATTTTTTTGAAATGCTTGCAACTTGCAACAACCCCGACGTAGAAAAAAAGATTCAACAAGAAGCGTCATTGCACGCTTCTTATTGAATCTCCGGTCATCCAGTCGATTCCTGCTTTGTGAGTAGAACAATAAAGATCGGCCGTCTAACGACGCTATTCCACCTCCTGCTTATTTGGCAAAAAAAACAGAGATCCAAGGCAGCGGTCATTCTTCGCTCCATTGAATCTCTGGTCATCCAGTTGATTAGTTACATAATAGGTGCCAGAAGTTTCCTTGTCAATCATTATTTACTTAACCTATTGAAATTGTCGGATATAGTGGAGGGAGCTAGCTGCAATCCCGCCTGATCCCCTTATTATTTTTTAATCCACAGCTTGGAAAAATCCAGCCAGCCGAAGGAATCGATAGCCAGCCCTTGAAGGGCTAGCGGCAGCTGCGTCTGGAACCGGGAATGGTACAGATAAAGCAGCCAATTATCCTGCCGCAGCCATTGCTCGGCTTCCTCAACAATTTGGGCGCGCTCGGCAGCGGTTGGGAGGCTGACATAGCGGGCAAGTATGCCCCGCAGCCGTTCCCGCTGTTCCCTAGTCAAAAAATGGTGCAAATTGCTGTCTTCATTATAGAAAAGCCGCAGCAGACCTAGTTCGGTATCATTTTCGAGCACCTCAGTTGCCAGCATCAAATGGGCTGCTTGCGCGAGCCTTTGAGGCGAGACCTCGGCAATGACATAGGAATGGAGATTGAGATGAAGGCCTATAGCAGCTGCTCGCTGCTGCAGCCAAAGCATGTCCTGCTGCTCAACAGGCCTCCCATGGTAATACAGCTCAATCGGTTCACCGGCATAGCCGCTTTCCCGGAGCAGTGCTTCCGCATCAGCCAGCGAGCCGGATTCATAGGAAGCGAGCTTGCTGCTGGCGACCAGAAAGCTGTTGGCAGGTACGGCGCGATTGCCTCCAAGCTCCGCAATCAACAGCTCGCGGTCAAGCAGCAGCCGCAGCGCTTGGCGGAAGGAGGACTGATGCTGGATGCCCGGCATGCTGAAGTTGAAAACTAAATAGCGGCAGCCATCAAGCAAGGAATCCATTGCTCGATTATTTTCCGCAGCATGATCGCCGGTTGCGGCGTCCAAATGCGGCAAGGAAAATTGCCGCTCCCGCGGCGCATCCGAAGGAATATGCCATACCTCCACGAGGTCAAGCCAAGCCCGCTCGCGAAAATAGTGGTCGAACGCTTCAAGCCGCAGCACCTGGGCTGCATTTTCCACCATTTTGAAAGCGCCTGTCCCAAGCATCTTTCTCTCAGAAAATGGTTCATTATGCGGCAAAATCGACATGGCCGCACAGCTGAGAAAATGCAGCAGAAACGGATTAGGCTGCCGCAGCCTGAAGGTAAGGCAATAATCGCTGATCAGCACAATGTCTGCAATGTCCTCGTATTGCCAGCAGGAGGGAGAATGGACCTCCCGTAAACGCTCCAGCGTGAATCGTACATCCTCGGCCGTCAGGAGCAGCCCGTGGTGGAAGCGGACCCCTTTGCGCAAATAAAAGGTCCATGCCGTGTAATCTTCGTTGTTTTCCCAAGCATGGGCAAGCGAAGGCAGGAAGCGCTGCGACACCGAATCAAAGTCGATCAGGCGGCTGTAGATCTGCTCGAGCAGAAACACCTCGGTAACGGTAAAAGCAAAGGCTGGATCAAAGATGCCCAGCTTCCTCGTCACGGTAACCCGAAGCACGTCAAGATGGGCCGCACCTGCCTGCTCCAGCTGGAAGCCCATGCGATTTTCCAGCATGGCGCGCAGCTTGTCACGCAAGGCAGGAGGCAGCTCGTGGCTGGAGATGAAAGCGATGGCCTCCTTCATTTTTCCCTTCGCAAGCAGCTCGTTGAAATGCTCCGTCAGTACGTCCTCCAGCTCGCGGATAACTGTCAATTGCGAAATATGGCCGCGTCCCACCCCCGCGCTCCACGCCGCAAAGCCTTCCTCCACCAGCCTGCGCAGCACCAGCTTGACGTTGCGAGGCGTACAGTCCAGCACCTCAGTCAGCTCGCCAATTGTAATCGGTATCGTTGCGCCTTTGTGCTGCTTGCCGGGCAGCGACAGAAGCAGGCTAATATAATGCTCTTTATGTTTCATATTCTATACAATCCGTCCTTTGCTCTGGCTGGCGCAAGCGCGCCCCATAAAAGGTGAAATTTTAATTTCAATCTTACTCTTTTTATTCTCGTTTTCCCAGCTAAAATTAAGTCTACACAGAAAGAGGGGAAACGAACATGTTTATGCAGCTTGACCGCAATATTAAAATTCGGATTTTGACGACCTTCTTGACCCGCTGCGTAGAGGCGATGATTTTGCCGTTTATGGCGATTTATTTTACCCAGCGGCTGGGGGCAGGAATGGCTGGCTTGCTGCTGCTCATTAATTTGCTCGTGCAAATTACAGCGAGCCTGTACGGCGGCTATATGGCAGATCGATATGGACGAAAAAAAGTGATGGCTTACGCGCAAATAATCCGCTTTATTTCCGTCCTCGTCATGACGCTTGCCAACTCGCCCTTTCTTGATTCCACGTGGCTGACCTTTTCCACGATGCTGCTGCTTAGTCTCTGCAATGGCATGTTTAATCCAGCGGCCGAGGCTATGCTGATTGACGTCAGTACTAAAGAAAATCGCGCTTTTATTTATAGCATTAATTTCTGGGCGATCAATTTGTCGATTTCGATTGGCGCACCGATCGGCGGCTTTCTGTTCGCGACGCACCGGACCGAGCTGTTTATGATTATGGGACTGGCGAGTCTGGCTACACTTATGCTGACGTTATTTTTAATTCGGGAAACCCATTTTCCAGATGCAGAAAGCAGGCTGCAATATAGCGCCAATGGCCCGATTCGCAATATGGTGCTGAATTACAAGCTGGTAGCGCAGGACAAGCTGTTTATTATCTACAGTGTGGGCGGGATGCTTATTCGCTCGCTGGAAATCCACTTGTACAATTACATTAGCGTCCGCCTGCAAAAAGAGTTCGAGCCCCAGCAGCTGCCCATGCTGGACAATTTCACTTTCGAGCTGACAGGGATAAGGCTTGTCAGTCTGCTGCAAGTAGAGAATACGCTTATTATCGTCTGTCTCGCGATTTGGGCAGCCAGCTTTGTCCGCCGCTTCCGCCCAGCACGAATTATGTATATTGGCGTTATTTTGTACACGCTTGGCTTTACGATCGTCGGCTTCAGCAACTCTGTATGGCTGCTTATCGTATCGATGCTGGGAGCGACGGTTGGCGAGCTTATGTTCACGCCGATTAGACAAGCCTATTTAGCCGGCATTGTGAAGGATCATGCGCGAAGCTCCTACCTTGCGGTCAACGGTTTGCTGGGACAGTTCGCCGGAGCTTTTGGAGCCATCGGCATTAGCTTGGGTGCCGTGCTGCATTCGAGCTACATGGCATTAATTATTTTTGGAATGGGCATGACGGGGCTGCTGCTGACGCATTATGTATTTCAGCGGCTCGCGCCAGGGACGGCTCGTCCGCAAGGATCAGCACCGACTGCTGCGAAAGTTTAGAAGCGCATATTTTTTTATAAGCGAAGAAAATAAAGGAGGTTGTGCAGCATGAGTAAAAAACAATGGGCTGGCGCGATGCCAGCCGTACAGTTCAGAGTAGCAAGGCCGACGAACCAATTGGCTAAGGTGGCTGCTTTTTATGAACAGGGGCTGGGCCTAGTGCGAATTGGCTCCTTCGAGGGGCATGACGGGTACGACGGCATGATGTTCGGTCTGCCGGGGGCGGACTATCATTTGGAGTTTACCCAGCATGTCTCTGGGCCGCCGCTTGCCCCGCCGTCTGAGGATAATCTGCTCGTATTTTACATTGAGGAACGGGAACAGCAGCTAATAATCGCAGAGCGTCTGCTGGAGCTAGGCTACCCCGAGGTGGAACCGGAAAATCCTTATTGGAAGCAAAAAGGCATCACCATCGCCGATCCCGACGGCTACCGTATCGTGCTGCAAAATACGTCTGGGCTGAGCTAAATGTGCGCGAAATGAAAGTCGAACTAAAGAAAAACTATTTATAGATATCGAACCGCGAGCTGCTCCGAAAGTTTTGCTTACTTGTATTTATGAGTGAGCAAAGCTTTTTTTATATAGGAAAGTATAGCATAACGCTATTTTTTTCCTATATTTCACGGAATGAAATGCTCCGCGCTGCCAAAGGACGGCAAGAGCCGTTTCACCTTGGTTTGTATAGGTAGTCAAGTGGCCTTAATAGGAAGTGGAGAGGGGGAGGTTACGGGATATTTCCCGCTGCATGGGTTTCCTCAATAGAAAAGCAATTACAATTCAGTTAAAGTTGAAAATTGAAAATAAAAGAATTATAATATTATCAAATGATAGATTAAACTATCATTTGATAATATTATTTTCTCTTGATTCTTTTAATGCCGGTCAATCATTGCTAGGGTGTGTATGCAAACTGGGGGCGGCCTGCTGCACCTTGCCTATCGTTTCACCGGGTCCAACCTCATTAGACGCTTCAAGGCTGGTGAACCTCAGCCTACAATTATTGCTGAGACTGCACTACTTGGGGGGCCTGCTTGCTTACGATTGATTACACGCGCTGGATTGCTGTCATATCCAATGATCAAAAAAATTCTCAAAACATGAAGAGAGGAATGATAGAAGATGAAAGAAAAAATCTCTATTCCCCACCCCCCAACATATGGCCCGCTCGGCAATTTGCCTTTGATTGACATAGACTCGCCAACCTTATCGCTTGGAGCATTGGCGGAAAAATACGGACCTATTTTTAAATTTACTGCACCAGGACTATCCAGTTTAATCGTGTCAGGCCATGAGCTCGTCGCTGAGGTATGCGATGTGACCCGATTTGACAAATATGTATACAACGAGCTGCAGAACGTTCGCGCTTTCGGCGGCGATGGATTGTTTACAAGCTGGACGCATGAGCCGAACTGGAAAAAAGCGCACAACATACTGCTTCCTACGTTCAGCAAGCAGGCGATGAAGGGCTATCATTCCATGATGATCGACATCGCCGAACAGTTAATCCTCAAGTGGGCACGGCTAAATCCGCAAGACTCCGTCGATGTAGCCGATGATATGACCCGGTTGACGCTGGATACGATTGGACTGTGCGGGTTCAATTACCGATTTAACAGCTTTTATCGGGAAGATCATGCCCCGTTTGTCCAAAGCATGGTTCGCGCATTGAACGAAGCGATGCTCAGAGGCTCCCGAATGAAAATTCAAAATATGTTAATGATCAAAACAAAACGCCGGTTTGAAGAGGATATTCAAACGATGTTTACGCTCGTGGATAAGATCATCGCTGAACGAAAGGCAAACTCCGAGCCGGGACAGACGGATTTACTGGCACGCATGCTGGAAGGCAAGGACCCGGAAACCGGAGAGATGCTGGACAACGAAAACATTCGTCATCAGATCATTACTTTTCTAATTGCCGGCCATGAGACGACGAGCGGGCTGTTATCCTTCGCAATATATTTTCTGCTGAAAAATCCGGAAGTGCTTTTGAAGGCTCAGGAAGAAGTGGGCCGAGTGCTGACAAGTGAAACCCCGCAATATGAGGAGGTTCTTCAGCTTAATTACATCCGCCTAATATTAAATGAATCGCTGCGATTGTGGCCGACCGCCCCAGGTTTTGACGTTTATGCAAGGGAGGATACGGTCATTGGCGGGAAATATCCCATTGCAAAGGGACAGAGCTTTAGCGTGCTTCTGCCTCAGCTTCATCGGGATCCAGCTGCTTGGGGGGAGGATGCAGATCTTTTCCGGCCTGAGCGATTCGAAGATCCGACCAAGGTTCCTCATCATGCTTACAAGCCTTTTGGGAATGGGGAGCGCGCCTGCATCGGCATGCAGTTTGCCCTCTATGAAGCCACATTAGTACTGGGCATGGTGCTCAAGCATTTCGACTTGATCGATTACGACAATTATACATTGGATGTGAAGCAGACTCTGACACTGAAGCCTGGTGATTTCCAGATTCGGGTTAGACCTCGCCAGCCGATATCCACGAGGGGGGCCGCAGCAATAACAGACGCCCCTGAGACCAATCCTGGAGATTCACGATCTGTTGCTGCGGACCAGGCTAGGCCGGCTGTAATCGGAACACCGAGCGGCAATGAATCGCTGCTTGTATTATATGGCTCAAACCTGGGCACATCGGAAAGTATTGCCCGTCAGATCGCGAGCACGGCCACTGGTTATGGAATTCATAGTGAGGTTGCGCCACTCAATGAATGGAGTAGGAAATTGCCGGGCGAAGCCATTGCGATTATCGTTACGGCTTCATACAACGGCAAGGCGCCTTACAATGCATCGGCATTCGTGGATTGGCTGAAAGAAGCAGGAGCAACTGAGGGGCAAGCCGTTCGATATGCGGTATTAGGCTGCGGAGACCGGACTTGGTCGGGAACGTACCAGAGCATCCCGCGCTTTATTGATGAGAGGCTGGATGCCATAGGTGCCAAAAGACTTGTATCTCGGGGTGAAGTCGATGCAGGGGGCGATATGGAACAGCAGGTCAAGGCGTGGTTGGATGCGATGTGGCCCACAGTTACAGAGGAGCTTGGCATACAAGTGAATCGCATGGAGATGGCCAATCCAAGTACGCTGCAGCTGCATTTTGTTGAGGGTCCGTCTCAAGTGCCTTACGAAAAAACCTATCAGGCCTCCTATGCGACTGTTCAGAACAACCGGGAACTGCAAGCCTCTGAAAGCGGACGCAGCACGCGCCACATCGAACTTCTTCTTCCCGAAGGCATCAGCTATCGCGAGGGCGACCACATCGGTGTGCTTCCGCTTAACCGGGACATAAATGTAGACCGCATTCTGAAGCGGTTTGGCATGGACGGCAGCGAAATGATTTGCTTGAGCAAGGGCGGATCACAGCTGACCCATTTGCCTTTAGAACGATCCGTCAATGTGCGCGAACTGATCAAATCCTGTGTGGAGCTTCAGGCATCCGTTACACGCGCTCAACTGCAGGAATTGGCCGTTCATACCGTTTGTCCGCCCCATCGTCGTGAGCTGGAGGCCATGATGGAGGATGAGCGCTACACCCAGTATATTTTAGGCAATAGAGTAACGATGCTGGAGCTGCTTGAACAATATGAGGCGTGCGAGCTTCCTTTTTCCAGACTGCTGGAATTGCTGCCTCCGCTAAAGCCAAGGTATTACTCTATATCCAGCTCTCCTCTGCTCCATCCGAGAGAGGTTAGCATTACGGTAGGCGTCGTCAAGGAACCGGCATGGAGCGGCAAAGGAGAGTATGCGGGAGTCGCCTCTACTTATTTGGCTGATCGTGTACCAGGCGACCGTGTGCTCATGTTTGTACAGACGCCAGAATCCGGGTTTGGACTGCCAGAAGAGGCAGCTGCGCCAATCATCATGATCGGTCCCGGAACGGGCGTTGCTCCATTCAGAGGATTTTTACAGGCGAGATCCGTCTTGAAGCAGCAAGGGGTGGCACTCGGGGAAGCCCATCTGTTCTATGGGTGCAGGAACGAAATGGATTTCCTGTATCGAGATGAGCTGGTCCAATTCGAACAGGAGGGAGTTGTGAAGCTTTATACCGCTTTCTCGCGGGTGCCTAGTGAACCTAAAACCTATGTACAGGATTTAATGAAGCAGGTGTCTTCATCACTAATGGATCTTATAGAGCAGCGTGGAAAAATATATGTGTGTGGCGATGGCAGCCAAATGGCTCCGGCTGTGGAGGAGACATTAAAGGCTGCGTACGAGGAAAGGCATGGAGCAGCGCCAGAAGCAGGCGACCGCTGGCTCGAACATTTAGAGGAGGAAAGCCGGTATGTGAAGGATGTATGGGCCGGCAATTCCAAGCCAGCCATGTCCTAACATACGGCAGTATGATGTAAAGACCGATGGAAGCTAAAGCCGAAACGTCATCTCTGGAGATAATGCTGCAGCATGCCATATCTCCGGGGAGACATTTCAGCCGCGATAAAGCCAACCCTTAGTAGAGAGCAGATTCCATTGTGGAACGATCAGACGCATTCGTGCTTATGTTATAATTTCATAGTAATATCCCTATCATATGATTGAACAATGAATCCATTACACCATAATTCTCTCCAAGGAGTGGACAAATATGAGACCAGAAATGTCATCGATCAAGCAATCGAGGCTTAACTCTATTCTGGATGAAGCGACCAAGCTGCTTATAGAGAAGCCCAATGCGTCGATGAATGAAATTGCAGATTCGGCAGGGATCGGGATCGCTACGCTGCATCGGTATGTGGAAAGCAGGGAGCAATTGATGATTTATTTGGGCCTGCGCGCAATCGAGGTCGTCAGTGAAACTATGAAGGACATTCGACTTGATGAGGACAACTGTGAAAGCTACATCCCGATGCTCATTGAAGCGCTCATCCCATTAGGGGATAAGCTTCATTTCATTGCCCATGATACAACGATTAATTATAACGAGGAAATTATTGGAGCAGATCTAAAGCTGAGGGAGCCTGTGCTGCATGCAATCGGCTTGCTGCAGCAAAAAGGTTATTTTCGCCATGATGTAGATAAGAACTGGATTGTGAATGTCCTGTATTCCCTCCTGTTCCTGACATGGCAGCAAGTCGTAAGCGGGGATATTGCTAGAAAATCCGCAGCAGCCTTGGTCGTGGACACATTCTACCATGGTTTTAAAACACCCTAAATTGCATAAGCCCGACCAAGCACAGCAAAACGGCCCTCTGCGCCGTATTAGGGGGGACGAGAGAGCCGCTTGCTCGTTCTATGATAAAGGTTATTGAACGTTTGCGTAGAAGTTCGAATAATTAAGCTGACCGCTGCCATTTGTAATTTCGGTGCCATATTCTATGCTGCTGACGTAGCGGGTTGTTGGGAAATAGCTTTTGCCAACGAGATAATCGGTAAAGTTTTTCACATTGATGGTGAAGTTATCCGTCTGCGTCCGTTTGAGGAAGGAATAGACCCACCATAGATGTACCCCGTTATCGGTAATTTCCCCGCGATAAACGTCGTAGCCTTGTCCGCCTATGGAAACGTTGGATGCCACGAGCCCGCCAATCGGGCCAACCCCGCTTGTCCAGCGGTTCCAAATCATAATTTCCTCCGTCGGCGTGCTGCTCCATGTTGCCGTACCTGTGCTATGCAGCCAAATATCATAGGCATTGTTATATTGGCCATTCGTGGCAGGATCAATAGAATAGGTTACTCCGCTGTTAATCGCTTTATTGTCAGAGAGCCGTGTCGGCAGCCCGCTGCCCGGTGTATAGCCTTCTGTCCAGTGCCAGCCGCTTACAATCGAAGGGAAAGCTTTTACGCCGCCTGTCGTAGTTGGCCAGTTCCACACATATCCAAAGTTCGTATTGCTGTTATGATAAACGGTCTGCCACCAGCCGGAAATGCCCGAGCTGCCCCAAGAGTTGTTAAATAAATAATATTTATTGCTGTTAAAATTTAGTTTGGCATAAGGTGTGGAATCGGATGCGGCATAAGCGGAAGCAGGTACTAGGGCGAGCATAGCGGCTATCATCATCAAAATGAACGATTTGTTGCGAAGCTTGTTCTTCAACTAAATCCCTCCATTTACCGATTTTGTGAAGCGCTTTCATTTAGTATTTTAGCAATATGTGGAGGGAGTAAACACCCCGAAAATTAGTGATTTAATCATACTATTTTTAGGGTAACTGTTAATATGAGGTATCCTTGAAAAAAGAAAATTTGAAGTTTTCTGGGCATTTTGCCCTAAAAACTAAAGTTTTCCCGCACGAAATCCGAAGTTAATTATAGGGTGGAATTCCTTGTTATTGGAAGGATGCGTGTGAAGATGAATAACAAGAATATCGTGCAATATTTTTATGAGCATCAATTTCTCCCGGCGCTGGATCAGAAAATGACTGCGATTGAAGAAGAGCTTCAGCATCATCAGGAGCAATGGATCAACCAATTTCTGGAAACCTTTAAGCGTATATGCTTACGAATTAGGGAAATGCAGGATTCGGATCAAAAAGGCCCGATTTCGCTTATCCATTTTTGCTTGCTGCGCAGGTCGATGATGGATCATTCCTGTTATTTCATTGAAGCGTATTCGGAAAGGTGGTATGAGAACTCGGCGCCGCTGTTTGAGGAATATGATGCCGCTTGGCTATATCACTCGCTGCCGGCGTTCATACAGGAAATGACCGAATCGTACGAAGGATACGGGGAATGTGCCAAGTCTACAGAATTTGAAGCGATGATGCTGAAAGCAGTGGGCTGTTACCATTTATTTGCGGTTGCATTGCTGCGGGCAGCGATGCCGGAAGCCATTATGCTGGAGGAATATAAGTCCATTAAACGAGAGCTCGCTTTGCGTATCAGCATTGGCGAATATACAGATCTTAGCGAGGATGTGCTGGTCGATTATCAAGGCTTGCAGGATGTGAAGGAAATTCGCAGGCGGCTGGAAGAGAGCAAGGCAAGCAGCATTGCTTATGGGTGCTACCGTAATTTAAAGCTGCCCCAGGTGCGAGCGGAATCGAATGATTTGCGGTATGCGGATTTTAGTGGCAGCGACCTGCAGGGGAGCCGCTTTCAGCGCTGTGATCTGATGGGTACGAGATGGAATGGCTGCCTTGCACCCGAGTCGGATTTTCGATATTCGTCGCTGCCGGAAGCAGATTTTCGCCATGCCGATTTGCGCGGAGCTGTGTTTGATTATGTGCGCGGCCATGAGCCGAGAGATCATCGAAGGACGGGAATGATGGGCGTGCGTTTCGATCATGCAGATCTGGAAGGCGCGAGCTTCATCGGGGCGACCTTTGGCCGGACAAGCTTTGAAGGAGCAAACCTTCAGCGTGCGTTATTTTCCCGTCAAATAAAAGATAGCTACAGCTTCTCAGATGAACAGATTCATAGCATACGGTGGGTCGATTAAGCGAGCATGGGAGGGAATTCATAAACGAACAGAAATAAACAAAGCCTGGAAGCGCAGCATATGCGCTTCTAGGCTTTTTGTTTTAAAGGCTCGTCAAAAAAAGCTTATTGGAAAGAACTGCTGCTCTTGCGAGCTGGAATCAGCTTTGCCGCATACGGCATAAAAAACTGCAGGATTGCACCGCCCAGGCAGACGGTTAATAACGTTCCAATTCCTATGGGCCCATGAAATAGAAAGGCCATCAATAAGAAAAAGAGCTGAATCAACGTTCGGGAAAGCAAAATGCCCATGCCGCTCTTATCCCGAATCAGAAGCATTAAGCGATCCATAGGAATCGGCGCGACTTGCGTCTGCAAATAACAGGCAATGCCTGCTCCAACGATGAGCAAACCGAGTCCCAGAAACAACAGCCTGCTTAGCCACATCTCCGGCTGGGTGAAGGCTTGCAGCACATAAAGCCACAGATCGATGCCAAGGCCGGCAATAAAAGCGGTAAGCAAGCCTTTAAATTCGGGCCTTGTTTTGGATAATAACGAGTTGCCGCCAACCATGATAAGAGCAATAATTATTTCCCAGCTGCCCACCGTAAGCCCGATCTGGTTGGCTAGGCCGACCAGAAGCGCATCAAACGGCGATGCTCCAAAGCCCGATTCAATCGTGAGGGCGATGCCCAGAGACATCATTAAAATGCCTATCGTATAAAAGAAATATTTCACGCTATCCCATCTTTTCCTGAGCCCTCCGCAGCTAATCTTTTTACCATTAATACATGCGGAATCCCGTCCTCCATAAATAGGTCTGAGACGGTTTCATAGCCCAGCTTATGATAAAAGCCTTCTGCCTGCTGCTGTCCATGCAATTTAAATCGGTTATATCCGAGCTCCTTGGCTATTTCCTCTAAAGTTTGCACGATCACTTTTCCCAGCCCAAATTGCCGAAATGGGGGCAAAATACAGATGCGCTCAAGCTTGGCAAATCCATCTACCGTTCTTAAACGCCCAGTTCCGGCCGGTTTTTCGTTATAATAAACTAAAATATGCTGTACCCGATCCTTCAGCGCATCAAAATCGTCGAATTCATCAAATTCATCCTGCAAGGGAGTGCCTTGCTCTTCGACAAATACTTGCTGGCGGATTTGCAAGGCAATGTTTAAATCAGCTTGAGTTTGTATAATGCTTGAATACATATGTCTCAGTCCTTTTCTGTTTAGGTATAGTGCTAGCATTAGAGCTTTTTAATAGTATAAATGAATTGAATTTTGTTGTAAATGCAACAAAATAAAAAAAGTAGGGGGACATGAGACCAATGAAAGATATTCTTCGTGAAATCGGCATGATTGCTCGGGCTTTGGATTCCATCAGCAACATTGAATTTAAACAATTTGATCTGACAAAAGGGCAGTATTTATATGTGGTGCGCATTTGTGAAAATCCAGGCATCATCCAAGAAAAACTGGCGGAAATGATTAAGGTCGATCGCACGACTGCTGCCCGGGCTATCCAGAGGCTGGAGGAGCAGGGCTTTATCATGAAAAAAGAGGACGATAGCAATAAAAAAATTAAAAAACTGTTTCCGACAGAAAAAGGCGATGCCGTTTATCCATTCCTCAAGCGCGAAGGGGAGCATTCCAATGCGGTTGCACTAGCTGGATTTTCATCGGAAGAGGCGGATAACATCTTGCAGCTTCTTCAGCGAGTGAGAAAAAATATTGAAGTAGATTGGGAGTTTGTGAAAAAAGGAAACAAACGCAAATATTAATGCGGCTTGCGGTCACCTTTCTTTGGCGTCAAGTGTTATAGAGAATATACAGACCAAGAAGGAGGTGCTCGGGACGCATTTTAATCAATTGGAAGCATCGGAGCTGGAACGGCTAATCAGCGCTGTTCAAGCAGGGGAGACGGAGCATTACGCTGCGATTGTACAAGCTTTTCAGCAGCCGCTTTATCATTATTGCTGGCGGATGCTGGCAAATCGGCAGGACGCAGAGGATGCGGTTCAAGATATTTTTGTAAAAGCGTATGAGGCAATAGGGGGCTATGCGCCCAAGGTGCATTTTTCGGCGTGGCTGTACCGCATTGCCTATCATCACTGCCTGAATTTGCTGCGAAGGCGGCGTTTGCAAAAGCAGTGGCTGCGTTTGTTTCGTCCGAGCGAGATGACGGCTGCAAGCGCGGAAGAGGAGCTGGACAATCGGCTGTATACGCCTGCGCTTGCGGCAGCTCTTGCAGCATTGTCGCTGGAGGAGCGGAATTTGCTTATTTTGCGAGTGTTTGAGGAAAAATCGTATGCCGAGCTTAGTGTCATTATGGGAAAAAAACCGGATGCGCTGAAAAAGAGGATGAGCCGCATTAAGCAAAAGATTAAACAGCAGCTGCAAAATAAGGGGGAAGAAGCATGGAGCGAATCCGCTTCGATCATGAATACAACGATATAAAGAGCAGAGCCGCAGCAAATGGAGGACTTCCAGCTATCGATGTTACTGAAGCGGTAATGAAGCGGATTACAGGGGAAGCTGCGTCAGGCAGGAAGGGACAAACGTCCTTCATGCGCCCCGTAATGAAGCGTACGACGGCATTCAGCGGAGCGCTCATGCTGCTGCTCTTGCTGTCGGTCAGTGCCTATGCGGCAAGCCAGTATATTGAAATTCGCAATGCGGCTGGCGAAATTAAGGTGAAGACGATTGATGAAATAACGCCTCAAACAGGCAGCGCAGAAGATATTGCAGACAATGAGGCGCACAATAACTATTTGCACAAAGCCCAGAACTTTGCCAAGCCGGGCGAGCTGGTTGCTTTTTATGTGTTAGGGAAAGAAGAGGAGGCACTGTACACCTACAAAGAAAAGCCGTTGGGCACATATGCCGCCTTTAAGAAGGAGGCAAATCGGACCGGCGCACAGCTGCTGCCCCAGAAGCTGAGTGGCTACAGCTTTGTTTCCGGCAAAGTAGCTCCTTATATGCCTAATACCGATGCGGACAAGCAGACGGCAGCCTATAAGCAAGTGCTGTCGGAGTTGAAGGCGCAGGCGGCTGCCGGAACAAACGGCCAGAAGCTGTTCATGAGAGCTGTCTCATGGAATAAGCCGGGCATGGTAAGCGCGATCTATACCAAGGGGCATTATAAATCGGAATTAACCAAGAACCCTTTGGATGGCGGAAATGTATATATATCGCTGCCTTCCGGTCAAAATGCCGAGAAGATCAAGGTAGAGGGAATAGAAGTCATATATAATAAGCGGACTATTAGCGAGAAGTACAACTATCATTATGCCCAGTGGTACGACGAGAAGCAGGATGCTTTTTATATGCTTACAGATCTCGGGAATAAGAAGTTAACGAAAGCGGAGCTGCTGGCGCTGGCTGGCGAATCGATTAAGGTGCTTAAATAGCCTTTGATATAGAAGCCGAACGTTTGCCCCATACTGAAATGAAACAGCCTCGACAATATAATGATTCCGAAGCCTTCCGCCATGAAGAGAATGAACAGCGGCATGCCAAGGCAATAAAAAGGTTTTTTTTAAGGCGTCAGCAAGCCCATGTAAATCAGCTCGGAAGGATTAGCAGGGTTTTGGCCAAGCCCGATTAGATCGCCGGGGCGAGGGATTTGCAGCTTGGAGACGAGGGTTTCCATCGTTTTCTGATAGCTGCGTCCGTCTGGCTCGGTGACGTTAAGCGCAAGAATGACAATCGGATCAAAGTTGACGAGCTTGCCTGTATCGGTAATCGAAAGCACGGTCGCAGTTGCGGCTACAGGTATTGTGCCAGTGGACGCCATATGCGCCTGCTTGGCTTGAGCGAGGCTTTGATTCATCATGTCACGATGCTCCTTAGGGACAAAACCTTTCATCATCATGCCGGTGAATCCCTTGTTAAGCTTCTTATCCGCATACTCCAAAGCCTCTTCTTTGCTTTTCTTCTTTCCGAATAAGTTAAACATAACAACACCTCGTTTTCATCGTATTTTGTAGCTTAATTTAAGTATGAGGCAGACTGGAAATCCTTTCAATACAATCCGGCACATGTAAACAAATCTTAAAAAACGAAGCTTAAGCAGCGAAAAAGGGTCGTTTTTTTGTGGCAGGAGGCGCTTTGAGCAAAAAAACAGCCTGTTTCGGCGATTCAATGAGCCACATCGCCCATTGTTTTGCGGTATTCGCTGCGTCTGTCCCCTTGCTCCGCCTATTTATTTCGTAATAAATAGACCAGCTTGCGGTAGTACAGCGCTGATTCCTTGTAGCGGCGACTGTCTTCGGAGGCGATAGCAAGCGTCTCATAAAGCGGCTCCAGACGCATCGTCTGCTGGGTCTGCTCGAAATAAGGCAGGCAGGATAGGGCAGCTTCCATAAAAGCTTCTTTTTTATCGCTCGACAGGGCAAGCTGGCTTTCATAAAAAACGGCTGTCATTTGCTGATCCTCCGTCAGCGGGTAGCTGGCAAGCAAGCGAAGTCCTTGCGAGAGCAGGCCCCAGTTTTTGGAGGCGAAGGCCACCTCGCAGCGATAGATGAGCAAAAGCGGCTCAAGCAGCTGCTTCGTTTCGTCCGTTTCCTGCTGCGCGAGCTCCTCGAAGCGGGCTATTTCATCGGATGCTTTATCCAGCTCGCCGAGCAGCGTCAGCATAATGATGCGATTGTTCATTATCGACGGAAACAGGTCGCCTGGGCTAGGCGTATAGACGAGATGGGCTTCCGCCATCGACAATGCGAGCAGAGCTTCCTCATAACGTCCCATCGCAAAGCAGTAGCCGCTGTAGGCCAGATGCTGGCCGGATAATCGATGATACAGCCGTTCGCTGTACACATACTGCATCGTTTGCTCGTAAATCGCCTTAGCCGGTTCATATTGCTTGCTGTAAACAGAGGCTTCCATTAAAAAGTTTTGCACCGTTAACCAAATTTCCGAGCCTTTTTCCACCAGTGCGCTTAAACGCTTGCTGTTATTTAACGCTTCAAAGTATTGATTTTTGGACCGGTAATGCTGAATTTTATACAAAAATAGCGCCTTCTTGAGCGGAACAGGCAATTCCGGGTCGTCCTCGCGTCCAAACTTCTCTAAATAATAATGAAGATAAGTACGGTGAATATATTCATAAGCATCTCTATCATTCATCTGCTGATAATAGACGGCTTTCATTAAAGCGGTAGTCAGCTCAATCGTTAGCGCGTCATTTTTGTCATCAAGCTCATTGACATCAGCCTCAGTCAGCGTTGAAACAGGCTGTGACAGCCGGGCGAAAATCTCCTCAGCGCGCTCAAGCGTGGCATCATCCTGCAAGCCGGCTTGAGTTAAATATTCGGGCGAGACGGCAAGGCGAGTGGCAATCAGCTCTGCCAAATCGTCGGCAAACGGATACCGCTCTGCCAAAATATTGGCGAAATGCGCTTGCGTCACAAGCCCCTCGACCAAATCCTTGCGCGCTAAACTGCGTTTTTTACATAGAAACTCAACCCGTTCCTTTAGCAAATTCATCCTCCTCAGGTTAATAATCTTTCATCTTGCCCATCTGGTTGCATAATTTATCTTATAATAGTAACTTACCCCAAGCTCCAAGGGGTATAACCCGATGCTAAGGAGCTGCGAGGAAATTAGCGGTACTTTTTTCGACGCAGTCTCTAACAACTAGAAGGAGGAAAAAAATGCAGTTCAAAAAACGAATATTGGCTTCATGGATGGTGATGTCGCTTTTCATAGGCGCGGCCATTCCCTTCTCCAATGCTGTTATCGCGGACAAGGTTCCACAGATTGTGCTCGGCAGCGATTTTGAAGATGGCAGCCTGCAAGGCTGGAAAGCCAGAATCGGACAGGAGAAGCTTAGCCTCAGCAAGCAAGAGGCGAACACCGGCAGCGGGAGCATGCTGGTAGAGGGGCGAAAGCGAACCTACAATGGCCCTATGCTCGATCTTAGGAAGCAGCTGCTCCCTAATAAAGAATATGAAATATCGGCGTACATTAGGCTGAAGGAAAAGCCTGCCAAAGATATAACGATGCAGTTGACCGTTTATAAAAATTCAGGGGCGGCAAGCTGGAGCCCGCTGAAGCAAATGACAATCAAGAAGGAGGAATGGCAAGAGTGGCATGAGCTCAAGGGAACGTTTCTTCACGGAGACACCCCGTCCGAGCTGAAGCTGTACCTGGAAACGCCGTACATAACGGATGATACAGTTGATACGACAGCTTTTTATGTGGATGATGTATCGATTGCGGTTATTTCTGACATGGCGATAGAGGACGATATTCCGGCGATAAAGGAGGTTTATAAAGACGATTTTACGATTGGAGCGGCGGTATACCCGTGGCAAATGGAAGGCATTTATGGCGATTTGCTCAAAAAGCATTTCAACAGCTTAACCGCAACCTACGAGATGAAGCCGAAATTTCTGGCACCGAAGCAGGGGCAATATGCATTCGCGGCAGCCGATCGTTACGTCCGTTTTGCACAGGCGAATGATATGGTGGTGCGCGGCCATGCGCTGATTTGGCATACGGATGCGGCGGAATGGATGTATTGGGACAATAATGGGAAGCCAGCTAGCCGAACGCTGGCGCTATCTCGTATGAAGCAATATATCGAGAAGGTCATGAAGCGCTACAAGGGCAAGGTGTATGCATGGGATGTCGTGAATGAGGCGATTGCGGACACTGGCGGCGATAAAAACGGGCTTCGCCAAACGTCATGGTATAAAACGATAGGACCGGATTACATTGAAAAAGCGTTTGAGTTTGCTCGCGCCGCCGATCCGTCCGCCAAGCTTTATTACAATGATTATGGCACGGAAACGCCGCAGAAGCGGCAGGAAATTTATCAGCTGCTTAAGCGCCTGAAGAGCAAGGGACTGATTGACGGCGTAGGGCTGCAATCCCATTATAAGCTGGAGTCGCCATCGACGCAGGAGATCGAGAAAACGATCAAGCTGTATGCCGGGCTCGGCTTGGACATTCAAATTACGGAGCTGGATATCGATACCCGGATCAGCTTCGGCACGGCAATACCGGAGGCGATTGCGGTACAGCAGGCCTACCGTTACAAGGAGCTGCTGGAGCTTTATAAAAAATACGGCAAATCGATCTCATCTGTGACCTTCTGGGGTGTGCAGGATGAGAAGACGTACAACAATCAGGCGCTTTTATTTGATACGGAGCTGCAAGCTAAACCAGCTTATTGGGGAGTGGCAGATTCGTCCCAGCTGCCGTCAGATCCACAAAGCCGGACGGTCGCTCTAAGAGCTTCGCCAAGAGTACAGCAGACAGCCGATCCCATTTGGGATCAAGCAGTCTCCTCTCAGCTTACGCAATTGGGCAGCGAGAAGACGAGCTTTAAGACGCTATGGGATGGGACAAATCTTTATGTTCAGGTCATAGTAGCGGACAAAACCCGCGATGACGCTGATCAGGTAGAGCTGTATGTTCAGGAAAATGGGCAGGAGGGCAGCGATAATGCACAAGAAGCAAGAAGGCTGATTTTCCCTCGTCTGAATCATCAGAAGGGGAGCTATTCTTATGTAACCAGAGCGCTCGCCACTGGCTATATGGTGGAAACGGTCATTCCTTGGCAGGCAGTCAAGGGCGCAAATGGCCGGGAAATTGGTTTTGAGGTGAAAATCATAGAAGGATCGTCCGGCGCAAGCAAGCCCATCTATTGGAACGACAGTGCTTGGCCGAGCGATTCAGCGGGCAAGCTGGGAGCGGTCTGGCTGGCGGATATGCCGAAATAAGGCTGAATCACCGCCGGAGGTGTTCTTAACCGACAGATAGACTGCGGCGAACGCCTTTGCCTTGGCTTTTGAGCTTGGTAATTAGAGTGGGTCGATAACGATTGAGGATAAAGCGGATGACAAAATAGCCGATTAAGGAAAAAACGATGCTGTTGACGATGGAGCCAATCAGAAAATTCATGCCCAAATGGCCGAAGGAAGCAAAATGTCCGACCTTATGCGTAACAGGCGGCGCAAGCGCCATATGGGCGGGATGGTTGGCGGCTGGAGCGCCGACAAGGCGATTCAGCCAAAATCCGACTTTATAATTCAAATAAAACAGTCCCGGCCAAGTAAAAGAGCCGATCGTCGAAAAAATAACGCAGGCGGCCAAATTGCCGCGAAGCAGCCGAGTCAGCAGCAGGGAGATCGGCAGTCCGACGATAAAAGTCGGGAACCAGCAGTGCAGAAAGCCGAGTACGCTGCCAAGCGCCACGACATGGTCGCTTTTTTTTATACGGAGCAGGCGCAAGCAATAATATTTGAATTTTCGCAGCATTTTTGTTCTCACGATGAACGGCTCCCAGCTGTATATGATGAAAGTATCATACCATATTCGTGTGGTGGAACAAAGGCAGATGCTGCTTCTGCCGGCTGTGTTTTCGCCAAAAAGAGACAAAAAAGCGGCATAACGAGAAACAAGCCTCAAAATACGCTTCACTAGCGTATTTTGAGGCTTGTTTAGGTTATAAAAATTTATAAGTTTCGCCCTTATTATTAACGTATATTTCACCCTCGAAACGGCAGCTTTGCCGCCAAGGGACGGCTGCAGCCGTTTTTCTTACGACCCTTTATTTGTAATAGGATGTTGTGAGCGGAACGAATACTGCTCCGTCCTTTTGGGCATCGGCATAAACGTACAGCTGGTTTGCACCGCCGATATCCACTTCAACCGTGACAAGGCCGTCGGCCACGTTAATTTCTGTCGTTTTCAAAATCGTATCCGTACCCGTGTCCTTCACCGTTAATTTGCCCAAGTCTTGCCCAACGGCTGCGATTTGAAGATACAGCTTTTGGTACTTTTTCTTAGGCTCCAAAATAAACGAGCTTGAACGGGAGCTTTCTGCATTATCAAATAGGGCTTCTTTATAATCTTTGCCGTTATAGGTTGTTTGCGCAGAATCTTTCGTGCGGTACGTATTGGTGGTCAAGGAGCTTGAGATGGAAACGCCTTCTACTTTTTCGCCAAGCTGTATCAATTGCGTCTTGCCGTCATAGTCAACCGCAACGCCAAGCGCATCGGAAATCGATCTTACTGGAAGATAGGTTGTGCCCTTATAGCTAATCGGGACAACGGTATTATTATTGCCATCCCGCAGCTGCACAGGCTTGCCATCCACCTTAAAGGCAATGTCTTTATTCAAATAAGCTTTAATTTCTTGCAGCTTCGTTGCGCCGTAAGCACCCGTTGCCATGCTTGCAACAATCGTCGTGCCAAGAACTACAGCTATCGTGAGCTTTTTCAAAATAGGCCACTCTCCTGTTCTGGTTAAAAAAATGGTCGTACGCATATCTAATGTCTGGAAATGCTTACCCTATTATAGGTGCGGTGCAACAGAGGGACAAGCTAACTGGGACTATTTTCCTCTAAAAATAAGTCTCTAGGAATAGATTTGTTTTTGAAACGCGATCCGTACATGCCACGTACAAGGAAGGAGAAATGTGGTTAATAGGTATAGAACGTAAGCATGATAAGGAGGAGAAAAAAATGTCAGGTGTTTGGATTCAGCATTCGGTTATTTTTAGCTTGAAGCACGCGGAGGGCTCCGATGAGGAGCAGCGCTTTTTGGAGGATGGACGTACCATTTTGAGCTCGATTCCGGCCGTTCGCGATTTTGAGGTTTATTTGCAGGTAAGTCCTAAAAACGATTATCGTTTCGGCTTTTCCATGGTATTCGAAAGCAATGAGGATTATGAAGCTTATAATGCGCATCCAATGCATGTGAAGTTTGTAGAGGAGCGCTGGGTTACGGAAGTAGAGAAGTTTCTGGAAATTGATTATCAGAAACACGTCACGGTCGTTTAGAAGGAGGAGTCAACGTTGGAATTGCTATTGGAATATGGCTGGGTATTAGTGGTCTTGGTTGTTCTGGAAGGTTTGCTGGCAGCAGATAATGCGCTCGTGCTAGCTGTAATGGTTAAACATCTTGATGAGAAAAGCCGGAAGAAGGCGCTGTTTTACGGATTGTTCGGCGCTTTTATTTTCCGTCTAGCCTCCTTGTTCGTTATCTCGCTGCTTGTGAATGTATGGCAAATTCAGGCACTCGGAGCGCTGTATCTCTTATTTATTTCAATAAGCAATATCATTAAGTTTTTACGAAGGTCCAAAGAGGCCGAAGAGGAAGAGGAGACAGAGGAACAGAAGGAGAAGAAAAACTCCAAAGCTGGCTTCTGGTGGACGGTTCTGAAGGTCGAAATCGCCGATATCGCCTTTGCGATCGATTCTATTCTGGCAGCGGTAGCGCTGGCGGTCGCCTTGCCTCCAAGCGGTCTGAAGCAAATCGGCGGCATGGATGGCGGACAGTTTATCGTTATTTTCCTCGGCGGTTTTATCGGGCTTGTCATTATGCGTTTCGCGGCGAACTATTTCGTGAAGCTGCTGCATTCCCGTCCCGCGCTTGAGCTGACAGCATTCGTTATCGTCGGCTGGGTCGGCGTTAAGCTGGCCGTGCATACGATGGCGCATCCATCCATCCACTGGCTGTCGCATGATTTTGTAGAAGGCTCTTTATGGAAAGCGACCTTCTATATCGTACTCGTCCTGATTGCTGTAGTTGGCTGGTTCTTGTCGGGCCGCAGCAAAGTGGAAGGCGAGCATGGAGATGGAGCGGGTAAAGCCGCAAGCTTGGATAAACATACGGGTTAATCAAATAAAATAAACAAATAAATAAATGAATGAAAAAACCAAGGGAGCCATCTACACAGCTTTATGCTGTGAGGTGGCTCTTTTATTCCGCATAATTTGACAATTGCCTGTCATGCATTGCCGAGTGGACGAGAAAGGCATATAATTAAAACGGCAAACATCGTACTTTTTCGTACAAATATGAACATTAGGGGAGGCTGTACTTGTGAAGAAAATCAAGGTGCTTCAACAAATTGTAGACGCTGGCGTCGTCGCTGTGCTTCGCGCTGATTCGCCGGAGGAAGTTGTGGAAATGTCCCGCCATGCGATAAAAGGCGGGATTAAAGCGATTGAAATTACGCTGACCGTACCGTTTGCGCTGCGGGCAATCGAGCAGCTCAGCAAGGAATATTCGGTAGATGCGGACCCGCAATCGGATCAATTTGCTATTATCGGAGTAGGAACGGTGCTTGATCCAGAATCGGCACGCGCAGCGATTTTGAGCGGCGCGGAATTTGTCGTTTCTCCGGCACTTAACCCTGATACTATAAAGCTATGCCATCGTTATGCCATTCCGGTTATGCCGGGCACGATGACCGTTAATGAAATTCAACATGCGCTGGAGCTGGGTGTTGATGTTGTAAAGCTGTTCCCTGGCAATCTGTATTCGCCAAGCGTTATTCCTTCGATTAAAGGGCCTTTGCCGCAAGCAAATGTTATGCCAACTGGCGGCGTCTCGCTGGATAATCTCGGCGAATGGGTGAAAGCGGGCGCAGTTGCTGTTGGCATCGGCTCCGATTTGACGAAGGAAGCTGTGAAAACAGGCGATTACACCTTAATTGAGGCTAAAGCACGCGCTTATATGGAAGCTTACCGCAGCGCGAAGCGCTAAATTTCACGTTCGGCCGCTGCTCTTTATGTAAGCGCATTAGCGAAAAGCGGCGGAAAGCAGCCATTGCAAGGCGAGAGGGCAGCCTAATCGCAAGCAATTAAGGGGCTTTTGACGCATTTGGATGGCGAAAGCCGTTTGTGTTTGATAAAGTAGGAGTAGGTTGTTCAAGATTTTGAAGGAGGCTACTTAAAAGATGGAATATCGGATTGAGAAGGACACAATGGGTGAAATTCAGGTTCCTGCGGACAAGCTGTGGGGTGCTCAAACGCAGCGCAGCTTGCAAAACTTCAAAATCAGCGGAGAGCGGATGCCGATTGAGGTCGTTCATGCTATGGCTATTATTAAGAAAGCCGCAGCTATCGCCAATGAGAAGCTGGGCGTGCTGGATGCAGAGAAATCTGCGGTTATCGGCGAAGCGGTAGATGAAATTTTGACTGGCCGCTGGGATGAGCATTTCCCACTCGTCGTTTGGCAGACGGGCAGCGGTACGCAAACGAATATGAACGTCAATGAAGTTGTAGCTTATCGCGCCAATCAACTGCTTGAGGAGCGCGGCAGCGCCGTTCGCATTCATCCAAATGATGATGTTAACCGCTCCCAAAGCTCGAATGATACGTTCCCTGCGGCGCTGCATATTGCTGGCGTAGTAGCGGTGGAGCAGCGCCTGATTCCGGCAATTGATGTGCTGGCAAGAACGCTGCAGGACAAGGCTGAACGTTTCAACGATATTGTGAAAATTGGCCGTACGCATTTGCAGGACGCGACTCCGATTACACTTGGCCAAGAAATTAGCGGCTGGTACGCCATGCTGGTTAAAACTCGCAAAATGATCGTGCAAAGCGTAGACGAAATGCGCGAGCTGGCGCTTGGCGGCACAGCGGTAGGTACAGGCCTTAACGCGCATCCGGACTTCGCGGTGCAGGTAGCAGAGGAAGTAACGACGCTTACGGGCAAAACGTTTATTACAGCAGAAAATAAATTCCACTCGCTAACGAGCCACGACCAAATCGTCTATACACACGGTGCTGTTAAAGCGCTGGCGGCTGATTTGATGAAAATCGCCAATGACGTCAGATGGCTGGCAAGCGGTCCGCGCTGTGGAATTGGCGAAATCTCGATTCCTGAAAACGAGCCGGGCAGCTCGATTATGCCAGGTAAAGTGAACCCGACGCAAAGCGAAGCGATTACGATGGCGGTCTGCCAAGTGATCGGCAACGATGCAACGATTGCTTTTGCGGCGAGCCAGGGCAATTTTGAGCTGAACGTATTTAAACCGGTTATCATTTACAACTTCCTGCAATCCGTTGCTTTGATGGCGGACGGCATGATTTCCTTCAATGATAACTGTGCGGTTGGCATTGAGCCGAACGAAGCCGTGATCAAGCGCAATCTCGATCAATCGCTCATGCTCGTAACAGCGCTTAATCCGCATATCGGCTATGAAAATGCAGCAGCCATTGCGAAAAACGCGCATAAAAAAGGGCTGACGCTGAAAGAATCGGCAATTGCGAGCGGCCTCTTGACGTCCGAGCAGTTCGATGAATTTGTGAAGCCGGAAGCGATGATTGGCAAACGCTAAGCCAGTGACGCCGCACCAAGTGCTGAACGGTTCTAGCTGGCAGTACGATAACATGTAAATAGGTGTAAAGTTTAGCCTCTAGTGTCCTAAGAAATATAGGATGCCAGGGGCTTTTTTCTGTGGAATTGCAGCCAAACCTTTGTAAAATGGCTCCTATTAATAGTCCTCGTTTCAAAATCGAGAAAAGGAAAAGGCATGAACAATTGATTCTTAACAAATTGAACATTTGATCAAACGAGAGAAACGATAAGCGAAATGTTAAGATATTATATTCATTTTCGCAGCCAAATGTTAAGACAATGTAAATTTAGATAACAATTAAAGATAGCTTAACAATATTTTTTTGTCAAAATGTTTACAATAGACCTACTCTACTTTATATTAAATATTAAATAGAGAGAAAAAGGTTTCTTTTTTTCATTGATTCATAAAAATATGAAATTTTGATAAGGGGTTGATGAATGAAAAATGCACAAATAGCAAACTAGTTGTGGATTTTTCTTATTTTTATCTGATTAATTGCACGAAATGACAACATGATTCGACAAAATGATATTAATGTCACATTTATGTGAGAAAAAAGAACTATCTATGGAATTAACCTAGGAAAAAAGGAGAGATTTGTCTATGAGGCGAAAGTTTCAGACGTTCAAACGGCCAGTAAGCCTATTTTTGGCTGCTATTTTTCTTGCAGGAACGATATTGGGTGGTTTTGGTGCACCTGTGCAAGCGGCCGTAAGCAATGACAACATTGTCATTTCACAAGTGTATGGGGGCGGCGGCAATGGAGGCGCGCCACTCAAACAGGACTTTATAGAATTATACAATCCAACCGATTCACCGATTTCCCTCGCAGGGTGGAGTGTGCAATATGCTTCGGCTACAGGAGCTTTTACAACGAATATACACAATTTAAGCGGAACAATTGCCGCTAAAGGCTATTTCCTTATTCAAGAGGCGGCGGGAGCAAGCACGACGGCTGCTGATCTGGAATCGCCAGATGCAATTGGTACGCTTAATATGGGTGGTACCGCTGGTAAAGTTAGACTGCTTAATGCAAGCAGTGCAGTGATAGATCTAGTTGCTTACGGTTCAACAGCGACTGGTGGAGAAGGTGCTCCAACTGGCGATCTGGGTGCTGCATTAGCAGCTATCCGCAAAGCGCTAAATCCGGGGGACCGGGCGCTGGATACGGATAACAACAACGCCGACTTTACAGTAGCTGCTCCAAGCCCTAGGAATTCTTCTTACGGCGCGGTTGCAAGCGTATCGGCTAGTCCGGCTGCGGGCGAGGTTCCAGCAGGAACATATGTAACCTTGTCTACAGCAACGCTTGGTTATAGCGTTTATTACAGCGTCTACAGCCCGGATGCGCCGGTCGCTCCGGAAAATTTTGCTGCTTATGCTTCGCCTATCGAAGTAGCGGCTCCAATGACCATTCATGCGTATGTGAAAAATGCAGATGACACGATTAGCGGCCTGACTGAATTTGCCTATACGCTTGCGAACCTTACACCGGTTGCGATTTCGGATGTGCGAAGCGCGGCAGTAGGCTCGAAGGTTGTCACGCATGGGACGGTTTCCCATCGCACAGAATCTGGCGGCAAAGTGAATTTGTTTGTCCAGGATGCCAATTCTGCTGTCGTCGTTAGAGGCGCAGATTCGGGTGCTCAACCAGGAGATGAGATTGAAGTTTACGGTCAAACCTCGCTTTACAATGGCATGCTGCAGTTGGACACTGATCTGGTAACAGGCGGTTATGTCACAGTTAACGGCCAGAGCGCGGTTCCTGAGCCAACCGTCATTACTTCGACGGCTTTCGGCACGGGCGATGCGGTTCGCAATTTGTCCGAAGGCCGTCTGGTGCAAATCAATGATATTACGATCAAACGTGCGGCAAGCGGCGTGTTTTATGCGACGGATGCTGCAAGCAGCCAGGAAATTGCGATTTATTCCTCGGATGCGGCCTTTGCTCTGAACAAAACGTTTGAGCAAGTAACTGGCGTCATGACGTATTACACAGGGGTCGGGATGGAGCTTGTTCCAAGAAACTCTTCCGATATCGTAGAGCGCAAGCTGTCTGTAAATGCCAGCGTGCCTTCTGGCGGTATTGCCACGGGCGGAACGGTCGCGCTCAGCACGCTGATGGACGGCGGCGTCATTCATTTTACAACGGATGGCACTACGCCTACAGCGGCAAGCATGGTCTACAGTGCGCCAATAGTCATTAATGCAGATACAACGATTAAAGCAATCGTAGTGGCGGGTGCTGATACGAGCTCCGTATATACATTTGAGTATACGGTGCTGCAAAACACAAACGGCATCAAAATTCATACGATTCAAGGCAAATCCCATCGTTCTATTTATGAAAATGTAGCGGTAACCAATGTTTCCGGTATCGTTACATCGGTAAGCGCAAGCAGCTTCTACATGCAGGAGCCAGATAGCAGCATCGATAACGATCCTGCTACTTCAGAAGCGATCCAAGTGTATAAAGCGGCTCACGGCGTGGCCGTAGGAGATGCAGTAACGGTAGATGGCACTGTTGTCGAATATGGCACGAGCCCGGCTCTGACCGTTACGCAAATTACAGCTACAACTGTTACAAAGGGACTTCCTTCGCAGCCATTGCCTGTGCCAATTGTTATTGGTACTAATGGACGTATCGTTCCGAACGCCATAGATACCGATAGCTTCGGAGCATTTAATCCCGATGGCGATGCGATTGATTTCTTCGAAAGCCTGGAAGGCATGCGCATCCAGTTGAATGATGCCCGCATTACTGGCCCTTATGCCAACTCGGTTACGCCAGTGACTTTTGACAATGGCGCTAATAATCCGATTAAAACCGATGCAGGCGGCATAGTGCTTACAGGTGATGGCACGCAGCCATTCGATAGCAGCCTGAATCCGCAAAAAATGTATATCGCGGCTAAACCAGCCGGTCAGGATATTAAAACAGGCGACCAATTTAATGGTCCGATTACAGGCGTATTGAATTATACGAGCAATTTGTTCAAACTTATTCCAGATGGCACATTGCCAGCTATTACGTATTCTTCCCGTGCACAGGGTGTTGCGTCCACGGTAGCTGCAGCTGACAAGCTAACGATTGCTACGTTCAACGTAGAAAATTTCAGCAGCAGCCAGACGGCTAAAGCTGCAAAAATCGGCGGCATTATCGTAAATAATCTCAAAACGCCTGATATTATTGGGCTTATGGAGGTTCAGGATAATAATGGCGAAACAAACAATGGCGTTACGGATGCGAGCCAAAGCTTCCAAGCGTTAATCGACGCTGTTGTTGCCAAAGGCGGCCCGACTTATGCTTACACGGACATTGCTCCGGTAGATGGGCTGGATGGCGGAGCTCCGGGCGGAAACATCCGCGTTGGGTACTTGTACAATACAGCGCGCGTAACACTTGCGGCTGGAACGAAAGGTGACTCGACAACTGCTGTACAGGTGAAAGGCGATGGCAGCCTGTCTGTGAACCCGGGCCGAATCAGCCCGACGGATGCAGCCTTTAATGCTTCACGCAAACCGCTTGCCGCTGAATTTAATTTCCAAGGCAAACGCGTTGTAGTCATTGCAAACCACTTTAATTCCAAAGGCGGAGACGGCATTCCATGGGGAACAATTCAGCCGGTTATCCGCAGCAGCGAAACGCAGCGTGCTCTGCAAGCTGGAATCGTAAATTCGTTCGTATCGCAGCTTGTGGCTAGCGATCCTAATGTGAATGTAGCGGTATTAGGCGATTTGAATGACTTCCAATTTTCGAAGACGCTTGATATTTTGAAGAAGGACGCTCTGACTAATCTGGTTGAGACAATGCCGGAGAAGGACCGTTATTCTTATATTTACGATGGCAACTCCCAGACGCTTGACCACATTCTGGTCAATGATGCTCTGACAGACTATTCCGATATTGAAGTCGTACATGTCAACGCAGACTTTACGGATTCAATGGGACGCGTCAGCGACCATGATCCATTGCTTGCTCAGCTAGATCTTGGCAGCAAGCCGGTTGTCGGCAATGACGATTTCTCATTGCGTGTCTTGCATACGAATGATACGCATGCACATCTGGATAACATGGCGCGCCGCGTGACGGCAATCAACAGCCTGCGCGACGACAACACACTTCTGCTTGATGCAGGCGATGTATTCTCGGGTACGCTCTATTTCAACCAATTCCATGGACTTGCTGATCTGTGGTTCATGAACCATCTGAAATATGATGCTATGACCTTCGGCAATCACGAGTTTGACAAGGATGCAGCGACGCTGGCAGCGTTCATTAATGATGCGAAATTCCCGTTCGTTGCAGCGAATGTCAATTTTAGCGGTGAAGCTGAGCTTGGCAGCAAATTCGTTAACAGCATTCCTCAAGTGGATGGCACAGCGAATGACGCTAAAATTTACCCGGCTATCATCAAAGAGGTGGATGGCGAGAAGGTTGGTATTTTCGGCCTAACAACGCCAGATACAGCATTGCTTGCATCTCCAGGCAACGTTGTATTCAGCGATGTGAAAGCAAGTGCAGAAGCGACGGTTGCACAGCTGGAGTCGCTTGGCATCAACAAAATTATTGCGCTGTCCCATATCGGCTATACGGAAGATCAGAAGCTTGCGGCTGAAGTAGATGGCATTGACATTATTGTCGGCGGCCACTCGCATACGCAATTAAATGAACCTTTTGTATACCGCAAAGATCTAAATGCAGCACCAACGCTTATCGTTCAAACGGGCGAATATGGCGTGAATCTCGGTCAATTGGACGTGAAATTCGATGCTGCGGGCAAGCTGACCTCGTGGGACGGCAAGCTGGTAAATGTCGATCAGCAGGTTAACTCGCAGTATGTATTTGCGGCTGATCCAGCTGCTGCAGCTAAAGTAGCGGAGTTCAATGCTCCTTTGACTGAGCTTAAGAAAACGGTAGTAGGCAAAACGGATGTGGCGCTGGATGGCCTTCGCAAAAACGTGCGCAGACAGGAAACGAATCTGGGTAACCTGATTGCAGACGGCATGCTGGATAAGGTGAAAAATAGCCCATTGATCGACAAGGCAGGCATTGCCGGCTATGTGACGATTCAAAATGCAGGCGGTATCCGTGATTCCATTCCTGCTGGAGATATTACACTTGGCCATTTGCTGACGGTTATGCCTTTCGGCAACAACTTGACGGCGCTGAAAATGACAGGGCGTGAAATCGTTGCTGCTCTCGAAAATGGTGTCAGCGGTTCGACGCCAACTAGTGAGGAAGGCAGATTCCCGCAAGTGGCAGGCATGCGATTCTACTATGATATGACGAAGCAGCCGGAGATTTACAACTCCGTATCAGGTCAAATTACACAGCCGGGTGAACGTATTCTTAAGGTTCAGGTGCTGAACGACCAAGGTAAATACGTTGACATTGATGAGGATGCTTATTATATCGTAGCGACAAACTCCTTTATGGCGAACGGTGGAGACTTCTATCTGTCCATGAAGGCAGCGAAGGACGCTGGCCGCTTCTATGAGCTGAATTTTGTAGACTATGAAGTGTTCAATGAATATTTGAGCAAAGTGGGTACGGTGAACATTGGGGTAGAGGGCCGTATTACCAATGTGCAGAATGCATTCGATCTGCGTGTTCTTCATACGAACGATACCCATGCCCATCTGGATAATGCCCCACGTCGTATTAACGCAGCTGCGGGCTTGAAGAGCGAGAAGCAAAATGCTTTGCTGCTTGATGCAGGCGATGTATTCTCGGGTACTTTGTATTTCAATCAGTTTAAAGGACTTGCTGATCTGTGGTTCATGAATGAGATGAATTACGATGCGATGACGTTCGGGAACCATGAGTTCGATAAGGATGCAGCGACGCTTGCGGCATTCATCAGAGGGGCAAACTTCCCATTTGTCAGCTCGAACGTTGATTTTAGCGGTGAAGCAGAGCTCGATGCTTTGTTCAATGATGATATTGTGTACTCCTCGTCTTCCGATGATAATAAGGCGGAGATTCACAAGGCAATTATTAAGCAATTTGGCGGCGAAGAGGTTGGCATTGTTGGACTGACAACACCGGATACCGCGCTGCTCGCTTCTCCCGGACAGGTGAGATTCGAGGATTATGTAGATAGTACAAGAGCGACAGTTGCAGCACTGGAACAGAAAGGCGTCAACAAAATCATCGTTCTCTCCCACTTGGGCTACGGCGAGGATCTTAAGCTGGCAGCAGCAGTAGAGGGCATTGATATTATCGTTGGCGGCCACTCGCATACGCAGCTGAATGAGCCGACTGTTTATCAGAAGACGGCTGACGCACCTCCTACCCTAATCGTACAAACGGGTGAATATGGCGTATATCTGGGCAAGCTGGATGCGATTTTTGATGCACAAGGCGAGCTTGTAGTCTGGGATGGCGAGTTGGTTAATGTAGACGAGAAGATTGGAGCGAATTATAAATTTACTGCTCTTCCTGAGCACACGGCGAAATTGGAGGAATTCAAGGCGCCAATCGCAGAGCTTCAGAAGACGGTTGTTGGCAAAACAAACGTTGCACTCGATGGCCTCCGCAAAAACGTGCGCAGACAGGAAACGAATCTGGGTAACCTGATTGCGGACGGCATGCTGGACAAGGTGAAAAATAGCCCATTGATCGACAAAGCGGGCATTGCCGGTTATGTAACAATTCAAAATGCAGGTGGCATCCGTGATTCCATTCCTGCTGGAGACATTACACTTGGTCATTTGCTGACGGTTATGCCATTTGGCAACAACTTGACGGCGCTGAAAATGACAGGTGCAGAAATTACTGCGGCGCTCGAGAATGGTGTCAGCGGTTCGACGCCGACGACGGAGGAAGGCAGATTCCCGCAAGTTGCAGGTATGCGCTATACTTTCGATTCCACGAAGAAGCCTGAAATTTACAACTCGGTTACTGGTGTTGTGACACAACAAGGCGAACGAATCGTAAAAGTGGAAGTATTGAATGAGCAAGGCGAGTATGTGGCGCTTGATCCAAATGCATATTACATTGTTGCGACGAACTCGTTCATGGCTAATGGCGGCGACTTCTATCTGTCAATGAAAGCAGCGAAAGATGCTGGCCGCTTCTATGAACTGAATTTTGTAGACTATGAAGTGTTTAATGAATATTTGGCGAAACTCGGTACAGTAGATATCGGTATTCAAGGAAGAATCACCGATCTATTAGGCTCCGGGAACCCGGGCACAGGAAATCCTGGCACGAGCAATCCAGGAACAAGCACTCCTACCCCGAGCCCGACGCCAACACCTTCTGTATCCCCAAGTCCAAATCCAAGCCCGACGCCAACTCCAGTTGTGCTTAAGGATGTAGCGGGACATTGGGCAGAGCAGTCGATTAAGCAGGCGGTAGAGCAAGGAATAGTAAAAGGATTCAGCGACGGCACGTTCCGTCCAGAAGCGAATGCGACACGTGCAGAGTTTGTAACGATGGTTAGCCGTGCATTTAAGCTGGAAGCTGCAACAACATTGCCGAATTTCCGCGATGCGGATGCAATTCCGGTATGGGCACGCTCCTTCGTAGCACAGCTGTTAGAAGCGGGGCTCATTAGCGGTTATGCGGACAATACGTTCCGACCAAGCAACCCATTGACCCGAATTGAAATGACGGCCATCATGGTACGTGCACTTGACCTTCCGGTTGATCCGGCTGCAAAGGTGGATTTTGCCGATGCGAAAGAGATTCCGGCTTGGGCAGTTCCTTATGTAGCTGCGGCAGCCAAAGCAGGCATTGTACAAGGGGCGAACAATAAGTTCAATCCAAATGCTAAGGCAACGAGGGCTGAGGTTGTTACCTTGCTGCTGAATGCAACGAAATACGCTGAAGCAAGCAAATAAGTAAAAGGCAGTTAATGAAATAAGCGAGGCCGTCCCAAGGCAGTATTTACACTGCTTTGGGACGGCCTTTGTTTTGATTAAACAGCAGCTCCATCAGAAATTTGAGCAATTTGTTCATTAAGCTGACCGCTGCATAAACCGCCATGATAGCAAATAACATGCTGGATGGGGTAATCTGCAAGCGCTTTGAGTGATTGCAGAGCCCTTTCATAATCGAGCGTGGCAGCAGGAGCAGGAGGGGCGAGCTTGCCATTTTCTGCGATCAGCGCATCTCCTGCTATTAATGTTTGGCTCGCGTGATGATATAAGCTGATATGTCCGGGGGTATGTCCCGGCGTATTAATAATGCTGATGCCGCCGCATACATCAAGCTTGCCGCCGCCCAGCAGCTGCGCTGTTACATTTGCGTGGGGCGGATGCTCCAGCATTTTTCGAAAAGCGGCGCGAAATGCAGCGGGCGTTTCCGGAGGAAACATCAGATCGAGGTTCGCGAGCGCCTCGTCGGTTATTTTGATCAGACGTTTGCGTCCTTCGATGTAGGGCTTCTCGATGTCGCTGCTCCATACACGCGGTGCGTAATCAGCTTGTTCAATGACAGCTGGCAGACTGCCAATATGATCGATATCTTGATGGGTAAGTACGACGTCGGTTATTTGCTTGAGGAGAACGCCTTCTAGTGCTGCGGCCTTCTGAATCAATGGAAGCTGCCCAGGGTGGGCAGTGTCTATAAGGATTTGGCGATCATTATCCCAAATAAGGGTAGGGTAAATCGTTGTGGATTTCCCCATAATGGCGGCTGTAATCTCCAGCATGGCAATGCCTTTTGCAAGTAGCATACGATCCCTCCGATCAACATCAGCTCAGATTGTGCTTGGCCAAGCTTTTATATCATAAGGGATAATCATAGAGGTGTAAATAATAAAATATTATATTATACCACATAAAAATATTTTTGTCAATATACAAATGAGGTGGCTGCTAAGCGGGGTGGAGGGGCGCGGATTATGATATGATAGTTGGAAAGGGCGGCTTTTCCGAGAGCTATATGGTAGGAGAAGCTGGCTTGGAACAACTATTTCTGATGTAAAGTAGGTTATTGCGATGCATTTATTATCAGTCGAACATATTACGAAAAGCTACGGGGAAAAAATGCTGTTCGAGGACGTTACCTTCGGTCTCGAGGATGGCGACAAAATCGGCATTATCGGCGTCAATGGAACGGGCAAATCGACGTTTCTTAAAGTGATTGCCGGGCTTGAGCCAGCAGATGCAGGCAACATTTCCATTGGGAACCGGGTGACCATTCGCATGCTTTCGCAGGACCCGGTGTTCGCTCCAGGGGAAACGGCGCTTGAGCATGTGCTTGGCGGCGATTCGCCGCAGCAGCGTGCTGTGCGCGAGCATGTGGAGGCGCTTGAAGCGCTGGAGCTTCATCCAAGTGACGAGGCGCTCCAGCAAAGGCTGATTAAAGCGAACCAGCGGATGGATGAATTCGACGCTTGGACACTTGAGAGTGAAGCGAAGATTGCGCTCGCTAAGCTTGGCATTCTTCATTTTGACGAGAAGGTCGAGACGTTTTCCGGCGGGCAGCGCAAGCGGGTAGCGATGGCGGCAGCATTGCTCCAGCCTTCGGACATTTTGATTTTGGACGAGCCGACGAACCATATCGACAATGATTCGGTCGCTTGGCTGGAAGGCATGCTGCAAAAACGCAAAGGCGCGCTGCTTATGATTACCCATGATCGCTATTTCCTTGATCGGGTCAGCAATCGGGTTATTGAGCTCGATGGCGGACGTGCTTATTTCTATGAAGCGAACTACAGCCGTTTTCTAGAGCTTAAGCTGGAGCGGGAAGAGCGCGAGGCGGCAACAGAAAGCAAACGCAAAAACCTGCTGCGCAGCGAGCTTGCCTGGATTAGGCGCGGAGCCAAGGCGAGAACGACGAAGCAGAAGGCGAGAATTGATCGCTTCGAGGACTTGAAGGCGCAGGCGCCTAAGCAAAGCGCGGGAAAAATGGATGTATCGGTTGCCTCGACCCGCCTCGGACGCAAAATCGTCGAGCTTGAAAAGGTAACGAAACGTTTTGGCGAGCGGACACTCATTCGTGATTTCAGCTATATTGCCGTGCCGGAGGACCGGGTAGGCATTATCGGACGCAATGGCAGCGGCAAATCTACGCTGCTTAAGCTGATTGAGGGGAGGCTGCAGCCGGATGAAGGTACAGTTGAGCTGGGCCTCACCGTAAATCTGGGCTGGTTCTCGCAGGAGCATGAAGAGATGGACGAGTCGCTGCGCGTCATTGAATTTATCCGCGAAGGTGCAGAGCAGGTGAAGACGGCGGATGGCTCGCTCATTTCAGCAGGGCAAATGCTGGAGCGGTTTTTGTTCCCTCCTGCGATGCAATGGAGCCTGATCAGCAAGCTGTCAGGCGGCGAGAAGCGCCGTCTTCAATTGCTTCGCGTGCTGATGAAGGCGCCGAACGTGCTTCTTCTCGATGAGCCGACGAATGATTTGGACATCTCGACGTTGGCCGTATTGGAAGATTATTTGGATGATTTTCCGGGCGTCGTATTTGTCGTATCCCATGATCGTTACTTCCTTGACCGGACAGTCGATAAAATTTTATCCTTTGAGGATGGCGTCATTACGCAGCATACAGGCAACTATAGCGAATATCAGGAGTTTGTAGAAAAGCATGGCTCGGCTGCTGCCGGTACATCGCCAGCTTCAGGCGGCTCCTCGGCGGGCGGAAGTGCGAAAGCTGCTGCTGGGGCAGGCTCGGCGAGCGCTGCTGGAAGCAAGAGTGCGGCGGGGGATTCGAACGCAAAAGCCGGAACGGGCGGCGGCAAGGAACGTGCGCTCAAAATGTCCTACAAGGATCAAAAGGATTTTGAGCAAATTGACGGCTGGATTGAGCAGGCTGAAAATGATCTTGCGCACATTGAACAGCGCATGGAGGAATCCGGCAGCGATTCGGTGCTGATTCAGCAGCTTTCGGAGGAGCAGCAGCAGCTTGAAGAAAAGCTGGAGCAGCTCATGGAGCGCTGGACTGAGCTTAACGAGCTTGCGGAGCAAATTGCTGCTCAGAAGAAGGTTTAATTAAAGGCGAGCCTATAGAACAGGAGAGGGGGATGGAGATGTTTTCAGAAGTACGCAACATTTATTGTATTGGGCGGAATTATCGTTTGCATGCGTTAGAGCTGGGCAATGAGGTGCCTGAATCGCCGATGGTATTTACAAAGCCGACTCATGCGCTAGTGCCGATGGATGGCGGCGTAGTGGAGCTGCCAGGCGATCAAGGCGAGGTGCATTTCGAGCTGGAGCTGGTGCTGCGAGTGGGCCGGGCGCTTGAGCCGGGCATGGACCCTGACGCATGCATCGACGGTTTGGCGCTGGGGCTTGATATGACGCTTCGCGATGTGCAAAGCAAGATCAAGGCCAAAGGCCAGCCGTGGCTTCCGGCTAAAGGCTTCAAAGGCTCCGCTCCCCTTGGCGCATGGCTGCCGTATCCTGGTGCGGAAGAGCTGAAGGCGCATGATTTTGCGCTGCTTCGCAATAATGAAGAAGCACAGCATGGCAATTCTGCCGATATGCTATTTAATATTGGCACGCTGCTCCGGCATATTAATGACAACTACGGACTTGGGCCGGGTGATCTTATTTTTACCGGAACGCCAGCAGGTGTTGCAGCTTTGCAGGATGGCGACAAACTCTCGGCATTGTGGCAAGGCAAAGAAGTTGCTAGCTGTTCAATTAAGCTCGTATAATCGGATTCAAGCAACCAAAAAACCTTCAAACCCGCGCAGGTCGCAGAGTTTGAAGGTTTTTTTGCGTCGCAGCCTGCCCTTGGGGGAGAGGCTGTGACAGCTGATTATGAGGTTCGCCTATACGTTTAAGCGGCATGTTTTTTTGAAATTAAGCGTTAAAAGCTTTCAGCATCCATACATGCTTCTCAAGCGCGGTGTGAATCGCAAGCAGCATATCGGCTGTCGTCTCATCATTCGCTTCTTGCGCAATCGACATGCCGGCTTTGAGCTCCTCGATTATCGTTGAGAAGTCCGTTATAAGAGACTCAACCATAGCTGTAGCGGTTTCTTTGCCTGTAGCGTCTTTGATGGAAGCCGTCTCCATATATTCTTTCATCGTTGCGACAGGCTTGCCTTCCAATGCAAGCAGGCGCTCAGCCAGCTCATCCACATTCAAAGCGGCCTCTTCATAAAATTCTTGGAACTTCACGTGCAGGGTGAAAAATTGCGAGCCCTTCACGTACCAGTGGAAATTGTGCAGTTTAATATAAAGGACACTCCAGTTAGCGATTTGTTTATTTAAGACCTCATGTGTTTTTTTCATGATCGTTCATCCTTTCGTTTCCTGTTTTTATGTTTCTAAAAGGGAAGTTTGCTTGGCGTAATCGCAATGGCTGGAAAGCTAAATGCTTAATTTATAGTAATTACTTATTTATAATTATTACAAATAACAAGCATTTTGTCAAGCTCGCTTCGCTGCATTCATCCGATAACATACTATAAACGTCCAGGCATTATTTTAAACAAGCTGCTAAACAAACAAGGCTATTTTACGCGTTTCATTGTCTTTTTAACCAAAGGCGGTATCCGCCATAAGACAAGGCGAAAAAGGCGGCGTATACGCCCGCAAATAAGGCGAAGCTAGCCCAATCTTTAAACATATTTTGACCCATATAAGCAAAGAGCAGCATAAACGGGATTTTGCCAAGAGCCGATGCAACGGCATAAGGAAGCAGCCGTACAGTAGTAACCGCGGGATAAATATTGACGACCATATGCGGAATGACCGGAATTAATCGCGCCGTCAAAATCGTTAGAAACGGCCGTTTTTCCATCGTGGCCTGAAGCTTGTCCAGTTGGCTGAATTTATGGAGGAAAGCTTGTCCTTGCTCACGGAAGAGATAGCGAGCTAGCAAAAATACAATGATGGCAGCAAGTGAAGCGGCCAGCCAGCTAATCAATGCCCCGAGCAGCGGACCGTACATAAAACCGAGCAAGGCAATCATAATTTTGAACGGAACGACGGGCACGAGTACGAGAAACAGAGCGACGAGAAAGACGATAAATACAGAGGGCGTGTCATTTTGCAGCCAATCGAGCAGATTGTTTTGGTATATAAAAACGGTGGCGAGCAGCAAAGCATAAATGATGGCGGAAATCCATTTCAGCATAACTATCTCCTTTAGCATGTCCTTAGCGGTACTTCTTTAATCTTAGCCTTTGCATAGTAACGGGTGCAACAAAGGATAGTGTTAAACGCCAGTACCACATAAACTTGGTACTAGCTGGATGCTGGCCTTTCGCTAAAATAAGAAAAAAAGCCTATGGGGCGAAAAAGGGGAAGCAATCGTTGAAAGAGAGAGATTGGAGTACGATTATTTTAGCTACGATACTTATTAGCTTTCCGATTATGTTCTTTACTTGGATCATTTATGCTATTGTGATGCTGTTAACAGACTCGAAATTATATGGAGCATTAGTCATCACGGCTTCTGCGCTTATAAGTATCTTTTATTTTCTAGCTTATATTGATGTGCTAAAAGAAAAGGTTTTCTGGTCATTGTTAGGTTCAGCGATTCTAATCATTGCAATTTCATTTGTCATCGGCTGGCGTTATGAACAATACGTGGAGAAGCTGAAAATCGTCGATGATCAGGCGATAAATATGAGAGATTATGAACCTTTTCGAGAGGGAACGAAGGCGGTATCGCTGCCAGAGCCGGCATCCCTCAAAATCCGCAGCCAGCTGCCGCATCTGGATGGCTCAACCGCCTTATATCCGATGTATGCTGCATTCGTTCAGGCAGTATATAAGCAAAAGGAATATTCCTACTATGAGCAAGACAGCGAGATTCAGGTGAACGGTACGGAGGATGCGTATAATCAGAGGCACAGGCAAAAGCAGCGGGTGTAGAGCTTACGCTGACGCCGATTGGCTATGAGGCTTTTATCTTTTTCGTAAACAGCCGCAATGAGGTGCAGGACTTGACGCTGGAGCAGATTCAAGGCATCTATGCCGGGGAACTGACGAACTGGAAGCAGGTTGGGGGAGAGAAGGAGAAAATTCGGCCTTTCCAGCGACGAGAGAACAGTGGCAGCCAGACGATGCTCCAAAAAATCATGAAGGATAAGCAGCTTATAAAGCCTATTGAAGAGGATGTAAATGTCGATATGGGTGGGATCATTAAAGCAACCGCAAACTACCGCAATTATAAAAATGCAATTGGCTTTTCATTCCTGTTCTACGCCACCGAGATGGTGCACGAGCAGCAAATCCATTTGCTTCAAATTAACGGGGTGGAGGCGAACCGCGCGAACATTAGAAACGGTACCTATCCGCTTACGGCGCCGTTTTATGCGATTACAGCAGGCACTGACAACCCTAAAGTACAGCCGTTTATAGATTGGATTTTGTCGCCGCAGGGCCAATATTTGATTGAGAAAACGGGCTATACCCCGCTTAAGCCGTAGGATGTTTTTTTGTTGCAAAGGGTGCAAAGGGCATGCCTAGGGCGTGTATGCAAACGTAAGCGAGCCAGATCCAGATTCTGATCCAGATCCAGATCCAGATCCAGATCGGATTTAGCGTCAAACGTATTCCCGCATCAACCAGGAATGTCACCCCTTATTCATATGGACCTACGTAACAAAATGCAGCATCCTATTTTTCGTTGTAGTGGCTTATGCCCTGCGGAAGATAGATTTTGGCGGACACAGCAGCGCCTATTTCGACCGAATCACAGGTTTAGAATAATCTGCGGACTCAGGAGCCGCTAATGCGCTGTCCATCACCATTTTGATGGGGTTTTTAGAGCAATAACGGATTTCCTGTCCGCGTACTGCCTGAAATCGAATAAAAAGCCATAATAGCGTAATCTCTGTCCTTCAAAAATAAAAGTGTGCGCCCAAGTCCCGAGCCCAGATAGCTATCAGCACGTCATTCAAAATAAAACCTGCTTAATATTTAATGGAACTAACCAACTTGGAAAAACAAGTTTCGCTACGTATGCTCAAATAGCTCAAATAAGCTGGCTTCTGTTGCAACCTTAAGCATGCTCAAATAAGCGGGTTTCTGTCGAAAGCTTTAGGCAGCGCCACCTTCTAGCCATCATGCATTTTATCCTTCATTCAGTCCTTCTTAACAGGAACATGCATCGAGGACTCACGGACGATCAACCGATGGGGAATAATCGTGCTGGACTGGTGAATCGGTTCGTCTTGGATGAGGCGGACAAGCTTCTGCGAGGCGGTGTAGCCAAGCTGGTAAGTGCCGATATCGGTGGAGCTGATCGGAGGCGTGGCAAGCTCTGAGAGCGCGATGTTATTAAAGCTTACGATGCAGATATCGTCTGGAACGGAATAGCCAAGCTCCGTTAATCCACGCAGTACGCCGAAGGCGACTACATCATCAATGACGATGAGCGCGGTAGGGCGGTCAGGCATTTCCATCAGAAAAGACATCGCTCGAAAACCGCTCTCCTGCAAAAACTCCCCCTCCACGACCCATTCCGAGTTCAGCTTCAGCCCAGCGTTAGCTAAAGCTTGGCGATAACCCTCCATTCGGTCGTAAGATACGGTCAAATTCCGCGGTCCGCTGACAAAGCCGATTCGCTCATGGCCCTGCAAAATCAAATGCTGGGCCGCATCATAAGCCGCCTGCACATTATTGTTGTTGACCGTTAAAATATGCGGATTCGAATCGTCTGTACGCCCAATTAGCACGCTTGGAAATCGCTGCTCATTCAAATATTGAATAAGCGGATCTTTCACGCGGGCGGATAAAAGAATGACGCCATCAACCCGGCGTCCTAGGACGAGGCGGGATACCGTTTCAATTTCATCATGCTCGCCTGTGGCGGTGGTAAGCAGCATGTCATAGCCGGCTCTGGTGGAATGGGTCAGTATGCCCCGCAGCAGCTCCCCGAAGAAAAAGTCCTGGAACAGCTCCTCCGCAGGCCTTGGCAGCATAATAGCCAGTGTATTGGTTGTTTTGGAGACGAGGCTTTTAGCCATCGCATTCGGATGATAGCCCATTTCCGCCATAATGCGTTTTACTTTATCTGCGGTTTCTTTACTGATGCGGGGGTGCTTGGAGACGACCCTTGATACCGTCGAAGGAGACACGCCTGCCGCTTTTGCAATATCTTTTATCGTTACCATCGTTTAATCGGGCTCCTGTCACTTGAACTATGCAATCGTTTGAACACTACAGTTACATGTTAATGCAAGCGCTATCGAAAAGTAAATATGCCGGCATCACAAAAGTGGGAAAATGATGAAATTATAAGCAAATGGAAGGAAAATGCAGTGAGCAAGCGAAACAATTGGATAATTCCAGAAATTCGAGCTGTGCAAACGTTTTAACAAACCTTTGTCCATATTGTATGATGAATTCATTAATCAAGCGCTTACATCACAATTAACGAATAGAATCAAGCTATTTTATTGATTTCAAGCTGCTTGAATACTTTTCGCACGATCTTTTGTACAAACGTTTGCACAAAACAGAGGGGAACGTTTGAAGCATCGGTATCGGTAGGCGTGCAACAGAGGCAACACATTATGGAGGGGGATTTTTAATGATGAAAAAGTGGTTGGGAGTATTAATCGTCTGTGTGCTCGTATTTACTTTGGCGGCATGCGGCAATGCGGGCAAAGACAGCAATAATGCGATTACGCCGGAAGCTTCTTCGACGCCTGCAGAGCCAGGTGGCAATAATGCGGTCACTGAGGAAGAAGGCGAGCTGCTGCCGGAGGATGGAGCAAGTCTCATCATCTGGGAAGGCAAATCCCAGCGCAATTTTGTAGAAGCGTTGGCGCAAGAGTTTACGGAGCAATATGGCGTTCCAGTCAAGCTGGAGGAGGTTGAAAATCCCGATCAGGTGACGAAGCTGACGACGGATGGGCCGGCAGGGCTGGGAGCGGACGTCGTTGTATTCCCGCATGATCAGATTGGGCGCGCCGCTTCTGCGGGTCTCGTGCTGCCGAATGATTGGTTCGGAGAAGAAACGGCAAGCGAAAATGACCCTAATGCCGTCAGTGCGGTAACTTTTGAGGACATCCTTTATGGCTATCCCCGTTCCGTTGAAACGTATGCGCTGCTTTACAATAAAAAGCTCGTTTCAACCCCTCCGAAAACGTTCGACGAGGTTATCGCTTTCAGCAAAACGTTTAATGATCCGAAAAAAAATAAATATACGATTATGTGGGAGCTTCAGCAATTTTATTATGATTATGCATTCCTTGCTACGACGGGGGGGTATATGTTCGGCAGCAATAATACAGATAAAGAAGACATTGGCCTAAACAATGACGGTGCTGTCGAGGGAGCAAAGTTCCTTGCTTCGTTGAAGGAAAGCCTGCTGCCGCTCAATACAGGAGATATTACTTTTGATATAAAAAAGGGACTATTCATCGAAGGCTCCTTGGCGATGGATATTAATGGACCATGGTCACTCGCGGATTACAAGGCGGCCGGAATGGATCTTGGCGTAGCGCCGCTGCCATCGATTGGCGGGAAGCCGATGAGTTCTTTCTCAGGCGTTCAAGGCTATTATGTAAACGCCTTTACGAAATATCCGAATGCGTCGAAGCTGTTTGCACGATTCCTGTCTACGAAAGAGTCGCAGCTTCGCAACTTTGAAATGAACGGCACGATTCCGGCAAACTTAGAAGCTGTTCAGGATCCTAAAATTCAAAACGATGAAATTACGAAAGCCTTCTATGAGCAATTTTCGCATTCTACGCCAATGCCAGCTATCCCGCAAATGGCAAGTGTATGGGGGCCTATTACAGCCGGCATCGCCGATATTTGGGACGGGGGAAAGGATGTGAAAGCATCTCTCGATAACTCGGTATCGCAAATTAAAGATGCTATTGCCAGCCAATAAAACGATAGCGACAGCTTGTTTTCACCCGCCGGAGGAGCAGCGGCGGGTGATTTTTAGTCTGAAGGGAGCCGGAGCGCAATGAAGCAGCATCGCACAATTGCGGTACTATTATCGATCGTGCTGCAAGGTTTAGGGCAAATTTATAACCGGCAGTGGTTAAAGGGCATTCTTTTTATGCTGCTAGAAGTGGCGGGCTTCATCTATATTGCTCCACGACTCGGTGGGGCGATCTGGGGCCTTGTTACATTAGGAGAGAAGACGCAGAAATTCGTAAAGGTTGGCAAAGTGGCGCAAATGGTCAAGGGCGACCACTCGATTTTTTTAATATTGGACGGGTTGATTATTTTATTTCTCGTATTTGTTCTGCTGGGCGTGTACGTGTGGAATATAGCAGATGCTTATCGCAATGGCAAGCTGCGGGATGAGAAGAAGGCTGTAAACACGTTCAGGCAATCGTATGAACATGCAACGACCTTTTATTTTCCTTATTTTATGCTGGCGCTTCCGGCGCTGGGCGTCCTTTTTTTCACGATTATGCCTATCGTATTTACGGTCATGCTCGCTTTTACAAACTATTCTGCTCCTGATCATATTCCGCCGGCGAAGCTTGTCGATTGGGTTGGGTTCAAGACGTTCGTTGATCTTGTGAAAATGAAATCATGGAGCCACACGTTTGTTGGCGTGCTGGTCTGGACGATTATTTGGGCCGTGCTGGCGACGGTTACGACTTATTTTGGCGGAATTCTCGTTGCTCTGTTAATCGAGCAGAAAGGCATTCGCTTTCGGAAGCTGTGGCGCACGATTTTTATTATTCCGTATGCGATTCCACAGCTCATTTCCTTATTGGTAATGAAAAATTTGTTTAATGGCCAATTCGGGCCGATTAATCAATATTTAGGCTATTTTGGGCTTGGCGGACTGCCGTGGCTTACCGATCCTTTCTGGGCTAAGGTAACGGTCATTACCGTCAATATGTGGATTGGCATACCTGTCAGCATGGTGCTTATTCTTGGCATTTTGACCTCGATTCCGCGTGATTTATACGAGGCTGCTGATGTGGATGGGGCGTCGACGCTGCAAAAATTCCGCATTATTACGATGCCGTTTATTTTGTTTTCAACGATGCCGATTTTGATTATGCAGTTTGCAGGCAATATTAATAACTTTAATGTGATTTTCCTCCTGACGGGCGGCAATCCGGCGAAGGGCGATTATCAGTTTGCCGGGGCGACCGATCTGCTGATTACTTGGCTGTATAAGCTGACGCTCGATAACAATAAATATAATGTGGCTTCCGCCGTTGGCATTATTATCTTTTTAATCGTAGCTATTTTCTCGATCTGGAATTTCCGGCGCTCGAAATCGTTCAAAGAGGAGGATATGATCCAATGAGAAAATGGAAAAATAACGTCCGTCTGACCTTGAGCTATGCGCTGCTGCTGTTGATTTCGGCAGTCGCAATCTATCCGGCGCTATGGGTCGTGTTGTCTTCGCTGCGCCCGGGGGGCTCGCTGTACAGCGAGCATTTTTGGCCCAGACAATTTACGCTTGTCCATTATGCGGAGCTGTTTACGAGCAAGGCTTATCTATATGGCACATGGTATTTGAATACGCTGAAAATTGCCGTCGTCACGATGATTTTATCGACCATACTCGTTACGCTCAGCATGTACGCCTTATCGCGTTTCCGCTTTCGCGGACGCAAGACAGCATTGACGGTCATGCTGGTGCTCGGCATGTTTCCTAGCTTTATGAGCCTCATTGCGATCTACATTATATTGCTGCAATTAAATTTGCTTGATACGCATATGGCGCTTATTCTCGTCTATTCAGCGGGGGCCGCGTTAGGAGGATTTATTGTTAAGGGCTTCTTTGATACGATTCCCCGCAGCTTGGATGAAGCGGCGAGAATCGACGGAGCATCGCATTTGCAAGTATTTGCGAAAATCATGCTCCCATTGTCAAAGCCAATGCTGACCTACGTGGCGCTGACCTCGTTTACTGGCGTATGGGGCGACTTTATTTTCGCAAGGCTGGTGCTGCGTACGAAGGAAAACTGGACAGTGGCCGTGGGAATGTGGGATTTGGTCAATTCGCTGCAAAATAGCAATTTCACGATGTTCGCTGCTGGCTCCGTGCTGGTTGCAATACCGATTACGCTGCTCTTCATCTTTCTCCAGCGGTTTCTCGTACAGGGACTCACCTCTGGCGCTTCGAAGGGGTAAGGCGATGGGGATTAGAGCGGATGAAGGAAAGTGCGCCAGCGTTAAAGAGGCATGTCTAGCTGCTCTTATTCTGTTGCCATTGCTGTTGCTCGTTGCTGCATGCAGCAACGACTCTGGCTCCAGTTCTAGTTCTAGTTCTAGTTCTAGTGACAGCCCTAGCTCCAGCCCCACGCCCAGCTCAGAAGTAGGCAGCTATGATGTGGATGAACAACCCTCCACTGTGTATTATGAAATATTCGTGCGGTCGTTCTATGATACGAATGGCGACGGCATTGGCGATCTGAACGGTGTAACCGCAAAGCTGGATTATTTGAAGCAGCTTGGCATAGGGGGCATTTGGCTTATGCCGATTCAACCCTCGCCAAGCTATCATGGCTATGATGTGACAGACTATTATGCGATAAATCCCGATTATGGGACGATGGAGGATTTGCACAAGCTTCTGAAAGAGGCACATGAGCGAGATATTAAGGTCATTATGGATTTGGTCGTAAACCATACAAGCACGGAGCATCCGTGGTTTAAGGAAGCAGCGGCAGATGCTGCAAGCCCTTATCGCAGCTGGTATCATTTTGCTGAACAGGATGAGCGGGTGCAGTTGGACGGGGCCGTTGGAAGCAATCCTTGGCACGCTGCCGGGAGCAGCCGTTATTTAGGCGTTTTTTGGGAAGGGATGCCGGATTTGAATTTTGACGAGCCTGCCGTAAGGGGCGAGATGATCCAGATGGGGCAGTTTTGGCTGGAGCAGGGCCTTGATGGCTTTCGGCTTGACGCAGCCAAACATATATATGGCGATTTTGCTTCGACGCTAAACCTTGATGCTGTGAAAAATAACAACCAGCGCTGGTGGCAGCAGTTTCGCAGCGGACTTGCGAAGGTGAACCCGGGCGTCTTTCTTATTGGCGAGGTATGGGATTCAGTGACGATTGTTGCGCCCTATTTGGATCGGGCATTTGATTCGGCTTTTAACTTTGATTTGGCGGGCAGCTTGCTGCGCGCAGCGAGTTCAGAGAGCGACCCGGATGCTGCTTATTCTCTGAATCGGGCCTATAAGCTGTATGGAGCTGCCTCTGAAGGGGCGTTTACCGATGCTCCTTTTCTGAGCAATCATGATCAAAATCGTGTGATGTCGGTGTTGAACGGAAATGCAGCGCATGCCAAAACGGCTGCCTCTTTACTGCTGACACTGCCCGGCAATCCCTTTATTTATTATGGGGAAGAAATCGGAATGAAGGGCATGAAGCCAGATGAGCATATTCGCGAGCCGATGCTTTGGTACTCCTCATTAAGTGGTGGTGAAGGGCAAACGACATGGGAACGCTCCAGCTCAAATGCCGACCCGAATGCGATATCAGTGGAAGCGCAGCTCAACGAAGAACAATCGCTGCTGGCGCATTATCAAATGCTGATTGGGTGGAGGGATGAGCTTCCGGCTCTGCGGGACGGCGGCATCGAGGAATATCGCCTTGATCCGCCATTGAGGCAGGTTAGCTCGTATATAAGGGCAGCTGCCAAGGAACGGGTGCTCGTGCTTATTAACTTGTCCAATGAGCAGCAGATTGCCGAGCTGCATGAGCAGGAGCCGTTCGGCTTGTTCGATAAGGTGATACGTGCGAGCCATATAGGGGTGGAGATTCAAGAAGGGGTCATAAGCTTGCCGCCATACAGTGTGATTATTGTAAAATGAGGCGACTGGAGTGGGGCTGAGTTTAAATGCAGCCTTGCTTCAAACGTAACCGCGCTTGAAACGAAACGGTGAAAAAGGAGAAAGACAGGCGAGCTTGCTGCCTGTCTTTCTCCTTTTTAAGGTTAAAAATAAAGCTTGCGCCCGCTGCTATTGCAGCTTTTGTTGCAGCAGCACCTCATAGCCATAGGCTGGCAGCTGCAGTGTGATGCTGCCAGACTCTGCATATCGGGTTTGTTCGGCATGCTGAAGCAGAGACAACCACTCATAACGCCCGCTTAGCGCTTGGGCGGCTGCTTCTTTTGCTGTTACTGTTACTGTTGCTGCTTCTGCTGAGGCTTCTGCTGAAGGCAAATCGCCAATTCTGCTCATTATTCCGTTCACTGATGTGTTTTGTAACGTGCTGCTGGCCTTATTGCTCCTCATGCTGTCCGCCTTCAGGTCCACGCTGCTTTCGTCTGCACTTGCGGCGACCTCCCGCGAAGCTTCCTCAACCGCTTTAACGTCTAAGCGAATGCTGACCTCTGCCGGTTCGGCTCCGGCATTCATCGCGATAACGATTCGCTCGTCGCCTGAACGGCGCTCATAAACGATGATGCGCCCGGTTTCATCGGCATGGATGAAGCGAATGTGCGCACCGCGAAGAGCGGCATAGCTGAGCCGCAGAGCGATCGCTTGCTTAAAGAAATCCAGCAGCGCAGCATTCTGTCCCTCTGATTCCCACACCATGCATTTGCGGCATTCGGGATCGCCGCCGCCACTTAAGCCGATTTCATCGCCATAATAAATGCACGGGACGCCGGGATAGGTCAGCTTGAACAGGGTGGCCAGCTTCATCGCGCCAAGCTCATCTCCGCAAACCGTCAATAGCCTTGGCGTATCATGGCTGCCTAGCAAGTTGAAAGCCGTCTCGGTTACCTGCTGCGGATAAGCGGCGAGCTGGGCGCCAAGCGCATTAGCGAAGGAGGAAGGATCCATTGTCTGATAAGCGAAAAAGTCGAGTACAGCATTCGTGAACGGGTAATTCATGACGGCGTCGAATTGATCGCCCTGCAGCCACATCATCGAGTCATGCCAAATTTCACCGAGGATGTAGGCTTCGGGATTCGCTTTTTTCACAACGGCTCGGAACTCGCGCCAAAACTGGTGATCCACCTCATTGGCGACATCGAGCCGCCAGCCGTCGATTCCGATTTCTTCAATCCAGTAGCGGGCGGCCTTAAACAGGTATTCCTTCACATCGGGATGCTCGGTATTGAGCTTTGGCATCAGCGGCTCGAAGGCGAACGTCTCGTAGGTGGGTATGCGGTCTACTACACGCAAAGGCCATTCCCGCACATGAAACCAATCGGCATAAGGAGATGCCGCACCGCGCTCAAGCGCATCAACGAAAGGCGGAAACGTTCGTCCAGAATGATTGAATACCGCATCCAGCAGCACGCGTATGCCCCGTTGATGGCAGGCGTCCACCAGCTCCTTGAGCTTCTCATTCGTGCCGAAATGCGCATCTACCTTCATATAATCCTCGGTGTCGTATTTATGGTTAGTCGTAGCTTCAAATAAAGGATTGAAATAAATAGCGTTTATTCCAAGCTCGTAGAGGTAATCCAGATGGTCAATAACCCCCTGAAGATCGCCTCCGAAAAAATTGCGTGGAGTCGGATCGCCGCCCCAAGCCTCAGTCGCTTTAGGATTCAAAGCAGCATCGCCGTTTGCGAACCGCTCTGGAAAAATTTGATAAAATACAGCATCCTTCACCCATGCAGGAGGGGCAAATACATCAATAGGGTTCATATACGGATAGTCAAAAAAGCTGTTCGAGTTTTCCGGCATCGCCCCATGAAAGCCCGTCTCTGTCAAAATGAGCTGCTCCAAGCCGCTAGTCAGCTGGAAGGCGTATCGCAGCCTGCGAAAAGGCGGTATTACCGCAGCTTCCCAATAGTCAAACAAGGCGTCGGACGATAGCAGCGACATCTCAATCAGCTCCTGGGTTTCCTTCCAGGCATATTTGTCGCCAACGATGGCGTGGACTTGGTCCATATCGCCTTTTTTGGTGCGCAGGCGGATATGCAGCGTTTTTCCGTCGTAGGCATACGCCCAGTTTTGCTTTGGCCGATGATAAATAGCTTCCAATAACATCATTCCACTCTCCTCAAGTTTAATGGCTTAAACGAGCAAGAAGAACGCAAAAAAGGTACAACCCGCACCTTCTCAGCGAGGTTGTACCTTCTCCATAATCGATCTGTATTCGATCGTAATGTGTTGGGTAGCATTGCCTTTATCTTCAGCTTTGATTATACATCTAAAAGGGAAATCATGCCATCATTTGTTTTGGGAAAATGAGCTTAAGCATGGACCGAAGCGGCATGAACCTGGGCTTCCAGGAAACGCTCGGCGTCGAGCGCAGCCATACAGCCGCTGCCGGCAGCAGTAATCGCTTGGCGATACTGGCGATCCTGTACATCGCCACAGGCGAAGACGCCAGGGATGTTCGTCTCGGAAGTTCCGGGCTTCACAATGATGTAGCCTTGCTCATCGGTGTCGATTTGACCGCCAAGGAAGCCTGTGTTCGGCGTATGCCCGATCGTAATGAACACGCCGTCTGCCTCGATCAGCTCTTCTTCGCCTGTTTCATTGTTGCGGACTTTCAGGCCTTGAAGCCCGGCATCTCCGGCTGCCACCTCAAGCGGGGTGCGATCGAGGCTCCAGGAGATTTTGTCGTTGTCGCGAGCGCGGTCCTGCATGATCTTCGAAGCGCGCAGCTCGGAGCGGCGGTTAACGACCGTTACTTCCGACGCGAAGCGAGTCAGGAACACTGATTCCTCCATGGCGGAGTCGCCGCCGCCGACAACGAGAATTTTTTTGCCGCGGAAAAAGAAACCATCGCAGGTTGCGCAAGTGCTGACGCCGCGTCCAATGTTCTCCTGCTCCCCGGGAATGCCGAGATATTTCGCCGAAGCGCCGGTTGAAATAATGACCGATTCCGCTTGCAGCTCGCCGATTCCTTCAACATCAAGCGTATAAGGGCGTTTGCTGAAATCAACGCTTTTTACAGAGCCAGTGCGGAATGTAGCGCCGAAGCGCTGCGCTTGCTTGCGCATATTGGACATCAGCTCGCTGCCGAGAATGCCGTCAGGGAAGCCGGGAAAGTTTTCGATTTCGGTCGTTGTCGTCAGTTGGCCGCCTGGCTGCCAGCCTTCAATAACGAGCGGCTCCATGTTGGCGCGAGCCAAATAAATAGCAGCGGTTAATCCCGCAGGTCCAGTACCGATAATAATTGTTTTATGCATAAATGATTGCCTCCATTCGATAGCTTCTGATCATAAATTCTAGTTTAAAATTATTACAATTAACGGGTACTGTCAAACATGTTCATCTTAAATTCATCTATATGTATTATGGTAAGGGAAAGTCGAACAACAGGGGTGATCCGCATGCCGAAAATTTTAGTCGTAGATGACGATCCAAACATTCGTGAGCTAGTCAGCATTTTGCTGCGCCGTGAAGGTTTTCAAATTATAGAAGCACAGGATGGACAAGATGCGCTGGAGCGGTTGGAGACGGTGCTGCCGGATTTGGCTGTTATTGATGTCATGATGCCGCGCATGGACGGCTGGGCCTTATGCGAAACGCTGCGCGCCTCGTATGATATGCCGCTGCTGCTGCTGACCGCTAAAGGCGAAACGGCGAATAAAGTAAAAGGCTTCGGCCTCGGAGCCGATGATTATATGGTTAAGCCATTTGAGCCGCTGGAGCTGGCTGTACGCATTAAGGCTTTGCTTAAGCGCTACCGCATTGCGGCTTCGCAGACCGTGGAGCTGGGGCAGCTGATTCTCAATTTGAGTGAATTTCATGTCACGATGGCAGGCAAGCGGATCATGCTGCCGCCTAAAGAGTTTGAGCTGTTGTTCAAGCTGGCAAGCTACCCGGACAAAACATTTTCAAGAGAACAGTTGATTGAGCAAATATGGGGCATGAACTATGAAGGGGATGAGCGGACGGTGGATGTGCATATCAAACGGCTGCGCGAGCGTTTTACCGAGGAAGAGGCGGGCATTCGGATCGTCACGATTCGCGGACTCGGCTATCGAATGGAGGAGCTTGAATGATTCGCAGCCTGTATGTTCGCGTGACCTGGACGTTTCTGGTCATAGTGGTCATCAGCATGGGCATCGCTTATTGGATGGCGGATCAAATTTTCACTAGGGATTTAAGCGGACAATTTCCGGCCCAGCTGGATCGCTCGATTGTGCGGATTGAGCAGCTGTATGCGGCTTCCTCGCCGAAATCCTTGAGCATATTCATCAAGCAGGTTGCCGATATGCAAAATTTAGCGATTGTAGCCGTTGGCCGTGGTGGCGAAATCATTGAGGCCGGCAAGACCAGCGCAGAAATCACGCAGCTTCTAACCCCGGCAATTATTGAAAATGTTTTCTCTGGACAATTGCAAATGCTGACCAGCGAGGAGGAGGGCGAAACCAGCCGGCCGTCGTCGCCTCCGGCTTTGGGGCGCAAAGCTGTGCTTGGCGAGAGTGATTGGGCGTTCTTCGTTCGGCCCGATCGCGTGCCGGAAATTCGCAGCTTTCAGCGCAACACCTACACCATATTGATCACGCTGCTGGTCGTCGGCTGTATTCTAATTCCGATTGCGGCCCGCTACTTGGTCAAGCCGCTGAAAATGATGACCGAAGCGACGAAGCGCATCGCCACCGGAGATTTCACTGTACAGCTGCCTGTACAGCGCCGGGATGAGCTTGGCAATTTGGCCGACAGCATCAATCGCATGACAGTAGGCTTGTCGCAGCTGGAGACGATGCGGCAGGATTTTGTATCCAACGTCTCCCACGAAATTCAATCGCCGCTGACTTCAATCGGCGGGTTCGCCGAGGTGCTGCGCAGCGAGCAGCTGACCGATGAGGAACGCGATCGCTACGTCGGCATTATTAAGCAGGAGAGCAGCCGCTTGTCCCGGCTGAGCGAGAATTTGCTTAAGCTGGCTTCGCTGGACTCGAAGCAGCATCCCTTTGAGCCGCGTGCGATCAGGCTGGACCGCCAGCTGCGCGACGTTGTGCTTTCATGCGAGCCGCAGTGGATGGCGAAGCGGCTCACGGTTGAGCTGCTGATGGAGGAGACGGTCATCGTCGCGGATGAAGATCAGCTGAGCCAGGTTTGGAACAATCTGCTGGCGAACAGCATGAAGTTTACGCCGGATAATGGGCACATCCGCATTACGCTGTCCGAGGAAAACGGCTGCGCAATCGTGCGTATTGCCGATAACGGCAGCGGCATTTCCCCGGCTGATCAGGAGCGGGTATTCGAACGCTTCTATAAAGCGGATACGGCGCGGGACCGGATGAAAGGCGGCAGCGGACTGGGGCTGTCGATTGTGAAGAAAATCGTCGATATTCACGAAGGTTTAATTGAAATCGAATCCAGCGTCTTAGCCAGTGTGGGGAAAGGGACACCATCCGGCACAACGATTCGGGTCATGCTGCCGCTTCATTCGGCACTGCTGCAAACGGCTCCGGCCGCCAGCGGTGAGAATGACGTAGGCTAGCTGGAAACAGGAGCCAAGACAAGGTATGATGAGGAGAGCTCTACACGAATAATTAGCGAAAGATGGAGGCGGCGACGTATGGGACAAAAGGTACGCAAAGCGATTATCCCGGCAGGCGGACTTGGGACAAGGTTTTTGCCAGCAACGAAGGCGCAGCCTAAAGAAATGCTGCCGATCATAGATAAACCAGCGATTCAATATATTGTAGAAGAAGCGGTGCAGTCGGGCATCGACAGCATCGTCATTGTGAGCGGCCGCCATAAACGGGCGATTGAGGACCACTTTGACAAGTCGGTTGAGCTTGAAGGAGAACTGGAGGAGCGCGGCAACGAGGAAATGCTCAAAGTTGTGAAAGAAATTTCGCAGCTGGCCGACATTTATTATGTTCGCCAGAAGGAGCCGCTTGGTCTCGGACACGCGGTGCTGTGCGCGCAGCGTTTTATTGGCGACGAGCCATTTGCAGTGCTGCTCGGAGACGACATTTTGACATCTGAGCCGCCATGCCTGAAGCAAATGATCGATCGTTACGAGCAGTATTCTTCCTCCGTCGTGGCTCTGATGGAAGTGCCATGGAATCAGACGCACAAGTATGGCATTGCCGATATTCGGGACGAAGCGGGGCATATCCGTGAACTGATCGAGAAGCCGCTGCCTGGTCAGGCGCCGTCGAATTGGGCCGTTGTAGGGCGCTATGTGCTGGAGCCGGCTATTTTTGACCTTTTGTCTAAGGCCGAGCCAGGCAAAGGCGGGGAGATTCAATTAACGGACAGCCTGCAACGGTTGAACGAGCTGTCGCCGATTATTGGACATCGCTTTACAGGCAAGCGCCATGATGTGGGAGATAAGCTGGGCTTTGTCCAGGCGACGATTGATTTTGCTCTGGAGCGCGAAGATTTGCGGGAAGACGTCCGCCGCTATGTGCTGGAGCGTCTGGCTGCCTATACGCATAGCTAGTAGGCATGAGGCGTTGATGTATTTTTGTGTCAATTCAGTAAATTAATTTCCTGCTCATCTTTTTTTAAGGTTATTTTCATAAACCGGTTTTATAATAACACTACATTAAGTAGTTATAGCAAGGTGTGAGGCAGTCTTGGGAACAAGTGACATTCAGACAAAAGGGCTGGAGAGGTTTTTTGGCCCGCTGGAGGCAAAGATTATGACCATCTTGTGGTCGCAGCCTGATAGCTACATCAAGGATGTACAGCATAAGCTCGAACAGGACAAGCCATTAAATTTCAACACCGTCATGACCGTCATGAATCGGCTTGTAGACAAGGGGCTGCTCGTGAAATCATCAGGCAAGCCTTCGAAATATGCGCCTGTGCATACGCAAGAGCAGTTTCTGAGCATTCAGTCCCGGGAGCTTCTTGAAGATCTTGGCCCACTCGTCGTCAACTATATGTTCGATGCGATGGAAGAGGTTGATGAGGAACTGCTGGATAAGCTGGAGCAAAAAATCAAATCGCTTAAAGAGGGCAGACGCCATGAGCTGGAGTCTTAGGTCGAAATGGGTGTTTGGCTTGTGCCTAATGCTGATTGGGTTCACGCTGCTGCAAATGGGCATGTATGCGACGCATACGCTGTTCGGCTGGGAGAAGGCGGCGTTTAATGTATTTGAAATTTGCGAGAGCCTCATTAAGAGGTACAGCCTGCTGCTCCTTAGCTACATGATGAAGCTTGCCGTCTTTGGGACGTTCGTGCATCTGATGTACGTTACGGTGAAGCATTGTCTCGGCGTACGGGCTGCAAACCGTAAAATGAGCATTTTACAGCATGGAGGTTTATCGGATGAACTGAATGCGCGGTATTTTGCAGGCAGCAAAGCGATCATGGTCGTTTCGCATCCAGAACCGATTGCGCTGACGCTTGGTTTTCTTCGTCCCAAAATCATTTTATCTACTGGGCTTCTCGCTCTGCTTGATAAGGAGGAGCTTGAGGCGGTCATCGAGCATGAGCACTTTCATTACCGAAATCGCGATCCGCTGATGATTTTGATTTTGCAGGTAGGCGCAACGGTGCTGTGGTATATGCCGATTCTTCGCTTTGGAGTCGAGCAGTACAAAACGACCCGCGAGCTGTTAGCCGACCATTTCGCTTTGCAGCGGCAGGTGAGCGAGCATAGTCTTGGCAGCGCGCTGCTCAAGCTTGTGAAATTCAGCCGTGGGGAACGCAGCAGCCGGACCTTCGTCCATGCTTCTTTCGCCGACCATTCGATTAATTATCGGTTAATGAGGCTGTTGAATCCCGAGTCGCAAGAGCTAAGCATGCGTTTTCCAGTGGTGGCCTTGGTATTATCCATACTGACCTTCGGATCGATTTCCGTCATGTATCTTCCTATTATGCTGTAGAAGTTCAAGCTTGACGCTATACTAACCTTTCAAAATGCAAGCTTTATGCGAAGCGCATAGCTCCCTTCAGGGAAGGCGCGCTTCGCCTTTATATAACTTATAACACTACATATTGTAGTTTTAAAAACAAAGGAGGATTTTACAATGAAGAAGAAAAATGTGGTTATTGGTGCTGTCGTTGCGGTTGTTTTGCTAGGTGGAGCAGGTGCATATGCCATGTATGATTCGTTTACGGGCAACAACAAGGAAATCAAAAGTGTTATTGGCACGGACGCTGCCGCTACTAACAGTGCAGCAGGTACGGCTAGCACAGGTTCTGGCTCTACTAATGGTGCAAGTGGTACGGAGACGGCTTCTGCTGGCGCTGTAGCGGATGTAAACGGAGCATGGACCATTGATTCCACTTCCAATGTGTATTTCTCGGTTACGACTTCCCGTGAGACGGTTAACTTCGAAGTAAATGGCGTAACAGGCGCTTGGAATGTAGATACGGCGGATGCGGCAGCTAATGCGGCGGAGGCAAGCCTCGATATGAACGTACTAGATTCGGGCAACAGCCAGCGTGATGGGCATGTGAAGGGAGCGGATTTTCTCGATGTGACCAACTTTGCGAACCCCACGTTCAAGGCGACATCATTTGAGGCGCTGCCAACGGAAGTGAAGGACGGCGAAACGTTCCCGCTCATCATGACTGGCGACTTGACGATTAAAGGGATTACGAAGGAAGTTGCTTTTACTGGACAAGCGGCATACAGCGGCGGCAAGCTGAATGTGGAGAGCGAGACGGTCGTCACGTTTGAGGACTTTGGCATGCAGAATCCGCATAACGTCGTGATGGATACCGAAAATAACGTTACCGTGCAGCTGCGCCTTACTCTATCGCAAAACGCCTAACACGCGCTTGGCGAGCCGCCAAGCGGTATCTTCTTTAAGCAAGAGCAGGGCTTAGGCCTTGCTCTTGCTTTTTTTTTTGGAGATAGAAACGTAAACATATAGTATTAAGGTAATTATCTTATTTTGGCTAATTCATTAGGAATGTTATGATAGGATAGGCTAAAGCTGATGCGGGTGAAGCGAGCAGGCATGCTCGCCTAATTCAACTATAAGTTTATTAAGCTTATTAAATTTTTTAAATTTCCCATCATTTAAAAATGGAGATCATTTACTATTTCATATAGAATAGAGGGAAGGACGATTAAAGTTTGATTGCGTCAGGAGATGAGCACAGGTGCATTGCCAACATTGCGGAAATAAATACGAGCCTAGTGCCGTTTACTGCAGCAAATGCGGGAAACCGCTGCTTCAGGACGCGCAGGCAAATGAGCAGACGCAGGCCATTGTCATTCAAGAGCATGAATTATTCATTCGGGAGGCAAGCGCCTCATTAGTGCCAGAGCAAGCGCCAGTACGAAACAGAAGAACCCGTGCCGGGGCTGGGCGTAAGTTTATTATTGCGCTCGTGCCTGTTGTTGTGTTCATTTCGACGTCTGCCGGGGTATTTTCTTATTACATATATGAAAGCGATTTGAATGATCATGTCGCCGAATGGCATGAGCAAGCGAAGCAGAAAGCTTGGGGAGGCAAATATCGCGAAGCGATGGTCCAGCTTGAGAAGGCAGCGAAGATGCGTCCTGCCTATGGTGCTCTTCAGGAGGATATGGATATTGTCAACGAGGCGGTTGCGATCGAAAATAAAATTAACCTCCTTGCCAGCGAACTGGACAATGGATCTTTGACGGAGGCTGGAGCGCTAGTGAAGCAGCTGAATACGCTGCTTGCAGGCCGGGAGGAGCAGATTTTTTCTCCGCTGCGCGAGGCGTTTGCCGATTTAAATGTTAGAATGGTCGTTGTACAGGTGCAAAATGAGCTGGACCAAATAAATTCGCTAGATGCTTTGGCGGTGAAGCTTAATACCGTTAATGGTTTAGGCGGCGAAGAAGCGGTAGCTGTGCGCAAGCAAATTGTGGACAAAATCGCGATTGTATGCCAGCAGCAAACGAAGGAGCTGCTGCAGAAGAAAAGCTTCTCCGAGGCGATCGCCATGGTACAGAAGGGAATGGCCTATGCCCCGGAGGATACGAACTTGACGAAGCTGCTCGAAAGCATTCATGCGGAGAAGCAGGCATTTGAGCAGGCGGAGCAGGAAAGAATTGAGCGTGCGATGCAGAAAGCGGCGGAAGAGGATTTGCTTAACCAAACGGCGGCCGTTGAAGTGGTGAAGGTGGATACGAGCTTTGATGAAACGGGCATCTTCAAAATCCATGCCTTGCTCAAAAATGCTGCCACAAGGCCGATTTATTCCGTAGAAATCCAATATTCGGTGCGCGGCAAGGATAAACAGATTTTAAAGAAGGGTAAGTCTATTGCCATGCCTAACTATATAGAGCCTAACGAATCCTTTACTTTCGACGCAACTGTGGAAGGCATTGAAGAGACCGATGCTACTGTCGTCATCGATCATGTCACATGGTATTTGGACTAGGAGAAGATATTCATGAGAAAAGGAACTTGGCTTAGCCTGATCATGTCCGTTGCTTTTCTGCTTTTTGGAGCTGGAGCGGTCGTATTTATTCGTTCCGAAATTCCAAAGCAGCTCAGTGGCAAGCCGCTGCTTGCCGTGTCAGATACGCGCTCGGAGAAAACAGGCAAGCCGCTTAAAGACGTCATTTATGAAACACAGAAGCTGGTCGTCATGATTGAAAGCGGCAATGGCAAGCAGGGATCAGGCTTTTTGTACAATAATCAAGGTGATTTGATCACCAACGCGCATGTCGTATCCGGCGTTCATAAGGTGAAAATCCACACGTCTGATGCACGGGAGCTTGATGGCGAAGTAATTGGCATCAGCACGGAGACGGATGTCGCGGTTGTCCGCGTCCCAGGACTGGTTGGCGAGAAGCCGCTTAAGATGGTTCGCAATAAAAAAGCGGAAATTGGCGATGAAGTGATGGCGATCGGCAGTCCGCTTGGTTTTCAAAATACAGTAACGACCGGCATCATTAGCGGCTTGGGCCGTAATTTTACGATTGAACCGTACTCGTATAAGGATTTGTATCAAATTTCTGCGCCCATTGCGCCAGGGAACAGCGGTGGCCCTCTGGTCAGAAGAGAGACAGGCGAAGTGCTCGGCATTAATTCAGCAGGCATTGAGCAAGGTTCGATCGGGTTCAGCATTCCAATCGTCAATGTGCTGGCAACGGTGGAAGCCTGGTCGACGAAGCCAATGGAGGTGCTGCCTGAGCAGGAGGGCACGAATAGCACGGGCATGGCAAAGCAGGAAGCGACGATGAGTGAATATGCCAGCTACTTGGTTACACATTTTTACGACAGCTTGAACAATGCCGATTATGTGTATGCCTATTCCTTGCTGGGCGGCAGTTGGAAAGAGGGTACAAGCTATGACGCATTTCGGGAAGGCTATATGCCAACGCGCAATGTCGTCATCGACGATATGCATGTCACGGTCAACAACGACCAGCAAGCGACTGTGACGGCGATTATTTCAGTAGATGAACGAGTAAGCGGCAAAAACAAGCTGAGCAAATATCAGGTGATTTACGATGTCGGCTATGAGAACGATCAGCTCAAGCTGATAACCGGCAGAGGCAAGGTCATTGAGCAGGCCGCACATGAGAAAGAACAGCATTAACGCTAATTGCAGAGAAAGCCAGCATACCGAATGTGGGATGCTGGCTTTTTGTCTGCTATATAATTTGGAGGGGAATAATGATTAATGAAAATAATATATATCTTAAAGTAATCGCAATATTGATTTTGATTATTTCGCTTTTATATTTAAAATTCAATAAAAAATCCTCGCTTACTTATATGACTTTGTTTTTAATTTTCTATGTTTACATGATTAATGTTTTTAAATTGACGCTTCTGCCTATACCTATTGATCCGAGGGCTATTGCGGCGATGAAAGGAGAGACTGTTCAATTTTTTTATAATCTGAACTATATTCCTTTTAGAGCGTTTGATAAAAATATGCTGCTGAATATTATACTTTTAGTCCCCTATGGATTTTTTATTCGATATTTGACTCGCAAAGGAAATATTTTGATTCACGCTGTTTTTTTGGGATTGTTTTTTGAAGCAGCACAAACATTGATTTCATTAGCAACAAATTTTAACTATAGGACGATAGATATTGATGATGCTATTGCGAACTTCTTAGGTGTTTTATTAGGTTACGCTATTCATCTTATATTTAGTGTAATCTCATATAAGGTTCTGAATAAAATTTCAAATAAAAATAGCTTTTTAGAGCATATTTTTCAGGTATCTAAATTATCATTACGGAAATGACAAGCTAAAGCTGGTTTTTTCGAAAATGGGAAGGGGTGCAGCCGGTAATCTTCTTGAACTGCTGCACAAAATAATCCGGATCTGGATAGCCGACGCCAGCAGCGATGTCGGCTATTTTGCTGCTTGTTGTGGCGAGCAGCAGCTGCGCCTTATCCACGCGAATTTGATGGACGTAATCGTTGAAATAAATACCGGTTGACTTGCGGAACAATTGCCCGAGATAGAAGGGATGGAGATACGTTTTGCCGGCAATTTCCTTCATCGTCACCTGCTCCTGATAATGCGAGGCTACATACTCTTTGACAAAAGCGATAGGATCATCCGAAGACATTCCCATCCCCATCTCAATTCCTATCTCCGGTTCCGAAGCGCCGCCTGCGCTGGAGGATGTGCTGGGCAAAGCCTTGAGCAGCCGTTTTTTCACCCGCAGCAGAGCGCCAATCAGCTGCTCCTCCTCCACCGGCTTCAAAATATAATCAACAGCGCCACAAATAAGCGCCGTCTTCACATATTCAAATTCGTCATAGCCGGATATGACAATAAAGCAGGTATCCATGCGCCCTGTTACGTCCTTCATAAGCTCCAGTCCTGTAATGCCGGGAAGGCGAATGTCGGTTATGACTAGCGCGGGCTGCTCGCGTTCGATTAATTCGAGCGCCTGCCGTCCATTTTCCGCATCCCCGCATACATTAAAGCCGTACTTTTCCCAAAAAATAATTCTTTTCAGCCCTTCACGCATCCGCGGCTCATCTTCAACGATCAACGTTTTCAACATCGATGATTCTCCTTTCACTTGCAGATTCATCCTTAGCGAAGGCAGCGGGCATTTGCAGTTCAATCGTTGTGCCTTCCCCGTAACGGGAATCAAGGCTGAAGCTGAATTCGCTCCCAAAATGCCACTTGAGCCGGTCATATACATTTTTCAGCCCCACATGCTTGCCCTGCTGATGCTGCACGCCGGATTGCTCCAGACAGGCAAGCCAATGTTTGAGCTTTTCCTCTTCCATGCCAATGCCATTATCCGACACGCGAATGATTACGTGATTGCTGTGAAGCTTAGCCGATACGGTAATGCTGCCGGGCTGCTCGGAATATTCAATGCCATGAATGCAGGCATTTTCGACAAGCGGAAGGATGCTCATTTTCGGCAGGGGCAGCTCCAGCACCTCATCATCAATATCGAGCTGATAGGAGAGGCGGTGGCCAAAGCGGAAATGCTGAATGTCCAAATAGTCGGTGACGAATGCCATCTCCTCTTGAAGCGGAATCATATCCTCGCCCCAGATGAGCGATCGGCGGAAACCGCGGCCGAGCAGCTTAATGACGGATGCCGTTTCCTCTTCGCCCTTAATGACACAATTCATTCGAATGGCATCAAGCGTATTAAACAAATAATGCGGATTAATTTGGCTTAGCAGAGCATTAAACTGCGCCTGTCGCCGGTCCAGCTCCGCCACGTACACATCTTGGATGAGGCCGTTGATCTGCTGCGTCATTCGGTTAAATTCCTCGGTCAGCTGCCCGATTTCATCAGATGCCGGTTTAGCCTGCAGCACTTCAAAGCGCTGGTTTTTCACCCGTTTAATGCCGCCCAGCAGCACGCCCAGCCTAATATTGAGCGACCTGGCTATGAGCAAAATAATAATGCTCGGAAAAAGAAGATTCACGCACGTCAAATAAATAATAAATTTGCGCGAATCAAGCAGGCTTTGATTGACAACCTCATTAGGGTAGATGCCTACCATCGCCCAGCCTTTCAGATAATCAATGCCTTCAAACGCGCTGGCGATAATGGTTTTGCCCCGTTGAGCTTCTTCATGAATGAAAGCTGGCGGCTCTGCCTCCGACGAATAAATGACATCGCCCTGCGGATTCAGCAAATAAATTTCGCCGGGAAACGAATGATCGAACAATGTGTTTTCTAAATAATGCGGCAAAATATCTACTCTGAGAATTTTATGGTAGCTGGAATAGGCTTTGTAAAAATCAAGCTCGCGAATCACGCTCAAATAAGGAGCGCCGCATTCGGCCGACCCTGCGCCCGCGTCTGTCTTCCCGCTTGCTGCTAACGAAGCCGCTGTAGCACCAGATGGATTGCAATTCGCGGCCGGCGTGTTCGTATAAAGCAGCCATTTTCGGCTGCGCGCCGGGTCGGTAGTCGCTTGATACCAGCCTTCCTGCTTCGTCTGCAAGTCAATGTACTGCAGGAGGCCCGAGTGGATCAGGCTGTCGTTGTCGGTAAACAAATACGCATTATAAAACTGCTTATTCAGCGGCACGAAGCGGTTAATCGAGTTGTTCAGCACCTCGCCATAGGCGGAAATAACTTCGCTTTCGCTCGTATAAGTGCGATCCAATGCGCTATAGAGGACGCCATCATTATAGATAACCGAGGAGAAGCTAATGACGCCCTCCAGCATTTTGCGAAAGTTATCTTTGTTTCTTTCAAGCGACTGCCGAAGGTCCTGGACCTTCTCCGTTCTGACATTGCCTGCGGTGATCGTATAGAAAAATGTATTCGTCAGCATGACCGGAATGAAAACAGCAGTAAAATATAAAATCATCAGCTTATTTCGCAGCCGCAAGTCGTTCCAGCGGAAGGGACGGAGGTTATGCATCATTTTCATCGCGTGCTGCTCCTTTGGCTAAAAGCTAACAAAATCATTTCGTTAGTAGAATAGTGTTATTCGAAAGCTAATTAAGCGTTTTCATTAGTAAAATTAACACTTATTTGTTGAAAAAGCTACCCTGAATTAAGAAAATTTGGTAATTTTATAACTCTTGGCTGAACCAATAGCCGTCAATCTCATTAGATTTGCGGGGGATGATGTTAAGGTTTTTCGGGTACCTGGGCCGCCCACTGTTTGCTAAAGTTATTTTATATTAAAGGGAGGGTGGCAACGATCTTGAATAAAAAAATAGCGCTTACATGGATTGCGGGGACATCTTTGGCCTTGTCGATGATAGTAGGAGGATGCAGCACAGAGAGTACGGATACGGCTGCTGGCACCAGCAAAAATGAAAATGGCGAGGAGCTGACGACCTTCAGCTATTTCATCTTTGATCCCGGCGACAATGTTCCCGAACATACAAAGATTGGCGATATGATTGAACAGAAAACAGGAGTAAAGATCAAATATGAACGGCTCGTCGGCGAGAAGGAGCAGAAGGTAGGCGTAATGATCGCCGGAGGCGATTACCCTGACCTCATCAACACGGATCAGACGGTTAAATTCGAAGATGCGAATGCGCTTATTCCGCTAGAGGAATTAATTGAGCAGCATGCTCCGAACATTAAACGCATTTATGGGCCCTATTGGGAACGGCTGAAAGCAGCAGATGGACATATTTATGCGCTGCCGCAGGTTGCGCCTACGGGGACGCCGATTAAGGGCATTAGCGCAGCCTTCTGGATACAGAAGGAAGTGCTCAAGGACGCAGGCTATCCGAAAATTGCGACGTTTGACCAATACGTCGATGTTTTGCGCGCCTATTATAAAAAATACCCGCAAATCGATGGCGCGGATACGATTCCTTTTGAAATTTTGACCTATGACAACCGCAATTTTACGTTGACGACTGCAATGCAATTTTTGGCCGGCGGCCCTAACGATTCCCGGGCTATTGTTGACCCGGTGGCGAACAAGCTGGCCTTCTATCAGACGGACGAAAACATTACGAAGCGGTATTATGCCAAGCTGCATGAAATGTACCGGGAAGGCATGATCGACAAGGAAGCCTTTGTGATGAACTATGAGCAGTATTTGGCTAAGCTGTCCAGCGGCCGGGTGCTGGGGATGTTTGACCAGAAGTGGCAGTTCCAGACGGCGCTTGACTCCCTGAAGCAGCAGGGCAAGGCGAACCGGATGTTTGTGCCGCTCCAGCTTACCTTTGATGAGGGCATTCAGCCGGATTATTTGGATGTGCCTTCGATGAATTACAATATGGGCTTCTCGATTACAATCAATGCGAAAGACCCTGTAGCGGCCATCAAATATGCCGATTATATGGCAAGCGAAGAAGGGCAATTGCTGCGCAACTGGGGCGTGGCGGGGGAAGACTATACGGTCAGCGACACCGGGCGGTTTTATCGCAATCAGGAGCAGCGGGACTTTTTCGCCGATCCGAAAAATGGCTTGAAAACAACCGGCAACATCCTCTGGTACTGGCCAGGCTCTTCGGGCACGATGGTTGACGGCAACAGCTACCAGCAGTATCAGCAGCCGGAAGAGATTGCCGCCGGATATGATGAAATGGATAAGGAGCTGCTGAAGGCTTATGGCGCAACGACTTACGAGGAGCTGTTCGACGGCCCGAATCTGAACCGCAAATATTTCCCGCTCTGGAGCATCGAGCTGACGGAGAAAAACAAAGTGTTCAACCAGAAGCTTAACGATATTAATAAAAAATTTCCACCGCAAATGGTCGTTGCCAAAAACGCCGATGACTTTGAAAAATATTGGAATGAATATGTCGCTTCCGTAGAGAAGCTGGACGTTGAAGGCTGGCTCGATGAGCTGACGGCGAAGGTGAAGGACCGCCAAGAGAATTGGTAAGGAACTCGCGGCGAGGAGGGAGAGAGAGCATGCGATGTCAGTAACGGTTGAGCGTGTGAAAAAGCATGCCGGAATCAAAAAAAGCCGGAGCAAGTGGAGCAAGCTGCGCAGCCAGAAGGCGCTAATGGCCATGTCGATTCCTTTTGTGGTGTACGTCATTATTTTTGCATACTTGCCGCTGTATGGGTGGATGATGGCTTTTCAAAATTATAAGCTTGGCTCGGCGATGCTGGATAACGAATGGGTGGGGCTGGCCAACTTTCGCGAATTGTTTCAAGATGAGAACTTTACCCGCGTCATACGCAATACGCTCGCGATGAGCTTGATTAATCTTGTGTTCGGCTTCGTCAGCTCGATCGGTCTGGCGCTAATGCTCAATGAGGTGCGCAAAATCATATTCAAGCGCATCGTCCAGACGGTCAGCTATCTGCCGCATTTTTTATCGTGGGTTGTGGCCGCGAACTTGATTATGAACGTGCTTTCCATTGATGGGGCCGTCAACAAGGTGCTGGTCAGCCTGCATATTATTAAGGAGCCGATTATGTGGCTTTCCGAGCAGCATTATTTTTGGTGGATTATTGGCGCATCAAATGTGTGGAAGGAGATCGGCTGGAGTGCCATTATTTATTTGGCGGCAATGACGACGATTGATCCTTCGCTTTATGAGGCGGCAAGCATCGATGGGGCTGGACGGTTTCGAAAAATAAGGCATATTACGCTGCCCGGCATCCGCAGCATCATCGTTATTCTGCTTATTATGAACATTGGGCATATTTTGGATGCGGGCTTTGAACAGCAATATTTGCTGCAAACGCCAATGGTGGTGGATTATTCCGAGACGATTGATATATTCGTACTAAAATACGGCATTAATTTGTCGCGGTTCTCGTTTGCAACCGCCGCCGGCATTTTCAAAACGGTTATCAGCGTCGTGCTGCTGCTGGCCGCGAATCGAATGGCGAAGCGGATGGGGCAGGAGAGGCTGTTTTAATCGGAGAAAAATGAGTTTTTTGCCGCCCGTTCTAGGAGGGAAAAAGCCTGTTTTACACGCATGCTAGGCGATAGGGAAAGGGAACAGGAGGAGACGATGACAACGACGACACTCAGCAGATCGAAGAGGTCGGCAGCTGACTTGCTTTTTGACCTATGCAATACCGTATTTCTGCTAGCACTGCTCGTGCTTACGCTTTATCCGGTTTTGAACACGCTCGCTGTTTCCTTTAATCAGGCGCAGGATACGGTTCGGGACAGCACCTTTCTGTGGCCGCGCGAGTTCACGACGCTTAATTACAGCACGCTGTTTCAGGATGGGCTCATCTATCATGCTTTCTTTATTTCCGTTGCCCGGACGCTGCTCGGTACAATAAGCAGCGTGTTCTGCACAGCGATGCTGGCCTATACCTTAAGCCGCAAGGATTATGTGCTGCGGGGGCCGATTTCTTTCATCTTCATCTTTACGATGTACTTCAGCGGCGGCCTGATTCCAACCTATATGCTCATTAAAAACCTCCATCTGTACGGGACGTTTTGGGTGTATGTCATCCCGGGACTTATTGGCGCGTTCAACCTTATTGTCATGCGCTCCTTTATGGAAGGCCTGCCTGAGAGTCTGGCAGAGTCTGCGCAAATAGATGGGGCGACGCATTTCTCGATCTTTATGCGAATCATATTGCCGCTCAGCTTGCCCGTCATTGCTACGATTGCGCTGTTCGTCGCGGTGGGGCAATGGAATAGCTGGTTCGATACTTTTTTATATAATTCCTCAAATATTAATTTAAGCACGCTGCAATATGAGCTGATGAAAAAGCTGCAGTCCGCCAATATGAGCGTTGGAGGCACAGCAGAGTCGGCCTTCGCCAGCAGCAAAAATATTCAGGCGAACATCGTAACGCCAGCGTCGATCCGGGCTGCTATTACAGTCGTAGCTACCGTGCCGATTATTATCGTATACCCGTTTTTGCAAAAATACTTCGTAACCGGGCTAACGCTCGGGGGCGTAAAGGAATAGCTTGTCCTATTGCAGATAAGGGCGGTCTTTAGAATTAAATTCTAAGGACCGTCCTTTTTGTCATGCAAACGTAGCGGCTTAGGTTGAAAGAAAGGACGTTCATTGAGTTTATTTCAAAAAAAGAAAGTAACCACTCACTTTTTGTTGACTTCACTAAAATGCAATGGTACTATTTGTTTTGTAAGTAATTACTCGCTTTTTTAAAAAAGCTATTCGTGGAGGCGCAATGAGAATGTCTAATCTTTTGGATACGATGATAGCTCATTCAAAGTTATCTAAGAAACAAACAGATAAACAACAAAAGTTAGTGGAAACCGCTATTAAAATCTTTGCAGAAAAAGGATTTGCTAATACCTCAACGAGTGAGATCGCCCAAACTGCCGGGGTATCTGAAGGAGCCATCTTTCGCCATTATGGGAATAAAGAAAACTTATTACTCTCCATTGTTTTACCCTTTCTAAAGGAATTTTTACCCAATGCAATCGAGGAGACGTTTAATGAACTATTGTCCCAAAACCCCACTACTTTCGAAATTTTTATAAGAGAATTAATTAAAAACCGCGTTCATTTTATACATGAAAATAAAAAATTGTTTCAAATCCTTGTTAAAGAAATTTTATATCGTGAAGAGTTCAAAAAAGAAATGCAGCCTTTATATTCTGAGAACATATTGCAGCATTTAACTATAGTCATTGAGATGTTTAAGGAACGTGGCGATTTGATTGAAATTCCAAGCTCCATCCTTTTAAGGATGCTGTTAACCTTCTTGGGGGGGTATTTAATTTCACGGTTTATGGTGCTTAACGAGGACTTTATAAAGGATGAAGAAGCAGAATTGGAAGAGGTTGTTCGTTTTATAATGGATGGTTTAAGAAAACCCCAACAAAGCCATTAAAATGGAGGCAAAAAAACATGAGTATTTTCAAAAATAAATGGTTAATGTTAACGCCCATAATTGCGTTTGCAGTCATTTTTATTTTTTCGCTTACGATATTTCCTAGCGTGCAACCCCAACCAAAAAATTTACCTATCGCTATTGTTAACGAGGATCAAGGCATAGCACTTCCTAATCAATCGGAAATGAATATGGGTCAAAAAATAGTGGAAACCATTCAGCAATCGTCAAATACCGCTACTGGTGAAGAACCAGCTGTGAAATGGGTGGAGGTAAAAAGTGTAGAAGAAGTACAAAACGGATTGGATAATCAAAAATATTATGCAGCATTAATCATTCCAAAAGATTTTAGTGCCAAGCAAGCATCTTTGCAGACCGCGGCACCTTCTTCTCCTGAAATTCAACTATTAATAAACCAAGGCATGAATACTGCAGCTTCTACAATGGCCGGCCAAATGTTAAATGGGGTTGTAGACAATCTTAATAACAATGCTCGTACTCAAATATTAGAAGGTTTTCAAAAGCAAGGGGCAACCTTGACGGTAGATCAGGCTTCCAGCTTAGCTTCCCCTATTACAAAGAAAGTAATAAATGTTAATGAAATTGGCACAAAGAGCGCAAATGGCAATGCTCCTGTGTCCTTGTTCCAGCCAGTATGGATGGCGAGTTTGGCTAGTGCGGCTATAAGCTTTATCGCTGTTCAAAAACGAATGATTAGAAATCGAAAAGAGAGCCTTACTACAAAGTTGGTGCAAATTTTAATGGGAGCTATTGTTGCTCTTGTCGTTGGATTTGGATTAACTTGGCTTGCTGAAGGAATGCTAGGATTCCATATTCCCCAATTTGCAGATACAGCTTTATTTTTATCCATTACTTGTTTTAGCTTTTTCTTGATGATATTAGCTGTCCTTTCTTATTTGGGGATGAAGGGAATGCCTGTTTTCGTCTTAATCCTTTTCTTTGGCGCCCCTTTGCTTGCATTAGCTCCTGAGATGATGTCATCATTTTATCGAAACTGGATTTACTCGTGGTTGCCCATGCGATTCATGGTAGGAGGGCTTCGAGAGTTGTTCTTCTTCGGCCAAGGATTAACTTGGAATATTGTATCGGTTCTCGTGGGCATTGGTTTAGTTAGCATTTTGTTGGTGTTTGTTTCTTCTCTAAGACGAATTTCAACACAAGGACAAACACTACAATCAAAATAATAAGATTCTTATTACACTTTATATTTAAGCTGCTCCCTAGTTAAGGCACATGGCGCGTATTTGCGACGTATAAAGGAGAGTATGGTATTTCCTCATCTTTAATTGAAAGACAGAAGGAGCGGGTCATGTGCATTTGCACAGACCTGCTCCTTCTAATTTTTTCTATTTCGAAGCAAATCAGGCTCCGATTGCAATCTAGGAATGCTGCGTGACATCGGAAATGTCAGCTAAATCCTCATCGCTCTGGCGGCCGGAAGGGGAGTAAATCAGTTCCAGAGCTACGGCGTCATTGCGCTGAAGCGGGAAGTTCAGCAGCGTGGATGGGATAACTCTGCCATTCAGGCGCAGCAGATAGCTGATATTGCCGCCGATCGGAATGCCGCTGATCGAAGTGATTTGTCCGTTGAAGCCAAAACGGACGACTCCGGTTTCCAGCAGCGCCTGATAAATCGTCATGCCGATGCGATGGATAACTCGGTACGCCTGAGTAACGTTTGGAAACGCCCGTCCTCCGTTAATAACGACCGTTACCGTCCCTTGTGGCCCCGGAGGGAACGGAATAGGAATCGGCAGCGGAACTGGGAACGGGAACGGAGGGAATGGCCCTGGTCCCGGAGGGAACGGTCCTGGCCCTGGAGGGAACGGCCCTGGTCCCGGAGGGAACGGTCCTGGTCCCGGAGGGAATGGCCCTGGCCCTGGAGGGAATGGCCCTGGTCCCGGAGGGAACGGTCCTGGCCCTGGAGGGAATGGTCCTGGCCCCGGAGGGAACGGTCCTGGCCCTGGAGGGAACGGCCCTGGTCCCGGAGGGAACGGCCCTGGCCCCGGCGGGAACGGTCCTGGCCCTGGCCCTGGACCAGGGCCAGGAGGGAATAGTCCCGGGCCTCCGCCAGGCATTCCAGGCATTCCAGGCATCAGCATGCGCGGGCCGCCACAGCCGCAGTCTTGCCCTGCTCGGGAAGACGGAGATGGCGGAACATAAATCTGCACTTGCCCATTGGTAAAACCGTAAGTATCGTTCATGCGATAGGTCAGACTCCTTTGCACGTCGAGTTAGGCGTTTAACTATCCTACTTCATGTTATGCGGCGAATGCCTATCCTTGTGCATAGTTTTACTCGAAAGCTGGAAAACAGCCAAGCGTAAAAGGCTGTCACCGTCCTCTGGCGGCAAAGCTGCCGTTTCGAGGGCAAAATATAAGCCCATTATAAGGGGGAAATTATAATCGGCCTATATAAAAAAAGCGGAGCCTCCAAGTGGAGACTCCGCTTTAAACGGCAAGCTGTATTATTTAACAGCTGCTTCGTAACGTTTGCCAACTTCAGCCCAGTTTACAACGTTCCAGAACGCTGCAATGTAGTCAGGGCGTTTGTTTTGGTAGTTCAGGTAGTAAGCATGCTCCCAAACGTCCAGACCAAGAAGCGGCGTTTCGCCTTCCATGATCGGGCTGTCTTGGTTCGGCAGGCTTGCAACTTTAAGCTTGCCGTCTTTCACGGAAAGCCATGCCCAGCCGCTTCCGAAACGGGTAGCAGCAGCTTTTGCAAAGTCAGCTTTGAATGTATCGAAGCCGCCCAGCTCGCTATCAATCGCAGCAGCCAGTGCGCCAGTTGGAGCGCCGCCAGCGTCAGGACCGATTGTTTCCCAGAACAGGCTGTGGTTAGCATGTCCACCGCCATTGTTGCGAACCGCTGTACGGATCGCTTCAGGTACGCTAGCCAAATCAGCAATCAAATCCTCGATGGATTTGCCTTGAAGCTCAGGAGCGGACTCCAAAGCAGCGTTCAGGTTTGTAACATAAGCGTTGTGGTGACGGTCATGATGGATTTCCATCGTCAGAGCGTCGATGTGGGGCTCAAGAGCGTTATTAGCATACGGAAGTGCTGGTAATTGATGTGCCATAATATAAACAGCCTCCTAAAATTAGAATATGTAAATTACTCTTCTTATTATCCCCTATCCAATCACATAAATCAACATTGATGTTTCAAAAGTCGAATTTTAATAGATAAGGTAGACTAAAGTAGCATGTCATATTGATAAAGTAATTATGCATAAGCGGGAGAAAAACCAATCAAATCCACGGAAATCGGCTAAAACTTTATGTAAGCGCTTAATTTAAAGCGTTTTCAGTCATAATTCGCTAAATTCTTAGATTTTTTTAAACAAATTTTAAAATTTTGTGAAGGAAAACGATAGAAGATGTAGTATAATGATTAAATTGCAGCACAATGACATGGTATAGAGGTGTGTATCGATAATGAATGTTCGTTCCTTCCAATTATCAGATTACAGGTTGCTAACGGCTCTTCTTGCGGATGTATTAACTGAAGAATGTTACGAGCAAACAATGGAAGCTTTTGCGCGTCAATTGTCATGGGATAGCGAGCTTGTTCTCGTCGCTCTCTATGAGTCGGAAGTTGTAGGTGTCATTATCGGTACGATTGATAATAACACGGGCTACTATTATCGTGTTGCGGTTCATGCGGACCACCAGCGTCAAGGAATTGGCAAAGCGCTTATAGAGTCTTTGCGCCTAAGATTCCAACAACGCCAAGTAAAGAAAATTTTAATTACAGCTGATGAGCATAATGAAGCCGTTTTGCCGCTTTATGAATCGCTGGGCTATGTGTCCAAAGATTTTTTCCGCTCTTTCCAACAGCTAAGTATTATAGCAGGTTAGGACAAGCCTCTGGCTGTCCAATAACCGTTTGCAGGGCATATCTGCATCGCCATTGCTTTTGGCGATGGGATATGCTTTTCTATTTATTAAGAGGGCTATTTAAGCGCTGCGCTTAGCGCCTGCAAGAAGGAGAACAATATGGATTCCTATCAGCATTGCGTCATCAGGAGCTCCAAGCACGATGGCAGCATCCACCGCGTTTGGCAGCATAATTGGCTTATTCCGGCACCTCTGCTCATTCCGCAGCATGCCGCACTTGGCTTTAAGGTGACGATCAACTTTGAGACACCCATTGTGGAGGCCAGCGGCAAGGTTTGGATGAGCCAGGTGCCTGCGGTTTCTTTTTTTCTGCCCGGACAGTGGTATAATGTGGTTGCGCTGCTTGAGGAAGGCGGTATTCGCTATTACTGCAATCTCGCTTCACCCTTTGCTTGGGAGAGTGAGCTGCTTACCTATATCGATTACGATTTGGATGTCATCCTACTGCCAGACGGCAGCCGAGAGGTTGTAGATGAGGATGAGTTCGAGCTTCATAAAGCGAAGTACGACTACCCGGGAGATGTGCAGGAGCATGTGCTGCAAGGGCTAGGTGAGCTGCTTTTGCGAATGGACAAGCATGCTGCTCCTTTTGATGACGAAGTGATTATCGCTTATTATGAAGCATGGCGCACAAGCTTATAGGGCGGAGGCGGTTAAGGAATGGATCGATTTTCATTTGACGGCAGCAGCAGCGGCGAAGCTGAAGGACAGGAGCAGCTTGGAGCGCTTAAGCGCCCGGGCTGGTCGAAGGAGCTTTGGGAATGGGTGAAAACCGTTGGCATATCGTTCATTCTCGTTGCAGTGCTGCATCTGTTTGTGTTTAATCTTTCGACCGTAGAGGGACATTCCATGGAGCCTACCTTGCAGGAGAAGGAATGGCTGTTTGTAAATAAATTCGTTTATTTGATCGGTACGCCCAAAATTGGCGACGTCGTTATTTTAGAGGACCCATCTGCGTTTGGCAAAGAGCAGGAGCTGTTGGTAAAACGCGTCGTGGGCTTGCCTGGGGACCGAATAGAAATTTCGGACAAGCATTTATATCGCAATGGCGAGCTTGTGGACGAACCGTATATTGATACGGAAATTGAGGATTTGGACATGATGCCGCTCACCGTTGAGGCAGGCAGTTATTATGTGATGGGCGACAACCGTCATGCGCGGGCGAGCAAGGACAGCCGGATGTTTGGAACGGTTCCGCTTTCAGCGATTGAGGGCAAGGCGCAGTTTATCGTATGGCCATACAAACAAATAAAGCCGTTATAGATCCAAATAAAGCGTTTATAGAACCAGCCATAGTGATTGGAGAACGGCGAATCAAACATCAGGCTTAAGCTATTGGGAGGTGAAGGGATGGAGGAACGGGCGTATTACGCTGCATTGAAAAAAGAAATGAAAGCCGCCGCGCGCAGCCTCGGCATCGACAAAATTGGCGTCGCTTCTGCTGATCCGTTCATCACCTTGAAGCAGCGGCTTATTCAGCACCGCGAGCTTGGCTACGAGTCTGGTTTCGAAGAGCCGGACCTTGACAAGCGTACCAATCCGGCGCTGTTGTTTGACCAGCCGCAATCGATTATCGCGATCGCGATCGCTTATCCCTCCAAGCTCCATCAGCCTCCTAAATCGGAGCCGGGAGCGAGAAGGGGCATTTTGTCCCGCTCGGCTTGGGGCGAGGATTATCACAAGGTGCTGAGGAACAGGCTTGGGCGGCTTGAAGCTTGGCTCGCAGAGCGCGTACCGGGCTTTCGGGCTGAAAGCATGGTCGATACGGGCGCTTTATCCGATCGGGCCGTTGCCGAGCGCGCGGGACTGGGCTGGAGCGCCAAAAACTGTGCAATATTGTCCGAGGATCTTGGCTCGTGGATCTATCTAGGGGAAATGATTACGAATTTGCCTCTGGAGCCAGATGAGGAAGTGACGGATGGCTGCGGCGAATGCACCAAATGCATTGACGCTTGCCCGACGGATGCGCTCATGGGCCCAGGCCAGCTTAATTCGAGCCGCTGCATTTCGTTTATTACGCAGACGAAAGGTTTTGTAGAAGACGGCTACATGCGAAAAATCGGCAACCGCCTGTACGGCTGCGACACATGCCAGACGGTATGTCCGGTAAACCGGGGCAAAAACTGGACGCATCAGCCAGAGCTTCAGCCGGATCATGAGCTGGTCAAGCCGCTGCTTACCCCGCTGCTGACGATTGGCAATAAAGAATTTCAACGCCTATATGCGAGCAGCTCTTCTGCTTGGAGGGGCAAAAAGCCCATTCAGCGCAATGCCGTTATTGCGCTGGGCAATTTTAAAGATCCTAGTGCAGTGCCGGACCTCATTCAAGTGCTGCGCCAGGATGTCCGCCCGGTTATGCGGGGAACGGCGGCATGGTCGCTGGGCCGCATTGGCGGCGCAGAGGCAGAAGAAGCGATCCGGCAGGCATTGCTGCAGGAGGCGGATGATGACGCGCGGCGCTATATGGAGCAGGCGCTGCATTCGCTAGCAGAAGGAGCCGATACGGTCCCTCGTTGATCCAGCAGCCGCCTGCGTTTGGCGGCTGCTGGAATAGGGCACGCCGTTTGCGCTTCCAACGTTTGCGAATGTCAAGTTTACATGCTATTATAGGGGTCATTATAGACAAGTTTAAGTCGGGAAAGGGTCAGGTGAGTTGCTTTTTATGTGGAGTTACATTATTCCGATTGTGACATTAATCGTGGGGGCAGTCGGTGGGTTTTTCATCGGCGTATTCTACTTGCGCAAACAGCTAGAGAAAATGCAAAGCGATCCAGAAATGATTCAAAAGATGGCGAAGCAAATGGGCTATAATCTGAATAAGCAGCAGATGACGCGTGCCCAGAACATGATGAAAAACCAGAACCAGAATATGAACAAAAATCAGAAGATGCCGCGCAGATAACGGCATAAGCAGCTGATTAGCGAAAAAGAGGGTGGTCCGCATGGCGGGAAAGAAAGATTACGTCAACTCTAAAGTCATTCAGAACCGGGAGCAGATTGAATTTCATGTGAAGGAAATTTTGAAGCTTGTTGGCGAGAATGTGGAAAGGGAAGGGCTGCTGGAGACGCCTGCACGCGTCACCCGCATGTATGAAGAGATTTTCGCAGGTTATGAGGTTGATCCGAGCGAGGTGCTAGGCGTTACGTTCGATGAACAGCATGAAGAGCTGGTTATTGTAAAAGACATTATCTATTACAGCCAGTGCGAGCATCATATGGCGCCATTTTTCGGCAAAGCACATATTGGTTACATTCCAAGCGGCAAGATTGCTGGTCTCAGCAAGCTGGCTCGCCTAGTAGAAGCCGTTACAAGACGCTTGCAAGTACAGGAGCGGATAACGAGCCAAATCGCGGATATTTTAGACAAGGAATTGCAGCCGCATGGCGTTATGGTCGTCGTGGAAGGCGAGCATTTGTGCATGTGCTCCCGCGGGGTGAAGAAGCCTGGCAGCATGACGGTGACGTCGGCGGTGCGCGGAGAGTTCCGTTCCAATCCGGCTCTGCGCTCCGAATTTTTAGCTTTGCTCAAGTCCTAATTTTTTTCGTAGTAGCGATTGGATAACCATAGACCGCTCCACAAGCCAGTGTGCATCATGCGCCAGCTTGTGGAGCGGTTTTTTTTTGATCGAAAATGTGGGGCTTGAAAAAAAATGGGGAGCCATTATAAGATTAAGTCCCTAACTTGCAATAATCCTCAAGCTCGCATATAGATCTGGAAGGACACACTCCATAAGACTTGAATGTTTTCGCTGGCTAGGCGAATGGCATTCGGGTCTTTTTTTGTTTTTCAGGCATCCCAAGCGGCAGGCTGGAACTGCTTCTAAACATTGGAACCATTTGTACTATTGCCCTTAAAAAAGGAAGGACTTAAGTAAGGGTTGTACGAAAAAAACGTCAAAAAAGTCATTAAAGTGACAGTAAAGAAGTCATTTAAAGGACTAGTGCCACCTGAAATTGATCCTATAAAATGGTATTAGACCCTCGTATTAGTTTATACAGTGGGGAGGGCGACGGAATAGAAGCGGAAGGAGGAGAGTGCAGAGACAAGGCCAATACGAAGCAAGTGGCAGTGAAAATGATGAGAGGAGTTGTTGGTTTTGAGTAAAAACCGCAAAATGCGGATCAAATGGGTGCTCGTTCAGGCGCTTGCAATTGCACTGCTGCTAGGAAGCGTGCCATTGCAGCCCATCTCGAGCGTCCAGGCGGCAGGCAATTATAATTATGCAGAGGCATTGCAGAAAGCGATTTATTTTTATGAAACTCAGCGTTCAGGGGCGCTTCCGGGGACGAACCGTGTCGAATGGCGTGGCGATTCCGGGTTGCTCGACGGAGCCGATCATGGCGTCGATTTGACAGGCGGCTGGTATGATGCTGGAGATCATGTGAAATTTGGGCTTCCGATGGCTTTTTCAGCTACTATGCTGGCATGGTCGGTTTATGAATATAAGGAAGGCTATGAGCAGGCTGGCCAGTTGAACGAGATTTTGGACAATTTGAAATGGGCTACCGATTATTTTGTGAGAGCGCATACAGCGCCTAATGAGCTTTGGGGGCAGGTTGGAGCTGGCAATGCCGATCATGCTTGGTGGGGCCCTGCAGAAGTGATGCAAATGGCGCGTCCTTCGTTTAAAATCACGGAAACTTGCCGTGGCTCGGACTTGGCAGGAGAGACGGCGGCGGCGCTCGCTTCCTCATCTATCGTGTTTAAGCAATCAAATCCGGCTTATTCTGCGCTTCTGCTCCAGCACGCGAAGGAGCTTTACAGCTTTGCAGACACATACCGGGGCAAATACTCAGATTGTATTACCGATGTTGCTTCTTTCTACAATTCGTGGAGCGGATATAAAGATGAGCTAACTTGGGCAGCAACTTGGCTGTATCTGGCAACAGAGGACAACGCTTATTTGAATAAAGCCATTCAATCTGCTTATGAATGGGATACAGACAGCTCAAGCAACACTTGGGCTTACAAATGGACAATCGGCTGGGATGACAAGCGTTATGGCGCGCAATTGCTGCTCGCCCGGATTACGTCTGAGCTTGGCAGACCAGAGGCGAGTGACTTTATCGCATCGACTGAGCGCAATTTGAACTATTGGACCGTAGGAACAAACGGATCGCGAATTACGTATTCGCCGGGCGGCCTGGCATGGCTGGATTCATGGGGCTCCCTGCGCTATGCGGCTAATGCTTCCTTCCTGGCATTTGTATATTCGGATTTTGTAGCGGACCCAGTCAAAAAAGCGCGCTATAACGATTTTGCCGTTAGCCAGATTAAATATATGCTGGGCGACAATCCGCGTAACAGCAGCTACGTGGTCGGTTATGGCGCCAATGCACCGGAGCACCCGCATCATCGTACTTCACACAGTTCGTGGACGGACAGCCTAAGCAACCCGACCTCGCACCGTCATACGCTTTATGGCGCATTGGTAGGCGGACCGAATGCATCGGATCAATACACCGATTCCATAACCGACTACGTTAGCAATGAGGTAGCGACGGACTACAACGCAGGCTTTACGGCTTCTCTTGCAAAAATGAACCTGCTGTACGGCGCAGGCCAGCAGCCGCTTGCGAACTTCCCTCCGGCCGAAACAAAGGCCGATGAAATGTTTGTGGAAGCGGCAGTGAACCAGTCTGGTGCCAATTTCACTGAAATTAAAGCCTTTATTAATAATCAGTCGGCATGGCCAGCTCGAATGGGAGATAAATTATCTTTCCGCTATTTCATCGATTTGAGCGAGGTATACGCAGCTGGCTATACGGCGGCGAATGTAAGTGTCGCTTCCAACTATAATCAAGGCGCAGTCGTTAGCTTAAAGCCATACGACGAGGCTAATCACATTTATTATGTGCTGGCAGACTTTACAGGCACGAAAATTTACCCTGGCGGCCAGCCGCATTACCGCAAGGAAATCCAGTTCCGCATTTCCGGTCCTCAAGGGGCATGGAATACGGCCAATGACTATTCATTTGCAGGGCTTACATCCAGTCAAACGGTGAAGACGGCGAAAATCCCGGTATACGATGCAGGAACGCTCGTGTTTGGGCAAGCGCCTGTTGGAGGCGGCGTAACTCCAACTCCTACACCATCAGCGACACCAACGCCGACACCGACGCCAACAACGACACCAAGTCCTACACCAACGCCAACAACGACACCAAGTCCTACACCAACACCGACGTCGACGCCAACGCCGACGCCAAGCCCAACTCCGCAGCCGACTCAGCCTCCGGGGGGCAGCCTGAAGGTGCAGTACCGAGCGGCTGATACGAATGCAACGAACAATGCGATGATGCCGCAGTTTGAAATTTTTAACAACGGTTCAAGCGCTGTAGCTATGAACACGCTTAAGCTTCGTTATTACTTCACAGCTGATGGCACGCAGTCTCATCAGTTCTGGAGCGATTATGCACAGATCGGCAGCAGCAATGTGCAGGCTGCATTCGTGACGATGAGCACGCCTACTACGACGGCAGATACGTATTTGGAGCTCACCTTTACGACAGCTGCAGGCTCAATCAGCGCAGGCGGCAGCAGCGGCCAAATTCAAGGCCGTATTTCAAAAACAGACTGGTCGAATTTAAACGAAGCGAATGATTATTCCTTCGATGCAACAAAAACATCATTCGTCGATTGGAGCAAGGTGACGCTTTACCAGAATGGAACGCTCGTATGGGGAATCGAGCCTTAATATTTGACGTTAGCTGCTATTCCAAATTAGGGAGGTAAGAAGATATGAAACCGATTTTTACGTTGAAAGCTTCGAAAAAAGTAACGGGACTCGTCCTATCAACAACGCTGCTCGTCACGCTGTCCACCGGGCTTTGGGGCTCTACGCCCAAAGTATCCGTGGCTGCTGCGGCGGCGGTCAGCATTGAGGAGTCGCGCTTCCTGCAAATGTACGACCAGATCAAAAATCCGGCGAACGGTTATTTTTCACCGGAGGGCATTCCTTATCACTCCATTGAGACGTTGATTAGTGAAGCGCCGGATTACGGTCATATGAGTACTTCCGAGGCTTACAGCTACTGGCTATGGCTGGAGACGCTGTATGGCCACTATACGCAGGACTGGAGCCATTTGGAAGCAGCCTGGGACAATATGGAGAAGTATATCATTCCGGTCAATGAAGGAGACGGCAAGGAAGAGCAGCCGACGATGAGCTTTTACAATCCTAACAGCCCAGCGACGTATGCAGATGAAAAACCGTTCCCGGATCAATATCCGGTGCAGCTTTCCGGCAAATATGCCGCGGGCAAAGATCCGCTGGATGCCGAGCTGAAAGCGACGTACGGCAACAACCAAACATATTTGATGCATTGGCTGATCGACGTTGACAATTGGTACAATTATGGAAATCTTCTAAACCCAACGCATACATCTACTTACGTTAATACGTTCCAGCGCGGCGAGCAGGAGTCGGTGTGGGAGGCGATCCCGCATCCATCTCAGGACAATCAGACTTTCGGCAAAACAGGCGAAGGCTTCATGTCCCTCTTCACGAAGGAAAATCAGGCGCCTGCGAAGCAGTGGCGCTACACGAATGCGACAGATGCGGACGGCCGCGCCGTACAAGTGATGTATTGGGCGAAGGAGCTTGGCTACAACAATACCGCTTACTTGAACAAAGCGAAAAAGATGGGCGATTATCTCCGTTACGGCATGTATGATAAATACTTCCAAAAAATTGGAAGCGCTAGCGGCGGTGCGCCAACTCCGGGAACGGGCAAAGATTCAAGCTCATATTTGATGGCATGGTATACGTCGTGGGGCGGCGGCTTGGAGCAAGGCGCCGGAAACTGGGCTTGGCGTATCGGCGCAAGCCATGCGCACCAGGCTTACCAAAACCCGGTTGCCGCATATGCGCTGTCAACTCAGGATGGCGGGCTTATCCCAACGTCCGCGACCGCACAGACGGACTGGAACGCATCGCTTAAACGCCAGCTGGAATTTTATACGTGGCTGCAATCGTCTGAAGGCGCAATGGGCGGCGGCGCAACGAACAGCTGGAATGGCCAATATTCCGCTTATCCGGCAGGCGTGAGCAAATTCTACGGCATGGCTTATGATGAAGCTCCGGTTTATCATGATCCGGATTCGAACACTTGGTTTGGCTTCCAAGTATGGCCGCTTGAGCGCGTAGCTGAGCTGTATTATATTTTGGCTGAAAATGGCGACCTTAGCTCGGAAAACTTCCAAATGGCGAAAACCGTTATCCAGAAGTGGGTGGACTGGACACTGGATTATGTATTCGTCGATGAGCGTCCGGTTACTGACGCTGACGGCTACTATTTGAATGCGCAAGGCCAGCGTATACTGGGCGGCACTAATGTCAACGTAGCGACTGTAGCTGCGCCAGGCGAGTTCTGGATTCCGGGAGGCCAAGAGTGGAATGGCCAGCCGGATACATGGAATGGCTTTAGCTCCTACACGGGCAATCCGACCTACCATGCGACTACGATTAATCCGAGCCAGGACGTTGGCGCGCTCGGCACATACGTTAAAGCACTCGCGTTCTTCGCAGCGGGTACGCAGGCTGAGACGGGAAGCCTGACGCCATTAGCAGCCGAAGCGAAGGAAATGGCTGGCAAGCTTCTTGATACGGCTTGGACTTTCAATGATGGCGTAGGTATTGTCACAGAAGAGCAGCGTGCGGATTACAACCGCTTCTTCACGAAGGAAATTTACTTGCCAAGCGGCTGGACAGGTAAGTTTGGCCAAGGCAACATGCTTCCGGGCAGCGGTGCAGTAGCCTCCGATCCGGCAAAAGGCGGCAATGGCGTCTATATCGGCTACGCTGATTTGCGTCCACTAATTCAGCAGGATCCGCAATGGTCGTACTTGTCGAACCTTTACAACACGTCGTGGAACAATACAACAAGAACATGGGATAACGGCGTACCGACGTTCAAGTACCACCGTTTCTGGTCGCAGGTAGATATTGCAACGGCTTATGCCGAGTATGACCGTTTGCTGGGTACGCCAGCAGCTCCAACCGTTCCTGGCGCTCCGGCGACACTGACCGGAACAGCCGGCAATGCTCAGGCGAGCCTGAGCTGGAGCACGACGCCTGGCGCAACGAGCTACAATGTGAAGCGCGCGGCAACAACGGGCGGGCCATACACGACAGTAGCGACTGCGGTTAGCGGCACAAGCTACAGCGATACGAGTGTTACGAATGGCACGACCTATTATTATGTAGTTACTGCGGTCAATGCAGTAGGCGAGTCCGTAAACTCGGCACAGGTGGCGGTTACGCCTCAGGCACCGGGCGCCGTCGTACCTGGTGCATTCACCGTGACAGGTACTGCAGGCAATGCGTCAGCGGCACTGTCTTGGACAGCAGCTTCTGGAGCAGACTTCTATAATGTCGAGCGTTCCTCGGGAGGCAGCGCATTTGCATCTGTAGCTACTGGCCTGACAACGACGGCATACACGGATGCGAGTGCCGTGAATGGCACCCATTATACGTACCGCATTGTTGCTGAAAATGCTGCTGGAACGACGCTTTCCAACACGGTAGCCGTAACGCCTGTTGCACCTCCAGTCGGCGGCAATCTCAAGGTCCAGTATAGAGCGGCAGATACGAATGCAACGAACAATGCGATGATGGCGCACTTTAATATTTTGAACAATGGCACGACTGCGGTAGATTTGAGTACGCTGAAAATCCGCTACTACTTCACGGCGGACGGCACGCAGCAGCATAGCTTCTGGAGCGACTATGCACAAGTGGGCAGCAGCAACGTGCATGCCTCCTTCGTGACTATGAGTTCGCCGACTGCAACAGCTGATACGTATATGGAAATCAGCTTCACAGCTGCAGCAGGCTCCATTGCAGCGGGTGGCACAAGCGGCCAAATCCAGACGCGTGTCTCCAAAAATGATTGGTCCAATTTGAATGAGGCCAATGACTATTCCTTCGATGCGACCAAAACTTCGCTCGTCGATTGGAATAAAGTGACGCTTTACCAAAACGGTACGCTTGTATGGGGCATTGAGCCTTAGAAAATGCAGCAGCGGCCAAGTAAATAATTTGCAGGAAGGGAAGAGGAGCCGTGCTGGGTGAATATGCCTTGCGCGGCCCTCTTTTCTTTATGGAAAAACCCTCTGAGGAAATCGAGAAAATATTGTGTTAATATCCATAATTTGATAAGATTAAATTGGAAAACTTTTGGAAGGAAGCGATGCATTCAAGCGATAGACGGCTTGTGCGAAGCAGGCCGCTGCAATAAACATTTCAAAGCGCAAAGGAGGGTGCTAATCATGTATCGCCTTCTCGTGGTAGATGATGAAGCTTATGCTTTGAAAAGTATCATGGAGACGGTAAATTGGAGATCGCTCGGAATAAGCGAAGTGTATGGAGCGATGGATGTAGAAGAGGCGCGAATCATCTTTTGCGACCAGCGAATTGATGTTGTTATCTGCGATATCGAAATGCCGGGTGAAAATGGGCTGGAGCTGCTCGAATGGCTGAACCAGGAGCAATTTTCGGCCAGCGTCATTTTTGTTACGGGACATGACCGCTTCGAATATGTCCAGGCGGCGCTGCGTGCAGGCTGCTTCGATTATATGCTCAAGCCTGTGAGGCATGAGCTGCTGCTGGAAACGGTAGCACGCTCGCTGCGCAAGCTGGAGCAGGATCGGGAGCATAATTTGCTGAAACGGCGGATGGGCAAGTTTGAGAAGGTGCTGCGCCATCACAAGCAGGAACTGGTCGAGCGCTTCTGGAACGATGTGCTTTATCCTGCGGGGAAAACGCCGAATAATGAAGCGCTGCTTAGCCAATTGTCCTTAATGGAGCCGGATGCAGCAGATAGCGGCGAGTTTATGCTGGTGCTCGTCAGCATCTCCGGCTGGAAAGCGCGTTTTGGCATAAAGGATGAAGAAATATTGGAGTACGCGGTCATGAACCGTGCAGAGGAAACCGTGCTGGAAAATTGGCCAGGCGCTGTTCTCAAGAGCCGCAATGGCGAGCTGTTCATCGTCGTCTACCATGCACAGGAGCAGGGGAGAAGCATTGCCGAGCTGCGCAGGCGATGCATGGGGCTGGTCGAAGATTGCGGGGTTTATTTTTACAGCCGGGTAAAATGCTATATCAGCTTGCCAGGTGCACTATGTACGCTTGGGAGCCGCAGCGCCTCCTTGCTTAAACTGGAACGGGAGTGCGCGGGTGATATGAAGGACGTATGGGTTGAGGGCGAGCAAGCGCACCAGATGCCGGAGCAGCTGTTTGGCCGCAAGGATTGGCCGGCGGAAATTGCCTTGCTGCTGCAAAAGGGCCGCCATGCGGAGCTGTATCAGGTTGTCGATGAATGGTTTGCTTCCTATGACAAGGAAAATCCACTTTCAAAAGAAGATTTGAAAGCGCTCTATTACCATTTGCTGTCGTCTCTCTATCAATCCTTCAATCAAAGCGGCATCTCAATTGGGTACGTTATTGACGCAATCAGCGTCAAACGGGAAGGAAGTGCGCCGTGCACGAAGTCGCTTGCCCATTTGCGCCTGTGGACGAGGCAGGTCATTGAGATGGCAATTGAGCATGCGGCGAATCAGAAGGAGAGCGAGCCGACGATTGTAGAACAAATCGAGCAATACGTAAAATCGCGAATGTCCGAGGAGGTCAGCCGGGAGGAAATTGCCTCGCTGCTGCATTTTAACCCTGCGTATTTATCCCGATTGTTCAAAAAGGAGACAGGCTCGTCGCTAACGGATTATATCGTAAGCCAGCGTATGGAATACGCGAAGAAGCTGCTCAGCCAATCGGATCTGAAGGTGAGCGATGTGGCGGAAATTACGGGCTACAGCAATTTTTCTTATTTTTCACGGCTGTTCAAAAAACAGGAAGGCTATTCGCCGATTGAGTTTCGCAAGCGCTACAAAGGCGAAGCGGGAATTTGAGCCGCGGTAACGTTTCATCGTAGAAGTTATAGGCATAGCAAATGCCCCGCTGCTGGAAAAGCTCCAGTGCGCGGGGCATTTGCTATGCGGCAGGCCGCTTGGTTTAGGCGCTGGCTGCTGCCGGATCTGCTTGATCAGCGAGCACCTGCTGGTTCACTTGGCTGAGGAAAAGCGCAGCGCGCTGAATGTATTCGCTCGGATGCTCGCGGAACAGCATTTCATGCTGTCCTTGCTGCACGATCCACGAGCGGGACAATGGATTCGTCTGTTTGTCTGCGATATGCTCAGCCGTCGTGTATGGCGACTTCACATCCTGCGTGCCATGTATAATATAAATCGGAATATCGTAGCTCGTATTCATCATTTGCTCGGCCGGCACGGAATCGATGCCTACTCCTGTCCATAGCGGGAGCAGTGCTCCGATCAATGCTTCAGACGGAAAACGCGGCAGGCTCACAACTTGGCTGACATTGTTGAACAGCGAATCAGCGCTTGGCACGAACAGGCTGTCAAGAATCATGCCGTTAATATCTTTGGATTGCAGCGCAGCTTGCATGGCGGTTCCTGCCCCCATGGAGAAGCCCCAGACGATCACTTCCTTGGAGCCTTGCTCCTTCACATATTGAACGGCGGCGAGCAATTGCTGGGATTCTTCCAAACCGCCAGTTGCTGCCGTTTTGTCAGTAGCAGAGGCGTAGCCGTAATCAAAAAGCATAACATTATAATGAAGGCCATTAAGCAGCTTCGTTAAATCATACATCGGTACCCAAGTTTCTTCGCGGTTAGCGCCGTAGCCATGACTGAACACGATCGTGCGTGCAGCTGGCTCGCTGTTCGAATCATCGCTGTAGGCCGGCACGTACCAGCCGCTGACGTTGGTTTTGCCGCTGATGCTTGGAATGAGCACGTCCTCGTAATCAAGCCCGATTGCAGCCTTCGGATTGGAAGTGAGCGGAGCGACGTAGGGATAGGCGAGCATCCAAGCCACATAGGCGTGGAAGATAACGACGACGATCATGCATAAAGCTAGCAGTGAGGCAATAAGGGCAACCAATGCGTGCAACCTCCTGGTTTTTGCGCTCGGGCGTGGCAGTTGGAGCTTATCTAGAGAAGGAAAGGGATGCAGTCCCTGGGGGAAGGTTCCCTCCATTGAAACAGATGTCATCATTGTTGTGCTCATATCCCTTCTCCTCCTCTCGAACTATGTAAACGCTTCTCATTTCTAGTACTTTAATCGTATGCGGAGCGGGAGTGCCTGTCAATTGATGTCGACGTATTGTTAAGGTGTTGTAATGCTTTTGTAATCAAAGGATCTTTTCTTTACGATTAAGCCTTTGATGAGTTATACTGTGTGAGAATGAGTTTCACTTAATGAAACGAGGGAGGTGTGGCACATCATGGCGGAGGAAGGGAAATCAACCGTACGCGCAGTCGAACGAGCGCTGGATATTTTGATCTGTTTTACAGCGGGAAAGGATCTGGTTATGACGGAAATCGCCGAGCGGACAGGGCTTCATAAGAGCACGGTCCATCGGATGCTGGCCACCCTTGAAGATAAAGGCTTTATCGAGCGCGACCTGGTAACGGAGCGCTACCGGCTTGGCATGCGAGTATGGGAGCTGTCTGCACATTTATCCCGCACCGATGATCCAGCGGTCATTTGGCAGCCGGAGATGGAGCGTCTGCGCGATAAGCTGGGCGAGACCGTAAGCATTTACGTACGCGACGGTTCGGAGCGGATTCGCATTCAGGCCGTGCAGAGCAATCAGCCTGTGCGCCGGGTGGCGCCAATCGGAGCGAGGCTGCCGCTTTACGCAGGGGCATCCAGCAAGGTGCTGATCGCTTACGCCGATCCGCTCGTGCGGGAAGAGATTTTTGGCGATCCGTCGTGGCTGTTTACGATTGATCTCGATCAATATAAGATGCAGCTTGCGGACATTACGGAGCAGGGCTATGCGACGAGCTTTGAGGAGCGGGAGCCTGGCGCCGCCGCTTTTTCCGCGCCGATATTTGGACGGGAAGGCAAGCTTGTCGCCGCCTTATCCGTATCCGGTCCGGCAAGCCGCATGACGATGGAAAAAATGCGCTTAGCCGCTCCTATTTTGCTGGAAGCGTCCAAGCGGATGAGCACAATGATGAAATAGCAGGCAGTTGGCAGCAGCATGCTCAGTTACTGGCCGCAAAAATAGAAAAGCAGCGCCCGCTTCACTTGAGGAAAAGTGAAGCAGGCGCTGCTTTTTTTTATTCCTTTTGGAAATAATGGGGGGAGGAGGTTTGAAGATGACGTATGTGGAAATTTTGATCCGGACAATTGTCGCAGTAGGACTGCTGCTGCTCATTCCCCGGATTCTCGGCAAGCAGACCCTTTCGAATATGACGTTTAACGATTTTGTAACCAGCATTACGCTGGGCTCCCTGGCGGCGAATTTGGCGTTCAATGCCACCCTGAAACCCACATACATCGTGCTGTCGCTGGTTGTGATTACAGCTATGTCTTTCCTGCTTTCACTGATCGCTCTCAAAAGCCGAAAGATGCGCAGCTGGATCTCGGGTTCCCCTACCGTGCTGATAGAAAACGGCAAAGTCATGGAAACCAACATGCGTAAAATTCGCTATACCTTGGATTCGCTGAACCAAGCGCTAAGGGAAAGGGGCGTTTTTAATATTGAAGAGGTGGAGTATGCCTTGCTCGAAGACAATGGCAGAATCTCTATCCTGAAAAAGGATGCATATCGGCTTATCACCAAGCAGGATATGGGGCTTTCGCTGCAAGCGCAGGCTTTTCCGGTGGAGCTGATTATGGATGGCATGGTGGTGGAGGCTAATCTTAAGCTGCATGGGCTGACCCGAGAGTGGCTGGAAAAAGCGTTGGGGCAGAAGCATAGGGGGAAAACGCTGGCCGATGTATTCTACGCCGTAAGAGGCACGCAGCAGCAGCTCATCTTCGATTTCTACGAGGATGGCATCAAGCAGCCTCTGGATCAGGAGTAGAAAAGAAAGTGAACCTTGAAGCTTGAAATCGGATATTTTCCCGTGCTCCTAAAACAAAAAGCAGCGATTCACCCGTTATGGGGAAATCGCTGCTTTTTTTGAATTTCTGCGAATCAAGGGAAGGCTTATGCTTCCTACATGTTAGCAATCATTTGACGAAGCACGGTTTGCAAAATACCGCCATTACGGTAGTAGTCTACATCAACCATGGAGTCCAGACGAACGATAGCTTGGAAGTCGAACGCTGTGCCGTCTTCACGGGTAGCTGTTACGGTAACCGTCTCGCCAGCTGTCACATCATTGGACAGTCCAGTAATATCGAACGTTTCGCGGCCTGTAATACCAAGCGTTTTCCAGCCGTGGCCTTCTTGGAATTGCAGTGGCAGTACGCCCATGCCTACCAGGTTGGAACGGTGAATACGCTCGAAGCTTTCAGTAATAACGGCTTTTACGCCGAGCAGGAATGTACCTTTTGCCGCCCAGTCACGGGAGCTTCCTGTGCCGTATTCTTTACCAGCAATAACGACAAGGTTTTTGCCGGATTTTTGATACTTCATGGAAGCATCGTAGATCGACATTACTTCGTCAGTCGGCAGGTAAGTTGTTACGCCGCCCTCAGTGCCCGGAGCCACTTGGTTACGGATACGGATGTTGGCGAATGTACCGCGCATCATGACTTCGTGGTTACCACGACGCGAACCGTACGAGTTGAAATCTTCTCTTTTTACGCCATTTTCGATCAAATATTCGCCGCCTGGGCTATCTGCTTTAATGTTGCCGGCAGGGGAGATATGGTCAGTTGTAACCGAGTCGCCCATAAGCGCAAGCACATTTGCAGAATGGATGTCGGCAATGTCGTTAAGCTCCGTACCAAGGTTTTCAAAGAACGGCGGATTTTGAATGTAAGTGGATTTTGGATCCCACTCATAGCTTTCGCCCTCTGGTACGTCGATTGCATTCCAACGATCGTTTTGCGTAAATACATTTTCATATTTATCACGGAACATTTGCGGATTAAGCGCAGCCGCAGTTGCTTCCTGAATTTCTTTCGAAGTTGGCCAGATATCTTTCAGGTAAACCGGGTTGTTGTCTTTGTCATAGCCAATTGCATCTTTGGAAAGGTCGATGTTAACCGTTCCTGCAAGTGCATATGCAACAACAAGCGGAGGAGAAGCCAAATAGTTCGCTTTCACCTGAGCATGAACACGGCCTTCAAAGTTACGGTTACCGGACAATACAGCCGCTACCGTCATGTCGTTGTCAGCAATAGCTTGGCCTACTTCATCAGGAAGCGGACCGGAGTTGCCGATACAAGTTGCGCAGCCATAACCGGCAACGTGGAAACCGAGTGCTTCCAGCGATTCCAGCAGGTTCGCTTTCTTCAAATATTCCGTAACGACGAGCGAGCCCGGCGTCAGAGAACTTTTCACATAAGCAGGCTTAGTCAGTCCAAGAGCTACCGCTTTCTTCGCTACAAGGCCCGCACCTAGCATAACGCTTGGGTTGGACGTGTTCGTACAGCTTGTGATAGCTGCGATAACAACAGCGCCAGTGCCCATTTTGCTTGCTTGGCCGTTCGGGTGCTTCACGTCAACGAGCTGTTCGATCTTCTCATCTGACATGCCGTATCCGCCTTTATCGATTGGCGTGCGGATGATGTTGTTGAACTCATCTTTCATTGCTGTCAGCTCAACGCGGTCTTGAGGACGCTTCGGACCAGCAAGGGAAGGAACAACAGTCGACATATCAAGCTCAATCACATCGGAGAAGACAGGATCTGGCGTCTCATCTGTGCGGAACATATCTTGTGCTTTGTAGTAAGCTTCAACCAGAGCGATTTGCTCTTCTGTACGGCCAGTTGCACGCATGAAGTTAAGCGTCTCGCTGTCGACTGGGAAGAAGCCAACGGTTGCGCCGTACTCAGGAGCCATGTTGGCAACCGTAGCACGGTCAGCAAGGCTGATGTTGGACAAGCCGGGACCGAAATACTCGACGAATTTGCCGACAACGCCTTTTTTACGAAGAATTTGCGTAACTGTCAGAGCAAGGTCAGTCGCCGTAGCGCCTTCTGCCAAGCTGCCAGTCAATTTGAAGCCGATAACTTCAGGTGTTACAAAATAAAGCGGTTGGCCCAGCATGCCTGCCTCAGCCTCGATACCGCCAACGCCCCAGCCGACTACGCCAAGACCGTTGATCATTGTTGTATGGGAATCCGTACCAACGAGGGAATCAGGGAAAACAACCGTTTCGCCATCGATGACTTTTGTAGCAGCTACAGATGCAAGGTACTCCAGGTTAACTTGGTGAACGATACCTGTTCCCGGCGGTACAGCGCGGAAGTTATCGAACGCCGTTTGGGCCCAGCGCAGGAAGCGGTAACGCTCTTCATTGCGCTCAAATTCTACCTTGGTGTTGTATTCAAGCGCGTCCGCGTTGCCGAATGCATCAACCATGATCGAGTGGTCGATTACGAGGTCAACCGGTACGAGCGGATTGATTTTTTTAGGGTCGCCGCCAGCGCGTTTAACCGTATCGCGCATAGCTGCCAGATCGACTACGACGGGAACGCCCGTGAAATCCTGCAATACGATACGTGCAGGAATAAATGGAATTTCTTTGTCCTCGCGTCCATCTGCCCATGTTGTCAGCTGCTTCACATGCTCAGGCGTAATGGCGCGGCCGTCGAATTGACGTACAGCAGCCTCGAGCAGGACTTTGATAGAGAAAGGAAGCTTGGAAATATTTCCAAGGCCTTGCTCTTCCAGGCCGGACAAACGGTAATACGCAAAGGATTTGCCGTTTACGTCAAGCGAGGTGCGAACGGAGTAATGATTTTGTTGAGACATGGTTCAAGTTCCTCCTTAGGTGGCTTTACTTTTGAAAAAGAAAAGGAAACATTCTTTAGTGGGTGTTTCGCTCTGTGAAACACGATTTCAAATTTGCTATGCTTCTAGTATATCGCTAAATAGGGGCTCTCGTAAAGTCCAATTGTACCCGCTTTCTCGAATATTGGCGCCCATTTTAGGCATTTAGGCTGATGGACGAATGTAACCTCCATCCGCAAGGCTTGTTTTATCCTAATAATGGATTATTATGCGAGCTTTTGGCTAGAGCCTCATGTTTAGAGGAATGTGAACATATAAATAAATTGATTAGGCGCTCCGCACCCTTGCCTGGCGTCCGCCGCAGCACGTGCGGTTTAAAAGCTTGCTTTTTAGGAGGGAAAGCCGATGTCCTTGCGATCAGACAAACAAACGGCAGGCCGCCGTGCAGGCAAGCAGGAGCGGCAGCCGCTGCTGAACCTGTCCGCCTTTCAGCCGCGCTCCGCCCAGCGGCACGCGCAGCAGCATGCTCAGGAGGGAACGACGAAAGGCGGAGCTCAGCAGGAGAAGCACCAGAATCAGCAGAAGCCGGAGTCTGCCGTGACTGAGCATTCGCGAATGGCTGCGTCTTCCATGACCTCGCTCATGCGCTCAGGCGATTCGCCGCCGCAGCTTGGAGAGGAAGCGCAAGGCTGGAAGCCTGCCGTGCATCAGTATGTAAGCCTGTACAATCAGGCGGAAACCGAGCAGCATGCAGCAGCGGTAGATGGCTTCGTCGCGGATAAGGATCATTGCGGCAGGCTCCGCGGCAGGCTGAACCGGCTGCGCGAGCGGGATCTGCTGCGCGGCGTCCTGCCTTCGCGCAGCGAGACGAAGGCGGAGCTGGTCAGGGTGCAGGAGTCTGGTACCGAAGCGTCCGTGCTTATCCGGCTGCATATTAAGCGGCAGATTGAGCATAGAGGATTGCGTTATATAGAAGAGCGGAAAGAAGTGGAGCGGCTATGGCTGGCCGCTGCTGGCGACCGCTGGCACATCGTTCGCATTGAGCCGATCATTGCGGAACGGCGTCCGCGCTTCGAGCATGCTTTTCAGGATCAAAATTCGGTTGGAGAGGAAGAGCAGCAGCAGGAAGAGGAGCATTTCCGTCTTCGCTCGGTGCCCTACTTGAATTATGACCTGTTTGCAGCGTTCCAGCCCCAAAGCGCCCGCGCGCTGTATCGGCGCGATTTGGCCGCAGCTTACGCCGACCGTTGGTGGAATGAACCAAACCCTGCATATGAGGAGTTTGAGGTCAATTGTACAAATTACATCTCCCAGTCGGTCTTTGCAGGCAATGCTCCGATGAATTATACTGGTAACAGGGGCAGCGGCTGGTGGTACAAAGGCCGTAACGGAGGCAGGGAATGGTGGAGCTACAGCTGGTCGGTGTCGAATGCGCTGACGAACTACTTATCCACTCCCCGGCAGTCAGGACTTCGAGCCAGAGTCGTTGATTCGGCTGAAGAGCTCCAGCTTGGCGATGTGATCACTTATGACTGGAACGGCGACAACCGTTTTCAGCACAGCACGATTGTAACGGCTTTCGATGCAGCGGGTATGCCGCTTGTTAATGCGAATACTGTACCCAGCCGCCATCGCTACTGGGACTATCGCGATTCTTATGCCTGGACGGAACAAACCAGGTACCGTTTTTTTCATATTGAGGATGGGCTATAAGTTATTATTTATTATTTTACCGGAGGATATGCGATGGGGACGAAAGTAAACGTAGCACTTGTATACGGAGGAAAATCAGGCGAGCATGAAGTTTCGCTGCAGACAGCTTTCGCAGTATTGGGAGAATTTGATTACGATAAATACGCAATTACCCCCTTCTATATTACTAAGCAGGGCGAGTGGAGAGTGGGCGACAAGCTGGGAAGCAAGCCGCAATCCGCCAGCGAGCTGCGTCTTGCAGCAGCCGCTTCCGGAGCGGGCTTTCCGCTTGCTCCGCTGTTTGCCGGTTTAGATACATCAGGTGCAGCAGCAGCTGGAGTAGCGGCAATTGATGTCGTATTTCCGCTGCTGCATGGCACATTTGGCGAGGATGGCACGATTCAAGGCTTGTTCGAAATGGCCAACATTCCGTACGTCGGCGCAGGCGTGCTGGCATCGGCAGTAGGCATGGACAAGGTGACGATGAAGAAGGTTTTTGCGCAAGAAGGACTGCCGCAATGCGTGTTCCGCTACTTCAACCGTACGCAGTGGGAGAAGGACGCTGCCTTTTTTGTAATGGAATGTGAAGTGGCTCTCGGCTACCCGTGCTTCGTTAAGCCAGCCAATCTGGGCTCCAGTGTCGGCATTTCCAAGGCACGCAACCGTGAAGAGCTGATGACGGCAATCGACTACGCTTTCAAGTATGACCGCAAAGTAATCGTTGAGGAATTTGTCGATGCGAGAGAAATCGAAGTCGCGGTGCTTGGCAATGACGAGCCTAAAGCTTCTGTGCCGGGCGAGGTTATTGCTTCTAATGAATTTTACGACTATAAGGCAAAATATGTGGATGGCAAATCGGTCATGCAAATTCCAGCCGAGCTTTCGGAGGAAATCTCGGAGTCAGTCAGGGATATGGCGATTCGCGCCTTTTTGTCCATTGATGGATCGGGCCTTTCCCGCGTAGATTTCTTCATGCGCAGGTCGGACGGCCAGCTGTTTATTAACGAGGTAAATACGCTGCCGGGCTTTACGCCTTTCAGCATGTATCCGCTTATGTGGAAAGAAACAGGAATGCCTTACCGCGAGCTGCTGGATAAGCTGATTGAGCTTGCCTTGAGACGGCATGGCGAGAAGCAAAAAATCAATTTCGGCGCTAGCGAAGCGTAATAAAAGCAATGGAAATTCACTCTAGAGAAAGGAGGGAGTTCATGGGATTTTCAACCGAGTTTAATTCTGTATGCAAATTCAAGTCAGAGCAGGAGCTTCATGAATTGCTTGAATACGGCAAGGGCAAGATGGTAAAGAGCGGATTTCGCGTATACCCTACCGGCCAGAAGGTCATTGCGTATACGACGAACAATGAGGCCATTGCCATAGTCCGCATCCTCGCTTCGATCGCTGAAATTAATTTTCAAGGCGAAGAAGTGACTGAAGTGGAGATGGAGCTTGTGAGAAAGCTGACTGAGGAAGAAGCTAAAGTGCAGACTGCACTAGCTTACGAAATGTTTTTTGGCGAGCGTGAATAGCGGATGCTGGTTAGATTCGGGTTCGTAGCCATGAGCATGCTGCTGGAAAATGCTTCGCCATCGCGGACGATGACGTTTGCAAATTTTACGAAGCTTGGTGACCGGGAAGCGGCTCTGCGCAAGCTGGAGCGGATCGCCGAGGACAATTTGCGCAGTACGCTGCGGATTTTGAAGCATGCCAAGGCGAGCGATATTCAGATGTATCGCTTTTCCTCAAAGCTGATTCCGCTGGCGACCCATCAGGCTGTAGCAGATTGGGATGCTTATCCGGCGCTGCGTGAAGCTTTTCGTGAAATTGGTCTTTTTGTGCAAAATAATCGGCTGAGGGTTTCGTTTCATCCCGACCATTTTTGCGTATTCAGCACGCCAAGGCCCGAGGTGCTGGAAAGCTCCAAACGGGACATGGAATATCATGTCCGCATGCTAGAGGCGATGGGACTGCCGGAGACAGTCAAGTGCAACATACATATTGGCGGTGCATATGGCGACAAGATGGTCGCAGGTGCACGCTTTATCCGGCAGTTTCAGGCGCTCCCAGAGCGCTATCGGCACCGTGTAACGCTGGAGAACGACGATAAGACGTTCAATGCAGTGGAGACGCTGGAGGCGGCTCAGGCCGTGGAAGTGCCGATGGTGCTCGATGTGCATCACCATCAAGTGAATGATGGCGGCGTCTCCTTGGACAAGCTGTGCAGCAGTCTTTGGCCGCAAATCGCCGAGACGTGGCGGCTTGAAGAACAGCGGCTGAATAGCGAAGCGGCTAATGCGGCAGGTGGTAAGGATGATACGGTCGAAATTAGCCTGCCGCCCAAAATCCATTTTTCCAGTCCGAAGGAAGGCCCTAATCCGCGCAGTCATGCCGACTATTTGAATGCAGGCGAGCTGCTGCTGTTTTTGCGAAAGGTGGCGGCGGTGACGCCGCAGCTTGACTGCATGCTCGAAGCGAAGCTCAAGGATAAAGCGCTGCTGGCGCTTATGGATGACTTCCGCATATTGGCGGCTAAAGGCGAAGGCGTTCGGATTGTGGACGGCGGCAGTATTGAGGTAACCGAGCTATAGGATTTTCAAAAGCATGCAGCACCGTCAGCTATCGTTGACGGTGCTCTTCTACTAGGAATGAAAAGTGATGGTGTAGGGGAACATGTAACGCATCATGATTGAACAGAAGGCGGTGACTCCCTTGTTTGAATGGATTGCACTTGTATTATTAGGGATGGCAGCAGCGATGTTCGGAAGTATTGTCGGTTTGGGCGGAGGCATTATTATAGTGCCCGCGCTTATGTATTTGGGGCCTTCGCTCATGGGCGCGCCAATCGACCATGGCACAGCGGTAGGCACCTCGCTTACGATGCTTATTGTAACGGCGCTTGCCTCGACGCTATCCTATGCGAAGCGCAAAATCGTCGATTACCGCAGCGCCTGGCTGCTGTTTACGACAAGCGGTCCGGCCGCGATGCTGGGTGCGGCTATGACAGGGCTTTTGAAAGGCGCCGCCTTTAATTTGTCCTTTGGCATTTTTATGCTGCTTATATCTGCCTTGTTGATTGTGCGAAATTATTTGAAACCGGTTGCGCGGGAGTGGCCGGTGCAGCGGACGATGGTGGATTCAGCTGGCGAGCAGCATACGTATGGCTATGCCATTTGGCCGATGCTTGTAATTGGGTTTGGTGTAGGGATCATTTCCGGTTTGTTTGGCATTGGCGGCGGCTCCTTGTTCGTACCGCTAATGGTGCTGTTATTCCGTTTCCCGCCGCATGCGGCAACTGCTACGTCGATGTTTGTCATTTTTTTATCCTCGATATTGGGCAGTGCCACGCATGTATGGCTGGGGGAAATCAACTGGTGGATTTTGCTGGCGCTTATTCCGGGCGCATGGGTTGGCGGAAAGCTTGGGGCCTATGTTGCAAACAAGATGAGCGGCAATGGGCTGTTATGGCTGCTAAGGGTTACCCTGCTCGTTCTGGCCTGCCAATTGGTCTATGAAGGTATTAGGCAGCTGTAGCCATTTTTAGAATCTAGCAAAAAGACAGGAACGCATATTGATTTATAAGCGTAATAATAGATAATGTTAATAGTTAAACTTATTAAAGAGAGTTGGGTGATGCACCGTGAGTGATCAGCGTGAACCTTCAGTTGTAAGCGGCAAAAGCTTCACTGCGGTTGCGATAAATTGCGCGGCCAAAGCGGGCGAATGGATCAAGACGAAACTAGGAAACTATAATAGACTGGATATGAAATATTCTTCTCATGATTTAGTAACAGAAGTTGATAAAGGCTCGGAGCAGCTTATTAAGAAGCTTGTTCTGACTCATTTTCCTCATCACTCGTTTTTGGGCGAGGAAGGGGTTGAGCCTGGACCTGAGGCTTCAGCACAGGCGCTCGCCGACCAGAGCGAGGCGGAATATTTATGGATTGTCGATCCGATTGACGGGACAACGAACTTCGTCCATGGCTTTCCGTTTTTCGTCGTATCGATTGCGCTTGCTTATAAAGGAGAGGTTATCGTTGGAGTCGTGTATGACCCGATGAAGGACGAGTTGTTCCTTGCCGAGAAAGGCAAAGGAGCCTATGTATCCGGCAAGCGGATGCAGGTGTCGAAGGAAGATGCGCTCAGCAGCAGCTTGATCGCGACGGGCTTCCCGGCAGATCATCTGTATGCGCTGCCGCTGAATTTGAAAGGCATTCAGGCGCTTGCGCCGCAGGTGCGCAATCTTCGCTCATCGGGCTCGGCTGCGCTCCATATGGCTTATGTGGCAGCAGGCCGCCTGACTGGCTTCTGGGAAATCGGGCTGAACAGCTGGGATTTGGCGGCAGGCTCCTTGCTTGTACAGGAGTCAGGCGGCATCGTTACAGATACACAAGGCAAAAGCTATCACCTCGGCGTCCGAAATGTGGCGGCTTCAAATGGGCTTATGCATGAGCCGTTTTTGAAGGCGTTGGCGGATGCTGAGGCGACGGAGTAGCAAGAGCAGATCAGGCTGGGGATAATCAGTCACCTGTTAAAATAAGCACGCAGCGAGCTATAGCGCAGCAGCAAAGAAGCAGCCCTCAGAGGGCTGCTTCTTTGCTGCTGCGCTAATGGCATTCTAATGCTTTAACAATATTTTAGTAGGGGAAAATGTGATTGCAGGAAATGCCACATCGTGCTTGCTACCATATTACCGTTGTTTTTTTAGCGCATTAATCTCAGCTTCGGCAGCTCTAAGAAATTCAGTTCAATATCGTCAATAAGTGGGATGCCGCTGCGCTCTTCCCGCAGATGAATACACTGTGATATTGATCATTGGGCAAAAACGAGCAATTCAATATATTATCCTTTAGAGCTCGAACCACTCCAGCCTGCCAGCATATCGCTGAGCTTTTGTTTCCCGCTCCATGTGTTTCAACCAGCCAGCTGCAAGCTCGCCGCGGATATGAAATAGACAGTAAACATAAGCTTCACCATCGGTCATATCTTCGAGTCCAGCTGCTGTTTCTATCGATACCTGCAGTATTTTTGGCCATGAAGGATCATCCTGAAGCAGGGCGAAGCCGTTCTCATAGCGCTCAATCCTGTATGGTTCCGTTACATGAATAGCATCAGCCAAACGTGCCACAAGCTCAGGCAGGATCGAAGGATTTGTGGTCTTTATGCCATATTCCCAGCCCATAACGATGCCTCCTCTTGATTCGAAAATAGAAAATAAAGCTGCACTCTTATTAGGGAGGGCAGCTTTGTTATGTCAGCCATTCATCCAAAAGGGGGCTGGCAGCTGCGCTGAGTTAATTCCGCAGCTGAATTTGCTGAATGCGGTGCTCGGCATCCTTTTCTAAAATCAGCATAGCCCGCCGTTTCGTCGGCAAAATATTGTCGTACAAATTGACGGCATTGATTTCTTTCCAAATCGTTGCTGCCGTCTCGACAGCCTCTTCATCAGTGAGGCTTGCATAGCGATGGAAGTAGGAGTCCTTGTTCTTAAAAGCGGTATGCCGCAGCATCAAAAATCGTTCGACATACCAGCGCTCTATGAACGTTTCGGGCGCATCGACAAAAATCGAGAAGTCGAAAAAATCGCTTACAAAAGAGTGTGCTTCTTTGCTAACCTGCAAAACGTTAATTCCTTCGACAATCAGCACATCCGGCTGTTCGACAAACTGGTATTGCCCGGGAATAATGTCGTAGGTCAGATGAGAATAGATCGGCGCTTTCACGCGGGGATTTCCCGATTTAATTTGTCCCATAAAGTCCATCAGCGTCTTGACGGCATAGCTTTCAGGAAATCCTTTGCGCTTCATTAGCCCGCGCTCCTCCAGTACCCGTTTGGGATAGAGGAAGCCGTCTGTCGTAACGAGATCGACCTTGCGGCCATTCCCATGACGGGAAAGCAGCCGCTGCAGCAGCCGCGCCGTCGTGCTTTTTCCTACGGCTACGCTGCCTGCAATGCCGAGCACAAAAGGCACCTTGGGCGCCTCCATATGCAAAAATGCAGCCGAAGCTTGCTTTAGCCGCTCAGCGGCTTCGATATGGAGGTTCAGCAGATGGGTAAGCGGCAAATAAATCGCCTCAACCTCTTCAAGCGATACTTGGTCATTGAGGCCCTTCAGCTCATTCAGCTCCTCCTCCGTGAGCGGCAGAGGAGTATGATCACGGAGCGCCGACCAAGCGGCGCGGTCAAATTCCAAATATGGATTCATCAACATGTCCCTTTCTATTACAGAAGGCATCGGGCTGACCTCTCCTAAAGCTTACTGAAAGCGTGCTCCGCCGCTTCAATGGTCGCATTGATATCTTCATCAGTATGGGCGATGGTCAGAAACCACGCTTCATACTTGGATGGGGCCAAATTAATGCCCTGATCCAGCATCAGCTTAAAGAAGCGGCCAAACAGCTCGCCGTCCGTATCCTGCGCTTCATCATAATTCGTAACCGGATGATTGCAAAAATGGGCTGAAAACGATCCGCGAATTTGGTTAACCGTAAGCGCGAAGCCATGTTTGTCTGCTGCTGCCTTAAGTCCTCCAGCAAGCTGACCAGCAAGCCGATCCATACGCTCATAAATGCCAGGCGTCTTCAGCACTTCGAGACAGGCGATGCCTGCTGAAATAGAGGCAGGATTGCCCGCCATCGTTCCAGCCTGATAAGCAGGGCCGAGCGGCGCGACTTGCTCCATGATGCTGCGGCGTCCGCCGTATGCGCCAATGGGGAGTCCGCCTCCGATAATTTTGCCAAGCGCTGTAAGGTCCGGCTCAATGGCAGCTTGATCAGGGAAGGCAGCAAACGTTTGCGAGGAGCCGTAATGGAAGCGGAAGGCGCTAATGACCTCATCATAAATGACAAGCGCTCCAGCCTCACGCGTTAAAGCGCACAACTGCTCTAAATAACCTTCATGCGGCATCACCATGCCGAAGTTGCCGACAATAGGCTCAACCATAACGGCTGCCGTCTCGTGGCCGAACCGTTCAAGCGCCTGCTTTAAGGCCGGAATATCGTTGAAAGGCACCGTAATGACTTCTTGGGCAATGCTAATCGGCACGCCAGCGCTGTCCGGTATGCCAAGCGTGGAAGGACCAGAGCCAGCTGCGACGAGCACCAGATCGGAGTGGCCGTGGTAGCAGCCGGCGAATTTAATAATTTTGCTGCGTTTCGTGTAAGCCCGTGCCACGCGAATGGTCGTCATAACCGCCTCGGTGCCGGAATTGACGAAGCGCACTTTATCCATAGAGGGAATCGCATCTTTGAGCATGCGTGCCAATTGAACCTCAAGCTCGGTCGGCGTGCCGTACAAAACGCCATTTTGCGCGGCGCGAACGATCGCTTCGGTAATATGCGGATGGGCATGTCCTGTAATAATAGGGCCGTAAGCCGCCAAATAATCGATATATCGATTGTCGTCGACATCCCAGAAATAAGCGCCCTCGGCACGCTTCATAAAGACGGGTGCGCCCCCGCCAACACCTTTGAACGAACGGGAAGGGCTGTTGACGCCGCCTACAATATGCTCAAGCGCTTCGGCATATAGCGCCTCGGAGCGTGGTCTTTGAATCGTCATAACAATAATTCCCCCTTGAAAAATGGTGCAGCATCCCGCTTGGAACGCGAGATTGCCTGCCTAAATATCTAACATCAAAACGTCCTCATTCCACTCGGAATGAGGACGACAAACATCTTTCTGCTGCTTATTCAAGCAGCGAACTTCCAGTTCCAGCAATAATGCATGCTACTGACCTTATTCAATTGTCGGTTGCTGTAAAGCGCTTGGTTTGGCTTACGGTGACGGTGTAGCCGATGCTTCAGGATTGCTGCTGGCATCAGCGCCAGGTGAACCCTCAGGCGAAGCGAGCGTATCGTCGCTTTCCAGCAGCGTGTCCACATAGGACTTGAGCTCTTCCTCATTGCGTACGCCAAGCACAGAAGCGCCGCCAACATCTTCGTCCGTAATCATATCCATCGGCGGAACCTGAGCGGTGCCAGCGACATGGGAGTCGACGCCAAGCTGTCCGAGCTTAAGCATATCCGTGACGGTCAAATTCGTCTCTATATAAGGAGAGACGTTCTCCAATATTTCCTTCATTTTGAGAATATTCCAGCCCGATTGCATCTCCTTGGCAAGAGCCTGCAAAAACTTGCGCTGGCGCTCCGTACGTGTAAAGTCGCTCATCGCATCGTGGCGGAAGCGAACATATTGCAGCGCTTTATCGCCATCCAGCAGCTGGACGCCCTTTTTCAAATCAATATCGTAACGGTTGCCGTCGGCATTGTCGGTATAACGCATATCCTTCTCGACATCAATCGTGATGCCGCCTAATGTATCAATTAATTTCTTAAAGCCTTCGAAATCGGTATACACATAATACTGAATATTGAGTCCAAGCAAATCGCTGACCGTCTTCATTGCCAGTTCAGGCTTGCCAAGTGTGATAGCAGTATTAATCCGTCCCCGTCCATGTCCTTCAATCGGGACATAAGTATCGCGGAGGATCGACAATAGATGCGCTCTCTTAGTAGTTGGGTCTATGGATAACACAAGCATTGAGTCTGAACGAGGAATTTGTCCTTCATCCATGCCACGAGCATCGCCGCCAAGCAGCAAAATGTTGACTCGCTCCGTGCCTTCCCATTTAGGTGCTTCGAGTCCGGTGTCCTCAAAATGGGAAAATCTCGATTCCTCATTCGGTTTATTGAAATCCGACGTAGCATTATAAACGCCATAAATCCAGTAACCTGCATAAGCAATACCGATTCCCAGCAGAATAAGGACAATTGTCAGAATCCATTTCCACGTTTTTGATAGCTTAGCTTTCTTCGGCCGTTTTTCCATTATGCTAGTAATGCCCCTTTCAAAATTTCGCAGTACCCCGTCTTCCATTCATTCCCCTTGACTGCCATTGTAAAACGTTTCTCTAATAGCATTTACGTGCCCTGCCATCTGCTGTATGATTACATATTGTAAAATTATAATTCGGAAGGACATACGGAAGCAAGTTTTATCAGAATATAGGATAATGAAGTGTGATGACCGTGAATCATCGCTCTTTTTGCAAACGGGGGATTAGCATAATTTCCCGGGGAATGTCGACCGTATTAACGGAGAGGAGCTAGACGAACCAATGCTGGCAATAGATGTTAAGGATCTGCGCAAGCAGTTTAATGTACAGAAAAACCGGGAAGGGCTGTCCGGGGCGCTGAAAGACCTGTTCAAACGCGAATATACGGAGGTTACAGCTGTAAAGGATATTTCCTTTCAAATCCCGCAAGGCGAAATCTGTGGCTATATCGGTGAAAATGGTGCAGGCAAATCGACAACCATTAAAATGCTGACCGGCATTTTAGTGCCGACCTCCGGCGATTTGCGAGTCAATGGTTATGTTCCCTACAAGGACCGCGAAAAGTTTGTCGCTGAAATCGGAGTAGTGTTCGGACAGCGTTCGCAGCTATGGTGGGATATCGGGGTTATTGAGTCGTTCCAGCTGCTGCGCAAAGTGTACCGTGTATCGGAGGCCGATTTCCGCAAGAGGCTGAACAATTTGATTGAGCGGCTTGACCTTGGCGATTTGCTCAACCGTCCTGTCCGCAAGCTGAGCTTGGGTCAGCGGATGCGCTGCGAGCTTGTCGCTTCGCTGCTGCATAATCCGTCGATTTTATTTTTGGATGAGCCGACGATCGGGCTGGATATTATTGTGAAAACAGAAATTCGCGAATTTCTCAAAGATTTGAACCGTGAGGAAGGCACGACGATTTTGCTCACGACCCATGATCTGCAAGATATTGAAGCGCTGTGCTCGCGTGTCATTATGCTCGATGATGGGCGCATTATCTATGATGGCGGGCTGGAGGATTTGAAAAACCGCTGGAGCAAGGGACGCGAAATTCACTTTGAGTTCAGTTCGCAGACGAAGCTGGCGACGCTTCAAGCGCTTACGGGCGATCTTGATGTGACGTGGAAAATGGACAATGATTTAACGGCAACGATGTGGCTGCCGCATGCAATCAATGTATCTGATGCCTTGTCCAAAGTCGTAGGCGGTGCTGCGATTCAGGACATTAAAATTGTGGAGACGAACACGGATGAAATCGTTCGTGAAATTTACCGCTCCGGCTCGGCTAGCACAGAATCAGAGCAGCAGGCAGCGCTTAAGGAGACGACAGTCTCATGATGGGCGCTTATCTGGATTTTATTCGCATCCGTTTTATTACGATGCTGGCATACCGCGTTAATTATTACAGTGGTATCGTTATTTATGCGATTAACATCGGGGCGTATTATTTTTTGTGGAAAGCGATTTTCGGGGAGCAGCAGGAGCTGGCGGGCTTTACCGTAGCCCAGATGACGACGTATGTCGCGGTATCGTGGATGGCGAGGGCGTTTTATTTTAACAATCTCGATCGTGAAATCGCCAATGACATTAGGGATGGCAGCGTTGCTACCCAAATGACAAGGCCGTATTCCTATTTGCTCGTGAAAATGATGCAGGGCTTCGGCGAAGGCTTATTCCGGCTGCTTCTGTTCATGATTCCGGGCATGATTATCGTCTGCCTGATTTTTCCGGTGACACTGCCGACTGATCCGATGACGTGGATGATTTATTTAGTTATGCTGCTGTTCAGCTTTCTCATTAATTCGCAAATTAACATTTTAACGGGGCTGTTTGCCTTCTTCGTTGAAAATAACGAGGGCATGATGCGGATGAAACGCGTAATGGTCGATTTATTTTCCGGCGTCGTTGTGCCGATTGCCTTTTTCCCTGGCTGGCTCGCAAGCGTTATGAAATGGCTGCCGTTTCAGGCCATCACGTATTTGCCGAGCTCTGTATTCACAGGCAGGACGCCGGGCAGCGAAATAGCTGGCGTGTTTGGCCTTCAAGTAGTATGGTTCGTTGTGCTGCTTGTGCCAATCTGGTTCACATGGCGGGCAGCGCGCAAGCGCCTGTTCGTGCAAGGAGGTTAAGTCAGGCATGCTGTATGCACAATTATTTTGGGAATATATTAAAAACTACGCGAAGACGCGGCTGACCTACCGGATGGATTTCTGGATCGAGATTTTGTCCGATATGATGTTCCAGTTCATGAATCTGATCTTCATTTTAATTGTTTTTCGCCATACGCCAACGCTTGGCGGCTGGTCGGAGGCTGAGGTCGTGTTTGTCTATGGCTTCTTCATGATTCCATATGGCATTTTCAGCACCTTTTTCAGCATCTGGAATTTTAGCGAGCGGTATATTGTTAAAGGGGAAATGGACCGGATTTTGACGCGTCCGGCACATAATTTGTTTCAGGTGCTGCTCGAAAATGTCGATCCGCCTTCCCTGATCGGCTCCGTCGTCGGCGCAATTATTATGTTCGTATGCTGGGGAGAGCTGGGATTGCCTTTCCACATCATGGATATTGTGCTGCTGGCCGTATTCGTTATTGGGGCCGTGCTCGTGTATGCGGGCATTTATACGGCTTTGTCGGCGATATCCTTCTACTCGGATGCTCCGACGGGCATCGTTCCGCTCATGTACAATATTCAAAACTATGGGCGTTACCCGGTTAACATTTATAATAAAATGATTCGTTTCGTGCTGACCTGGCTGCTGCCTTTCGCATTCGTCGGCGTCATCCCTGCTTCGTATTTCCTCGAAAAGAAAGCGGATGACCTGTCCCAGCTTGCGCTGCTGACCCCGGTCGTAGGCCTTGTGTTCTTCACGCTCGGCCTGCTGCTGTGGAACCATGGCGTAAAGCGTTATCGCGGTGCTGGTTCGTAATGAATAGTTGTTTAAATGCGGCGAGGAACTATTCCTCGCCGTTTCAATGTAAGCTGAGAACGTCCAATACACGAAGTAATGTTCATAGTTCTACATACATATAGAAATGGGAAGCGGAGGTTGAATACATGTCTACGATAGAAGTGGGACAAGCGGTGCCGGATTTTAAGCTTCCGGCCTCGGATGGGACGCAGGTGAGCCTTAGCGATTACTTGGGGAAAAAGGTTGTGCTTTATTTTTACCCGAAGGATAATACGCCAACCTGTACGGATCAGGCATGCGATTTCCGCGATGCCTATCCAGGGATGGTTGACCGCGATGCCGTTATCATCGGGATTAGCCCTGACAGCGTGAAGTCGCATGAGAAGTTTATTGCGAAGAAGGAGCTGCCGTTTCTGCTGCTCGCAGATGAGGAGCATGAGGTGTGCGAGCTGTTCGGCGTATGGCAGCTAAAGAAATTGTATGGTAGGGAGTACATGGGCGTCGTACGTTCGACCTTTCTTATCGACGCCGAAGGCAAGCTTGCCCGCGAATGGCGCAAGGTGAAGGTGAAAGGGCATGTAGAGCAGGTCGTAGAGGCTCTGAAGGAGCTTTAGTGAGTATGAAGGAACGATAGTTGAATGTAGGGCATGCTGCAGGTTTTCGATCCTAGCCGCATGCTTTTTTATTTTTTTTGTTATTGGTCTTATTTAACTAATTAAAATCCAACTTATGCCGATATATCTATTTAGACAGAAGAAAAGGAGACTGAAATATGAAAAAATGGTTGCTTAGCTTTATTTCTGCAGTATTATGTTTTGTTTTAGTAATTCCAAGTACGTTCGCGGCAAACCTGAATGATGTTTTGCTGAATCCTGAAGCTGGTTGGAAAAGGGTAGATCTAAAAACTAATACTCCTAATATTACTTATATAGGGAGCTGGGTATTAGATACTACTGCGCAAAATTACCTTGGAAAAACTAATGGCGATTCCATTGGAAGCAGCAAGGATTTAAAACTTAGATTTGATTTTACAGGAAACAAATTAAGCATTCGTTCATGGTTGGTAAAAGGTGAATATAGTCTCATTATTGATGATGTTAATTTAGGTAAATTCTCAGGTGGTGGTGCTACACAATATGGCGTCACCTATTTTAACGATAGTTTTTCGAATGGAAGACATTCAGTTGAGCTTAGCGTTACTCAATCCAGCACATATATTGACACCATCGATATTTCGGAAAATGGTGAAATTTTGCCATTTACAGGGGTGCAAGCACCATTAAATTTGACTGCAAATTATACAAAAGCAGGAGTAGGGCTTCAATGGGATGTGGTAAGTAATGCTACCTATATTCTTAAGAGAAGTACTTCTATGGGTGGTCCTTACACAACGATTGCAGAAAATCTGAGCAGTCCTTCATATACGGATGCTAACGTTCAGTACAATACTACTTATTACTATGTAATGTTCGCTACAAAAGATGGCCGCATAAGTGCAAGCTCGAACGAAGCTTCTGTCAGCGTACCCGTACCGTCGATGAGCCTTGATATTGAATCGACTGTCACGCAAGTTTCTTTATTCGACACGTTTGTGGTTCAGGCAGTTTTGAAAAATGCTTCAAATATTTATGCAGAAGATTTCAATGTTCAATATGATGATACCCGCTTTAAGCTTATTTCTGTTGAGCCCGTAGATTCGGTTAGTATTGCGTCAAATACGGAGATTACCGATAATACAATTAGATTGATTACGGCAAGTAATGGCGCGAATAACGGCATTAATGGAAATGGTGTGCTTGTTAACTTGCATTTTAAAGCAATTGCCGTAGGTTCGGGCAAGATTGATGCCTTAAAAGCTAGAGTAGCTGATAATGGCTACAATGAAATTACTTTGCCATTAGTAGATGTTGGTGAGACTACAATAGAGGTCACTCCAGTAGCTGACTTCTCCCTAAAGGATCTTGGAGCTGCATCGTATCAACTAAATAATAACAAATCATTCTTAAGTGAATTACTGATGAATTTTCTAGGAGCTGTCGGTCTTGTGAGCCAATTGGACTTGACTAAAATTGGCGAAGCATTGCTAAGCAGCCTTAGCTATGAATTCAATCATTAAGCCGGTCGCTTAAGGAATGGATAGCTAAGCATAGGATATATTGCTTGCTTATGTTTGAAATGAAAGAAGTAATAAGCTTCACACGGGCGATAAGTTCTGTGTGGAGCTTATTTGTTTTGTAAGGGGTTTTTACAGGTGCTAACGTAGGGCTAGGCTACACTTACTTAAATAGCAGCCGCTACATTTTCCCATTTGCTGCGTCTATAATAGAGGAAGGTATGTTGAACGGATTGCAGGCTTGGCTAACATGTAGATTTAGCTTTAAGCGTAGGTGAATGAGAAGAAGGAGTTGGCATGAAATGACAGGCATTAGAGGAAAGAAGATAGCAGGGTGGTTTAACGGGCACACAGTGGCGCGCAGTGCCCTGATCGGAATGGCTGCCGTATCAGCGTTTGCTGGTGCTGGCGGTTCAGCGGCGGCTGCACAACCAAGCAGCCAGGTAGAGGCAGTGCAGCCGGCTAGCAGCAAGGCGATCGCAGTCGAGGTAAATGGCAAAGCGGTGGCATGGAATGTGCAGCCGCTTATTAAGGACGGCACCACATTCGTGCCGCTTCGTGAAGCAGGCAAGGCAGCTGCGGGCAATATCGAATGGGATGGGAAGACGCAAACGGCAACGATTAAAGTGAACGGAGACGTCATCGTCCATCAGGCGGGAACTTCCGTAGTAACGGTGGACGGGCTGGCCATGAACATGTCCGCGCCTTCTCTAAACATAAAAGGAACGCTCATGCTCCCGCTGCGTTCAGTAACGGATGCGCTCAAAGCGTCGCTTCAGCTGTCACAGACGAAGGAGCTTCTGACGATCCGGATTCAGACGGATGCAGTTACGAAGTATAGCAAAGAGGATGCCGCGATTGACGCCTATTTGAAGGGCGAAGGCTTCTCGGGCATGGCGCTTGTAGCAAAGGACGGCGAGGTGCTGCTTCGCAAAGGCTATGGCTTTTCGGGAACGAATAAATTGAATCGTCCGGACGCCAAGTCGCGTATTGCTTCCATTACAAAATCATTCACAGCAGCATCCATTATGCAATTGGTCGAGCAAGGAAAGCTGAGCCTAACCGATCCGGTGTCCAAATACGTAACGGGTATTCCCCGCGGCGATGATATAACTATTCATATGCTGCTGTCGCATACGTCAGGGCTTCCATCTGAATTTACACGAAGCGGCGACGTTACCATCGAGCAGACGATCGCGGAGCTTCGGACGAAGCAGCTGAAATACGAGCCAGGCACGACTTATTTATACAGCAATAACGGCTATGTTCTGCTGGCCTATGTATTGGAGCAATTGTCTGGCGAAAGCTACGCCGACTATGTGAGCGAGCATTTTCTCACTCCGCTGGGCATGAAAAACTCTGGTACGGCTACGCCTGCGACCGCAACCATCCAGGGCTATATTTTGCAAAAAAATAACGAATGGGCCGCGGCTCCGTATTATGTGTCGCAGTCGGGTACGGGAACGCTGTATTCGACCGTCGATGATTTGCTCAAATGGGATAATGCGCTTCGGGCGGGCAAAGTGGTAAGCAAGCAGTCTCTTGAAGCGATGTACACGCCGCATTCGGATAAAAATTACGGATACGGCTGGATTGCAATCAACTTGAACGGCGAGAAGGGCGTTTTCCATAATGGCAGCGGTAGTGGCTATGCGACAGGAATGCTGCGTAATTTGGATAGCGGAATGACGGTTATTTTGCTCGGCAACCACGCCGGCATGGATATGACAAAGCTGCTGCAGCAGGTGCATAAGCTGGCGGCAGAACAGTAATTTTGAAGTTTGGGATGGCCGCCGCTCGCTTGAGGGTTTCCGGCAGGGCGAGGGCGGTCATTCCATTTTGCCGAATCGAACAAGCTTTCAACCACGTTAATTCCCCATAGACAAATAAATGAATGATCGTAAGCTACAGTCCCTCCCAATTACAAATACATATAATCCCAAAATGTTATCAATGATGAGACCTATTTTATAGCGAAAAATCTAGCCCGATGGTGCTAAGTGAATGGTTCGAAACAACCATTTTTGTCCAATATTTTGAAAGAACGGCGTGTGCTATGGTATTATATAAAAAATAAGAACATATGATCTGTTTTTGCGAAAGGGAGACCACAATGATGGATATGATCAAGCCGCCGGCTGAGATGTTATTTGAAGCAGAGCTGCGTGCGCTGCGTGAAGAGGATACCGGAAATCGTCCGCCCGAGTGGCTGCTGTCTCCGGCCTATGTGCGTGACTTTATAATTGGCAGAGACAAGCCGGCTGTCGTGGACGGCAAAGAAGTCGCCATTACCCGCAAATTTTACGGAAACGATGTGCTGATCGAACGGGCCGTTGTCACTTTGGCAGGCAACCGGGGCTTAATGCTCGTTGGAGATCCAGGCACAGCGAAGACGATGCTCAGCGAGCTGTTGTCAGCGGCTATATCGGGGACGAGCCTGAATACGATTCAAGGCACAGCCGGGACGACGGAGGATATGATCAAATACTCGTGGAATTATGCGATGCTGCTGGACAAAGGCCCATCCGAGGCCGCGCTTGTGCCAGCGCCTTTATATAATGGAATGAAGCAGGGCATTATGACCCGCTTTGAAGAAATTACGCGCTGCCCAGCGGAAGCGCAGGACAGTTTAATTAGCATTTTGAGCGACAAGGTGATGAACATTCCTGAGCTGGACGGCGGCGTCTTGTTTGCGAAGCCGGGTTTTAACGTTATAGCAACGGCGAATATTCGCGACAAAGGCGTCAACGAAATGAGCGGTGCCTTGAAGCGCCGATTCAATTTCGAGACGATTAAGCCTGTCAGCAGCATGAAGATGGAAGCGAAAATTATTGAAAATGGGGCCCGAAGCCTGCTTATGCATAGTGGCGTTGACGCCGAAATTGACCTGAATGTGGTCGAGCTGCTGGCGACGACATTTATGGAGCTCCGCTCCGGCATTACGCGCGAAGGCTACAAAATCGACATCCCCGCAGCCTCCATGAGCACGGCAGAAGCGGTTTCTGTCTATGTTCAAAGCGCGATGACCTCCTATTATTATGAAAATAAATCGATTTCGCTTGATCGGCTTGTGCAAAATATGCTCGGAACGATTGCCAAGGAAAATGAGAAGGATTTGTCCATCCTGAAAACCTACTTCTCCAAGGTCGTCAAAGAACGCTCCAAGGAAGATGTGATATGGAAGGACTATTATGAGGAAAGAAAATGGATTGGTTAACGGGCGAGGCTGACAAGGAGCTGCCGTCCTTATTTGATCAGCAGGTGTTTAACCTGAGCAGCGGCACCGTGTATTTTCCCATCCGCCATCATAGCCCAGCGTGCTCCTTTCATCTGCTAAAGGTGATTAAGCAATATAAGCCGGACATTATCTTGATCGAAGGGCCAGCGAGCGGCACCCCGCTCATTCCGGTGCTTGCGGATGAGGCGACGGAGACGCCCGTCAGTTTGTATTGCACTTACGAGGATGAACAAGGCGGAAGATCGGCTTGCTATTATCCTCTGTTAAGTTATTCCCCAGAGTATGTGGCTATGAAGGAAGCGGCGCTTCTTGGCATACCGGCGGCATTTATTGATCTGGATTATAGTCACGAGTCGAGAACCAAAGCTGAAAAACAGGAGACGTCCATCCAGGATGAAACCTTGCTTGCCAGCTCCGATTTTATTAATCGTTTATGCCGTAAAATGAACTGCCGCAGCTTTGACGAGCTGTGGGAAAAGCTGTTCGAAATCGAAGGGCAAGCAGCAACGACGGAAGCTTTTGTACGGAATGTATTTACTTACTGCGCGTTATCCCGTATGTGCTATTCGGAGGAACAGCTTCATGCCTCTGGAGATATGGCGAGAGAGGCGTATATGAGAGAGTGCATCAAGCAAGCTGCGACTAAGCATAAGCGTGTTCTAGTGATTACTGGCGGCTTTCATACGTACGGCCTGCTGGAAGCTGCCCAAGCAGGCAGGCCTGCGAGGGAAGAACAGCAGAAGGAGCAGCAGGGAAAAAAAGGGGGAACCATCCAGCAGCAGCTGTATCCGATGGTCTACACGTTCGAAGAAGCGGATCGCTTGAATGGATATGCGAGCGGGATGCCTTATGTGAACTATTATGAGCTGATTTGGAATAAGCTGCTGCAGCATAAAACAGAGCCCTATAACCAGACAGCGCTCGCCTTGTTATCCGAGCTGATGCGCAAGCTGCGCAAAGGCCAGGAGGAGGTTTCGACGAGCGATGCCATTGAGGCATACAGCATGATTCAAGGGCTTGCGGTGCTTCGGGGCAAAAGGGAAGGCGGGGTGTACGAGCTTTTGGACGCCGCGCTTTCCTCCTTCGTAAAGGGGGAGCGGACGCTTGCAACGGACAAGCCGCTTGAGGAGCTGCGCCTGCTTCTGACAGGGGATAAAATCGGCATTGTCGCTCCCAATCCGTTTACGGTGCCGATTGTTGAAGATTTTAAGAATCGCTGCTCTGCGTCAGGGCTTCAGATTAAGACGACCGGCAAGCACAAGAAGGTGCTTGATCTGTACGCCAAGGCGGAGCATCGTCTGCTTAGCCAACTGCTGCAATGCGCGAGCTTCCTCGTTCCGGATTTTGCCGTTCGGGAGTCTGGACCAGATTGGGTCGCCTATCGGCATATGAATCTCGTTCGTGAAACTTGGGTCTACGCGTATTCGTCCCGCATTGAGGCGAGATTAATCGAAAACTCGCTGTATGGAGGAACGCTCAAGGAGGCGGCAGCACGCAAAATCGGGGAACGGATACAGGAGCTTCCCGATCACCATAGCGGCGAAATCGCGAATGCGCTGCTGCAGGCTCTTCTTATGGGCTTGCAGGATACAGCGAGGCGGTTATATGAGCAGGTGCAGGCCGCTTTGCGCAAAGACGGAAATTTTCTGTCGCTTTGCCAAACGCTTACGGTATTAAATCGTTTGCGCCAGCATGGCAGATTGCTGGGACTTGCGGCAGACGAACAATTGCCGCTGCTCGTAGCAGAAGCTTATAACAATGCGGTAGATAAGCTGCGGGGGCTCGCAGCCATCCATTCGAATGAGCATCCAGCGATTATACAAGGGCTTAAGCTGCTGGCTATGCTTGCAGAGTCGCCTGAAGAGCATTTTCAGAATGATACATTTAGGGGGCATTTGAGCGAGCTGCTGTCGGACCCTAAGCTCTCCCCGCAATTGGAGGGAGTGGCGATAGCTATATTAGCAGCGCTTGGAGACCGGACGCGTGAAGAGATGGTGGAGCGCGCCAGAAGCTACGTTCGCGGAACGCCGGAGCAGGCCAAGCAGACGGCGAAATATTTGCAAGGGATGTTTGAAATCGCGCGCGATGCTTTTTTGTACGATGATCTGCTGCTGGGCGAATTGAATTATTTAATCGAGGAGCTTCCTCCGGATGATTTTATTGCGATGGTGCCGGAGCTGCGGCTTGCGTTTACCTATTTTACGCCAATGGAGACGTCGTTAATTGCAGAGCGGGTCGCTACACTGCATCAAGCAGACCCAGGAGAGCTGGAGATACCGCCTATAGATGAGCAGACCCTTATACAGGCCAAGGCGCTAGATGAAGCCATACGGAAGGAGTTTGCCGCATGGATGCTGAGTTGAACAGGCAGGATGATCAAAGCGAATACAAGCATGAGCATAGGGAAATGGGGCAAGCCTCAAGTGCTCCCGCCGCTTCAAGCGGCCGCACGTCGGCCGAGGCTTTGAATCGCTGGCGGCTCATCCTCGGCGAGGCTGCCGAGGAAGGCTTATGCGAAGCGGAAGGCTATTCGGCTGAACATTTTTCATATACAGAAATGGATGAGCTGCTTGCCTATTTATATGATCGCGAATACGGCGAGGAGCAGGGCTACAGGAAAACAGGCGGGCGGGGCGCCTCAGAGCTTACCGTCCCCAAGTGGCTGCATAAGGTGCGGGAATTATTTCCGAAGCAGACGGTGGAAATATTGGAGAAGCAGGCGCTGGACCGCTATGGCCTGACCGAGCTGCTCACGGATAAGAAGCTGCTTCAATCGCTTGAGCCTAATATGAATCTGCTCAAGAACATCCTGCAATTCAAAGGACGAATGAAGGGCGATGTGTTAAGAAGCGCTAAGGAAATTGTTCGTGCGGTAGTGGAGGATTTGCGCCAGAAGCTCGAATCGCAGGCGAAAGCGAGCATACTCGGCAAACGCAGCCGTTACGCCAGCAGCTCTGTGAAGTCGCTGCGCAATTTAAATTTTAAGAAAACCATTTCTCGAAATTTAAAAAACTATGATCGCACAAAAGGCAGATTTGTCATCGACCGTCTTTATTTTGACGGCAATGTGCAGCCGCATAACAAATGGAACATTATTATTGGCGTGGATGAGAGCGGGAGCATGCTGGACTCGGTCATTTACAGCGCGGTGATGGCGAGCATTTTTTACAAGCTGAATGCGCTGCGCACTCACTTATTTATTTTTGATACCCAGGTTGTTGATTTGACGAGCAGGCTGGAGGACCCTGTGGATCTGCTCATGAACGTTCAGCTAGGCGGCGGTACGCATATTGCCAAAGCGCTGCGCTATGGCGAGACGCTGATTGAAAACCCTGGAAAAACGATTTACATTTTGGTCAGCGATCTGGAGGAAGGTTATCCGATTCAGCATATGTATAAGGCCTGCAAAGATATATTGGATGCAGGCTGCAAGCTGCTCGTGCTGACCGCACTCGATTTTAACGGGGACTCTGTTTATAACAAGCACGCAGCGCAGATGCTCACCAATATGGGGGCTCACGTAGCGGCGATTACACCGAATGAGCTGGCCGACTGGATCGGCGATATTATAACTTAATTTTTGGGAGGAACAGGATCATGATAACGGAAAACAGGGATGTTGAAGCCTTATTTGAAAAGTTTGGAGAAGCACTCTCGCAGGAATATTCGAAGAATACGGACCGCAGCGCAATCATTATCGATTATGTAATGGGCAGAACAGAGCAATTCCCGGATTTGCTGCCTGATTCCATGCAATATGCCTACCGTTCGATGGATCTGTTTGAGAAGCTTGCGAAGAAGGATGACAGCGATGTGTTTTTTCGTGCAGGTGCACTCATGCTGCGAATGGGACTCAATGCTAGCCGAAGCTATTATTGGCAGGGATACAGCCTCGCAATCTGCTTGGGCGACGGGCATTATGCGTTAGGGCTGGCAGGAAAAAGCAAAGCGGGAAGCCAGCGCTTGCAGTCACTGCTGCCACGAATGGAGAAAATACATAAATTTGCCGGCGATAAGGCGATTATGGATGAGCTGAAAAGCAGGGTTAGCAAATGCAATTTTGGCAAAAAGGATGCTGGAGATACAGGCGTTATTATTAATACGCTGCTGCTTCTAAAGCTGTACTCCCTGCTTGATAGTACCTCGACCCATCAGTTTAACAGCCAAAGGCTTGCGAGCGAGTTTCCAGAAATATTGCAAGCGGTATTGGCTGAAAATACGGAGCAGCTTCGCGAGCTGCTGAATGCTGCGGTGAAGCCGATCATCGCGTACCCGTTCAAAGCAAAGGAAAATTATTCTGTTCGGGAGCTGAGCGCGGACTTTATAACGGGCCAACGCGAAAAAACGATTGCGGCACATTTTCCTGATCTCCAAGCACAGGAGACCGGAGAAGTTTCCCGCACCCTATTTAATCGGACATTGACCCAGATTCATAGCGCTTTGTTATATGTCATTAACGTTAAAGGCAGCAAGCAGCTGTTTCTGGACGAGCCGGGGGATTTAGGCTTAGCGCTGCTTGATGCAGTCAGAACGCTGCATGAAGTATATCCGCTTGAGGTCCGCCAGCATTTGCTTGCCCTTGACAGACGTGCCAAAAAGCCGGACGAGCTGCTGGAGGGCATCGTTCCTTTCGAGGAGCCTTATGAGTTAATTGAACGGCTAAGCGGAGAGCTAAATAGTTATATGGTGCCGTGGAGCGCGCTGCAAAGCTATGTGCTTAGTGTGCCGGATCAAGCTTTGCGTGCTTATGAAATTTTACGTTCGGCGTATTACAAAGCTTATTTGCATAAGGTGCTCACAGATGGCGGGATTGCATTGCCAGATGAAGCCGGCACACTTACGCAGGCGGTATTCGCTGTATTAAGGGGACAATCGGAGGGAGGGCGTCATGGCCTGTTTCTCGCCCGTTATTTGGAAGGGGAAACTTCCTTCGAGGATTACTGGAAGGATGAAACGAATCGCTCGTTGTTTGACCCAAGGAACCGGGACAGCAGACGCAAAAGCCTGCTTGTAGCTGTAAGCTTCTTGCCTCCCGATTCGCCTTATATAAAGCGGCTGGCCATTTTGATTACACGACCGGAATGCGATGCACTGACTCTTGTGTCGGAAATGTATCATTCCTACTCGTTTAGCGGACAAAAGCTGCTGGAGCTTTATGGAGAAGATCCTGAGGTGAGCCGGGAGCGCCTGCTTTCGGGCTTGCTGATGCTTAATGGCATGAGAGATTATTACTACCGTTCGATGCCGCAAACCGAATATCGATCCATTATTAGGAACAATTTGACGGATTCATTGAAGCAATATAAGAATTTGCCTACAGACTCCCGGCTAACCGTGCTCGAAATTGCTTTCGAGGATCGCGATGCGTTGACCCTTGACCAGCTGACGGAAGCCATTCGAGCAGGGCTGCTGGATTCGTCGAAGAAAGCAAGCGGAGCTGCGTTGGCTGAATTCAGCCGAGTGCCTGACGAAACATTATATTTAACCCTGTATCGCACCGAGAAAAAAGCAGCGATTAAAGAGCTGGTACTAAACTCTCTGCGCAGCGTAACAGGCAGCAAGGCGGCTTACCAGCAATTGCTGGAAACGGAAAAATCGGAGGACTGGCGCACACTTATTCAAATTTTGCTGGAAACGGCTGATTTAAGCCCAGTTCATGCGCACGCAGCGCTTGCAGATCAAGCGGATGCCAAAAAAACGGCCCGCCTCAGCTGGCTGTCCGTAAATGATTTGCCCGCATTAATGGATTTGGAGGGGCAGCAGGTAGATGACCGAATTAAGTCGTATTTAATGCTTCAATCGATGGATCATACGACGGCTCCGAATGAGCGCTTGAACGAGCTGCGTTCTTATGTAAACAGCGATTCGCTTTCAAATTTCGCTGCGGAGCTCATTCAGCTGTGGATTCAAAGCGAAGCGCCTGCGAAGGAAAAATGGGTGCTGTATGTAGGCGCATTGTTCGGTGATCGCAGGCTGATACAAATTTTAGCTCCGCAAATTAAGGAATGGACGGAAAATAGCCGCGGCGCAATGGCGGCGGAAGCGGTCAAGGCTTTATCTTATTTAAGCGAGCCTGCCGCATTAATGGCCATTGACAAAATCAAGCGAACCGTCAAAAACCGTCAGGTAAAGGGCGCGGCTGAGGAGGCGCTGCAGCTGGCAGCGGAAAATCAAGGACTTACGCCAGAGCAGCTCGAAGACCGCCTGGTCACGTCGCTTGGCTTTGATGATAAGGGTGCTCAGCAATTCAGCTATGGCGAGCGTACCTTCCAGGTGAAGGTGAACCGGAATCTGGAGGTTATTGTCATCAATGAAGAAACGGGCAAACCGCTCAAAAGCTTGCCTGTGCCGGGGCAAAAGGATGATGCGGAGCTGGCTGCGAAAGCGAAGGCTGATTTCAATTTGCTCAAAAAAGATTTGAAAACGATGGTCGGCATCCAAGCGCAGCGGCTGGAAGAATCGTTGTCCAAGCAGCGGCTGTGGACGGCTGAAGAATGGACGGCACTGTTCGTTAACAATATCGTCATGCAGAAGTTTGCCGTCGGCCTCATCTGGGGCGTGTATGAACAAGGCAGCCTTACAGACACATTCCGTTATATGGAGGACGGTACCTTCAACACGGTAGATGAAGACGAATACGAGCTTGCTGCTGATGCCAAAGTCGGCTTGGTTCATCCGCTTGAGCTGGATCAGGAAACGCTTGAGGGCTGGAAATCACAGCTGGACGATTATGAAATCAAGCAGCCATTTGAGCAGTTGAATCGCCAAATCCATCTCGTGGAAGAAGAAAGCCAGCGAAGCACGGTATATGAGGATTTGCCGAGATCAGAGCTTTCGCCTACAGCGTTTCCTAAGGCGCTTGAGAAATATGGCTGGTACAAAGGCCAAGCTCAGGATGGCGGCTGGTATAGCGAGCTGTATAAGGACTATGGTGATTGGCTTGCCGAGCTGCGCTTTAGCGGGACTAGCATCACCTATTACGAAGGCTTGGAAGACATTACGCTGGAGCAGCTGCAATTTCATGCGAATGAAAAAGGCCAATACAGCTACTACAGTGATATTCCGGCTCTAGATTTGGGCAAAATTCCAGGCCGTGTATTCAGTGAGACGATCTATGATATTTTGCGGGCATCGGGACGCTAGCATGTCAGCTGCCGCATTTGAAACGAGCTTTGGGCAGTTTGCCAAGCTATGTACCGAGGATTATTTGGTTCGATATTCGAACAAGGGTATATATAATCGGGCGTTAAAAGATATCAGCAAAGGCGTTGATGTCAAATATGCTTGGGGAGAAACGTCCGTCAGCTGCGAGTTGAACGACGGGACGGTCTGCACGCTGGAAAATACGCTGGCTCGCTGGAAGTGTACATGTCCGTCAGACAGCTTATGCAAGCATGTGCTGATAGCCATTTTGTTTTACTCACAGCAGCTGCCATCAACATCAACATCATCAACATCATCATCTTCTTCTTCTGCACACGAGGAAGGAGAGTTAGAAGGCAGCAAGCAACAGATAGGCGGCACTGAGGAACGCTTTAATTGGCTGCTGTCTGCCGAGCTTTCACCATTGATTAAGCCGTTTAATGTTTCCATTGTGGAGGAAGTGCTGTTTCGGCTGCGCTACCCGGAAGAGCTGGAAGTGGCACAAAATGCGCTTCTTACGGTCTGTCTCAAGCTCCAAGGTGCGGAGGTTTCGTTCACTGAGGAAGCAAACCCGGCTAAGGCGCTTTGCAAAATAAAGGATAGGTCCGGCGAGCTGTTAAAGCTGGAAGCTTTATTACGTTACCGCGCTTTAAAGGGGCTGGATGACCAGGAAGCGCTGCGCAGCAAAGTGTACAAGGCGGCTTTTTCGCCCGATACCGTAAGGGAATGCAAGGAGTTGATCCATGCGATGCTGCGGACGGGACTTGCCCGTCTGCCCCAGTCGTATACGGCACAGCTGGAAACGCTGGCTGTCGCAGCGCGCAGTGGCCAGCTGCCGGATGTAGAGCGCGGCTTGCGCGGCATCCAGGGCGAGCTGGAGCTGTTTTTCAACCGCCATGTGCGATTTTCCATGCAAGTGCTGCTGGATCGTGTCACCAAGCTGTATCTTGCCCTTGAGCTGCTTGAGCGGGAGACGCTTCCCGCTGCTAAGAAGGAACAGCTCATCGGTGCTTTTCGCAGCAAATATTATTCGCTGCCGAAGCTGCGCTTATATGGTCTTGGCGCTGAGCCGTGGGAGACACGATCAGGCTACAGAGGCATCACCTATTATATGTATGGGCTCGATGATGGGCAGGTGTATACCTACACGGATGCACGGGCTGTGTATTATGAAGGCAATGATTTTTCGTTTGCCAAGCATTATGCCGGCTATTCGCCTTGGCTTGCAAGCATGACGATGCGTCAATTTGCCGGAGAAGAGCTGGTGTTCGAGCACATTAAAGTGAACGAGGAACGCCGATTGTCGTCAGGCGAGGGAGCGAGCCTTACTCTTGTCGCCCGACAATCCATTAACGAGGTTAATAAGGGGAAGCTTGCCTCGGATTTGCCCGCATTGCGGCAGGCTGGAGTGGAGCAGCCGGCATTATTTTCAGACGTAAAGGAACGGCTTGCCTTAATTAAGTTAGCCCGGATTACAGGAAACCGATTCGATAAAAGCTCGCAAAGCCTTGTACTTGAAGTGGAGGATGAGGCAGGCGAGCAGTTGGAGCTGATTCTTCCTTATCAAGCAGACTGGGAAAAAACCGTCAAACGCCTGGAAGCCGGATATGGTGCTGCGTCGCTGGAACAGTTTTATGCATTTGTACGAATGGAGGGCGGTCAGGCTTATCCGATCAGCTTCCTGCAGAATACGAAGCTGATCAGCTTAAAGCTAGACATGTAAGGGACGATAAGCGATTGGGAAAAGGAGCGGCAGGCATGGCTTTGGAGCAGGTATACGATGGATTGCAGCGGCTGCGCAGCTGGTTTGAAGAGCTGCTGCTTCGGGGGACGGCACAGCTTGCCTTGAAGGATATCGAATGGCTGGAGCGCGAAGCGGAGGAAGCTGCCCGCTTGCAATTGGATTTTCTGTCAACGCTGCTGAAGCAAGCAGCCAGCGAAGGGCGCAAAGTGGTGCTGGGAGGCGGGGAGGAGCAGTTATTGCTCCTTCATAGCTCCCGTCTTTATCAATATATTCAGCTTGCTGAACAGAAGTAACAAGCCTCCTTGCTATAGGAGGATATCAGCTTGCATGCCGGGGCCTCTTCCGGCATGCAAAGAGAAGGAACCGGACACTGCGTCGCTGCGCAGGTCGGTTCCTTCTCTTTTTTTTTCTAGAAATATGGATGAATTATAGCTTATTCTGCAAGCGGAATAAGAATAGTGAATGCCGGGTTTGGCGCATAAGGATCATGGCTCATCGGATAAAACTCCAAATGCGTCAAGCCATCGGAAAGCGGCTTATGCCCGTTCTGCCTGATCCAGTTATATACGTAATCGTAGGAGGCCCCTATGTGTTCGTTCGCATGATGATCGTATGTGGCATAGGTCAGACTTGGAATAGAAAGGCTGTACATGCCATCCGGTACGCAGCCTACTGCCTCTGCCTGAACCGCCGCATAATGAGTAAAGCCTGTGCTTGTCGTGTGAAAAGAAAGCCCGAGCAGCTTATTGCGCTCCCGCACATGGTTGATTTCCGTCACACGCTGCTGGAATTGCTGCTGAATTTCCTTAATTCCGCCTGCTGCTGCTTCGGCAAAGGTGCCTTCCCATTGTAGTCCTACGACGTGAAAAGCTTCCCGCTCTGTAAGGACTACCTCCTTCAAAACGTTCATTCTAATCCCTCCTGTGCTGGACTATTTGCCATTGGAGCGTAAACGGCTGTCGCCACCCTTTGGCGGCAAAGCTTCCGTTTCGCTTAGAAATATAGAGAAAGTATGAACAAATCCTATACCTTCCTATATTTCAATCAAAATCCGTACGTAAAACGCTTACACTTCCTAAACCGCCGCCCATTCACTGCCGCCTTGTTATCTTGTTCAGCCGTTTAGAGCCTGTTTTACTATTTCTCTATAAACGGGGTATTTCCTTTTGCATTTATGGGAAAATTTAATAGGTTTTGTGTCTTCCAAATGACAGCTGCTCCTGCTAGAATCGCTGCCGCGCAAGGGATGGGAAGCGGAAAAGTCAATCTATCCGCCTTGAAACAGGTCTAAATCGAGAGAAGCATGGCGAGAATAAATGCTAGAGAAGATTTTTTGAAAAAAATAAAAGCGTTTATAAGTTGCACACTTATAAATGGCTTATATTTCAACCGCGAAACGGTAGCTTAGCCGCCAGAGGAGGGCTTCAGCCGTTTACGCTTGAGAGGAAGGCAGGTTGTCTAATGATGATTCATTCAAAATACCAATCTACCGTTCGGCAAGAGGAGACGGATGTATGGCAGGAGCTGCCGCAGATGCTTATTCATCGCATGCTCCAGCGTGTGGAAGGCGTTCTGCTAGGCAAACGGGAGCTGGTAAAGCAAATGTTCACCGCGCTGCTGGCGGGTGGGCATGTGCTGCTGGAGGATAAGCCGGGAGTCGGCAAAACCGTGCTTGCAGAAGCGTGTGCCCGCGTCATTGGCGGGGAGTTCAAGCGCATTCAGTTTACGTCGGACATGCTGCCGTCGGATGTGCTGGGCGGAGCGGTGTGGGATGCGGCTCGTGGCGAGCTAAAGTATGTAACAGGCCCGATTATGGGCAATGTCGTGCTGGCGGATGAAATCAACCGCGCCTCCGCCCGTACCCAGTCCGCATTGCTTGAAGCGATGGAGGAGCGGCGAATTACGGTGGACGGGGAGACAAGGCCGCTCCCGTCGCCGTTTATGCTGATTGCTACGCAAAATCCGCTGCGTTTTGAAGGGACGAGCAGGCTGCCGGAGGCGCAGCTGGACCGTTTTATGATGCGGCTGTCCATTGGATATCCCGAGCCGCAGTTTGAGAAGCAGCTGCTGGAGCAATATGCCGATGGGCAGCGGCAGGAGCCTCATAAAATCAGGCCAGTGGTCATGCCGGAGGAATGGCTGCGGATGCAGCGGGAAGTGCGGCTGGCCCATGTCCATCCTGGCCTGATTGAATATATGGTGCAAGTGGCAGACGCTTCGCGGAAAATGCCTGAGCTGGCGCTGGCGATGAGCCCGCGTGCCGGCAGGGATTGGCTGCGGGCGGCACAGGCCTCTGCATATTTGGAAGGCAGAGGTTATGTGCTGCCGGATGATTTGCTGGCGACAGGCGAAGCAGTACTTGCACATCGGCTGGAGGTATATCCGGGGGCACCTCTGCGGATGACAGCAGCACAGCTCGTAGAGCAGCTGCTGCGCACTACGCCGCTTCCCGCAGCCGTGCTGCCGCAAGCGGCGGGAGGGCGGCGCTAATGGCGGTTTCCAGTGCGGATAACGAGGCAGTGAAACTAGGGCAAGCGGATGCTGGAGAAGGGCAAGCGAAAGCAGCGGATACTGAGCATGAGGCAGAAGCGGAGCAGGAGTTGGGACAGCAGAGGCTGGGCCGGATAAGGTGGGGAGGCTGGCTGCTTCTGCTATCGGGCTGGTGCGCTGCTCTCGCTGCTGTCATTCAGCGAGGAATGGCGGTGGAGTGGTTTATGTTCGCTGTGCTTGGCTGCATCATGCTGCTAAGCGCCGGACTGCCTTGGCTTGCTATGCGAGGCATGGAGGTGCGCCGCATGCTTGGCGAAGGCACAATTCGCGATGGGGGAGAGGTTGAGGTGCAGCTGATGCTGGGCCGCGCTTTTCCTATTCCGTTCGTTTGGCTGGCGCTTGAAGATACGATGGTCAATGGGAGTACGGCAAAGCAGGAGCGAGTTTCTTATCGCTATGCGGCGCAGCTTCATTTCGAAACAAGACTCGCGCTTAGCTATCGGGCGCAGCTTATTCGGCGCGGAGAGCATAGCTTTGAGGCGGTTACCGTTACGGCAAGCGATTATTTAGGATTAACGGCTGTTAGCCGAACCTTTGCTTGCCGCAGCGGGCTGCTTGCGGTTCCTGCATTGCCGGAGGCTGTAGCAGCTCCAGGTGCGGCGGTGCTTCGGGGAAGCGGCTTAGCGACTATCATTAGGCTGCATCCGGGCAAGATGGATGCTCAGGAGGCGGGCTTAGGGCGTGAGCCGTCTGAAGGCCAGCATTCCGGCAGACAGGCAGGAATTGGCCCTGAGATGCGTCCATACCGGGATGGGGATTCGCTGCGCCATGTCAATTGGAAGGCTGCCGCTCGCGGGCGGGGGCTGCACACGAAGGAGCATGGCACAGCGCTTCATCGCCCATTGGTGCTTTTGGCCATTGACAACACTGCGGTTGCTTATGCTGGTGACGAAAGGTTTTTTGATGCCTGTGCCGGGTGGGCTGCCGGCGTGCTGGAGCAGGATCATTTAGCGGGAAATCGGGTGCAGCTCATTGCTGGCCAAGCGGTTCTAGACGACGGTGGGACAAGGGGAAAAGTGAAAGAGGCATCGATCCTGCCATCGGTATCGGGACAGTCAGATAACGGGGCAGGAATGTATTCGGGAGCGGAAGTGGATGAGGGGCAGGAAAGGGATGTCGGAAGTTTGGCGAACGCTGAGATAAATGCATGGCCGGAAACGGGTGCCTACGAGGACAACAGCACAGCCGCAAGTATGCAAGAACTGCTGGAACAGCTCGCACGGCTGAAGCTGGTGCAGCATGGCCGGTTTGTTGCAAGGGTAATTGGCGAGCTTGACCAGATGCCTAGAGGCGGCATATTGCGCTGTTTTACCGCCGATTGGCGCAATAGCGCAAGCTGGGGGCAGATGGCCTCGCGAGCAGCGGAGCAGGGCTGCCAAGTGCTGCTTTATATGCTGATCAAGCAAAGCACGCCTTCTTTTGCAATGCGCGAGCAGCAGAAATGGCTGGAGAGCTTCGGTGTCCGCACATATTGGCTGACGTACCCGGAGCGGATGAATGAACAGCCGCAATTAACGAAGGGAAGGATTCGTTATGGCGATATTTAATGCGCAAGGGGAGCCGGCATTCGGCTACCGCCTGTTGACGAGCTTGCTGCTGCTTGGCTTGCTTGCGGAGTGGATGCTTCCATGGTCGGAGGCAGGCAGCCGTTATTATATTGATGTGGCTCAGCCTCTTATTGTATTTGTAGGCTGTATTGCTATAGCTGGCTTACTGCGAGCGCCTTGGTATATCATGCTTGTCGTTTATTCCGCCATCGGCATTACAGGCTTGATGCGTCTTTACAAAGGCCCAGAAGTGGGACCGCTGGAATGGGCAGCTGGTTTTGCCAGCCGCTTTGCCGAGGAAGCTGGCGGGCTGTTCAGCATGGGAGCGGTAGCGTGGGGAATGTCAACAGAGCTGCAGGCGCTGCTTCTGTTTACCGGCTTTGGGCTGCTTGTGCCCGCGCTGCAGGCTTTAATTTGGCTGCGCCAGCTGGGGCTGGCTTTGGCCGGCATAACGGCAGGGTATTTGATTTTTCTGCATGCATGGCTTGGCATGGATGTGCTGAATGCGCTGCTGCGTGTGACAGCGGAAGGCCTGCTGCTTGGCGCGATTGTCATGTTTGCACGCATGAGAACGCTGCAGGGAGAAGAAAGCAAGGAGGAAGCGCAGACGGCTTCTTATCGCTGGTCGGCTTCTGCTTTCGTTGTTGTGGGGCTGTGTCTGGGCGCCGGACTTCTATTTTCTGGAGGAAAATCCGTGGCAAATAGCCCCGCGGGCTGGACACAACCGCTAACTGCAAGCCTGGAGCAGTATGTGCTTGGTTTGGATCACGGCAATCCGAAGGCTGCGCTGGCCTCGGCAGCCGCGAGCGGAAGCTACGCTTCCACAGGCTATGGATTTGATGACACCACATTAGGCGCTCCGCTAAAGCAGGATGAACGGCTTGTTTTTACGGGGCTGTCTCCTGTTCGCACGTATTGGCGCGGGGAGACGAAAGCTTTTTATACCGGTAAAGGCTGGCAGGAAACGGAGCAGCGTACGACGCTGCTGCCTATTACAAATGGCGGGGAACGGATTGCGTCTGCTAGTGGAGAGGGAAGCGTGGAGGTAGAGGCGGTAGAAGCCCTTGCAGAGGTAGAATCGGAGGCAGATACAGAGACAGTGGTAGAAACAGATACAGAGACAGATACAGAGACTGGAGAAGAGGGGGATATAAGAAGCCAAGGGGCAGGTGCGGAGACGACCGTCAGCCCGGATCGAATTGTCGTTCAGACGGTGCTTCTTAAACAGGCGGAGCGCGGCTTCCCGCTTTTTATGGGCGGAACCTCCGGCACTTTGCTTGATTTAACCTCCTCGGAGCCAAGAAGCAAGCTGAACACTTATTTGAAAAATGAAGCGACGGGAACGTTATACGCTCCTTCGGATAAGGTGCTTATAGACCAGTACACCGTTCAGACGCTGCTTCCCGTGATGGATGAAGCTGCCTTGCGCAGTGGCGGCATTCAAGCGGGAGAGAAGGAAGCGCTGGCCGAATATTTGCAGCTTCCGGAATCGCTGCCGAGCCGTGTTGCTGCACTGGCAGCAGAGGTATCGGGAGGCGGAGTAACGAGCCGCTATGATCAGGTGAAGGCGGTTGAAACTTATTTGCGAAGCAGCTACACCTATTCAGCTGAAAATAGTGCGGTCCCTGGGGCCGGAGCAGATTTCGTGGACGATTTTTTGTTTAAGCAGCATGAAGGGTATTGCGTGCATTTTTCCAGTGCAATGGTCATTATGCTTCGTACACAAGGCATTCCGGCCAGATGGGTGAAAGGCTTTGCGCCCGGAACCGTGTCCGCGGAGCAGCCGGATGCACGAAATGATGCGGCACATGCAGGCATGAAGCTGGCCGCTTATGAAGTAAAGGGCAAGGACGCCCATGCCTGGGTGGAGGTATACTTCCCAGGCGCAGGGTGGGTGCCTTTTGATCCGACGCCGGGGTATGGCGGCGAAGGGACAGCCGCGGGAGCAGCGCTCGCGGGCTTGGCCGGCACAGCCGGCAGTGCAGCGGCGGGCGGCGAAGGGGCCGCCGGAGCATTTGCCAGCGCTGCTGCGCGCCCGATGGGGCAGCGCGCGCAAGCGCTGGCTGTGGCGGCGGCTGAGCAGGCCGCCACGGCTCTTGCGCAAGGGGCGGATGCCCTTGCGCGTGCGGCGCTTGGCGCCGCCGAGGCAGCGGCGGGGGCGACGCCCGCCGCTAAAGGCGCCGCAGGCGCGGCTGCGCTGGCGCTGGCAGCCGTGCTCTGCGCTGCGGCGCAGCGCAGGCGGCTGCGCCTGTGGCTGGCGCTGCGCCGCTACAGCGCCGCCTCCCGCGGCGTGACGCCGGCCCGGGGCAGCGGCGGCGTCCAAAAGCAGTTTGCCGCAGTATCGGCGGCAATCTGGCCACAGCTGGACCGCTGCGTAGCCAAAAGGCAGCCGCAGCAAACAGCAAGGCAATACGCAGCAGCGCAAGCCGCTCTGCTGCCTGCGTCTCAGTCCGAAGCCTTGAAGCGCTTCGTCACATGGGATGACGCCGCCCGCTATGAGCAGCGGCGTGCCTGGCAAGCGCCGCTGCCAGAGGAGCTGTCGGCAGCGGCCGCCCTATTATGTGTCCGCAGGCATTCCGCGCGGCGCACATAACCGTCCGGAGCAAGCTAAGTCTCACTAGCTTGCTCCGCATCCCAACAGAAGCAAGCAGCCTACTAACCATATGGCTGCTCGCTTTTTTTCTATCCAATCCCCTGCATCTCGCCCACTCCCTAAGCTCAAACGACGCACAGACAAAAAAGCTAGTGATGAGAACCATTTTCAAATATAATAAAATGGTGCTTGATAGGACAGATAACGTTTATCTGTAACGGGATGTGAATGGAATGAGTCGTATGAATTGGAATGACCAACTGCTGCTATGGCATGAAGCGACGGTTAAAGTGCTTGATATCCGGCATATAGCTCTGGGGAAAAATGAGGAGCTGCGCGGCTATCTACTGCCATCCAGCGGTTTCATATGGGTAACGCGCGGACAAGCGCAGGTGACGCTGGATGGGACGAATTATGCCGCTCAGCCCTTTCATCTCCTGCATGGCGGCAAGGGGATGTGCCTAAACATTTTTCCTTCGGCGGATGTATTTGAATACGATATGATTTTTTATAAAGGGAATCTGGCGGGGCAAGGCAATCGGAAGCTTCAGCAGCTCATGGAGCATTGCAACCCGTTTCAAATCCAATATGGCTTTGCTCCTCAAAACCCGCTTGCGATACATGCGATTGTGCGGAAAATGGAAGAAAGCTGGGGCAAGCTAAGCATGCTGGACAGGCTGGGGGCCAAGGGTCAGCTTTATCAGTTTGTGCATGAGCTGATGGGTCAGCTTTCAGATCAGGAAATTGCTCCAACTGCGCCGGATCTCGTGTGGCAAGCCATGCGCTATATTGAAAACAACTACCCGGAGCCGATATCGGTTGAAGGTCTGGCCGGACTGCTAGGTTGCAGCGCCAGCTATTTGTCGCGTTTATTCAAAAAACAGCTGGCAACGACGCCGAACGACTATTTAATTAAAGTCCGCATGGATCATGCTCGTCACCTGCTTTCGGACACACAAGCAACGCTGCAGGAAATCGCGGCGAGCATCGGGTATCCGGATGTGTATTATTTTAGCCGAGTGTTCAAAAAGCATACCGGACTGCCGCCGCTTCGCTTCCGCTCCCGAGCCGCAAGCGGCAAAGCAGTTCAGAATAATCCATTCCGTCGTTCAGGGCAAGCCATTGTCCCCCATCCAACGCAAAGCTACAATTACAATGATAATAGTTATCAACTAGTTGGAGAGGGAGATTTAACGATGTATAAGGAATTAAAGTTGTCGGTAGCTGCTGTTATGCTGCTTTGCATGGCTCTATTGTTCAGCGGCTGTGCAGGCTCCGCGGGGGTAAATGATCGCTCCATAACGGCAGAAGCGGCAGCAACGGGGGAAAATGGTGCGGGACAGCAAGCATCGCAAACCAAGGTTGTGCAGCATATGTTGGGCGAGACAGAAATTCCGGTTAATCCGCAGCGAATTGCGGTAAGCGGCCTAGAGGATATTTTGCTGGCTTTGGACGCACCTATTGTGCAGGCCCAGGCGATGAAGGGCCAATATTTATATGAAACGCTGCAAGAGAGAAATATTCCGGCCATCTACACGCCAGACAGCTTGAACTACGAAGCTATTTTGGATGCAAAGCCGGATTTGATTATGGCGCATTTGCTGCCGACCGATAAAGAAAGCTACGAAAAATTGAGCAAAATCGCTCCAACGATCGTTTATGATCGCGGTGACTGGAAAACCTCCATAGCCGCTATCGGCAAAGCCATTGATCGGGAGGAGCAAGCTCAGGCGGTCATAAATGCGTATAATGAGAAGCTGGAGCAAACGAAAGAAGCCGTTGCGAAGGCTGTAGGCGCCAACCATTCCGTCGCGTTTATTCGCCCGTCCCAAAGCGATGTGCAAGTCTTTTTCCCGGCGTTCGTCTATACAAGCCTTGTCTACAAGGATGTTGGTTTAGCCATGGATGCATCTGTCGCGGAATTAGAGCAGAAGGAAGAAGAGGGCAGTTGGGGAGTAGGCGAGTCGCTGGAGAAGCTGCCCGAAATAACGGCTGACCATTTATTTGTGACGGTTGGCGGATCGTTTGATTCGGAGGAGGAAGCCCAGATGGCTTTGACTGAATTGGATGAAATCGAGCAAATGAAAGTGTGGCAGGAAATTCCTGCTGTTAAAAAAGGGAATGTGCATAAAGTATCAGCGAGACATTGGATGCTGAATGGCCCAACAGCTGACAGCATGAAGCTGGACGATGTGCTCAAGGCGCTCGTTAAATCTTAAAGCAACGCAAAATGTGTAGAGGGTGGCCTTCCGGCATGGAAGGTCCTTTTTAATGGCATTTAAATCCCTATTTTATCCATATGAGGCGCATCTCCTTTAAAAAAAGTGGATTATCGTCACTCAGCCTTGACTCGCTCAAAGCGCCTTATATATAATTACTACATTAATTGAGGGAGGCTCGGTAATGAACAAGCCAAATGAAATCATCATTGTTCTGGACTTCGGAGGACAATACAACCAGCTAATCGCACGCCGCATTCGTGATTTGGGCGTATACAGCGAGTTGCTGCCATTTAATACATCGGTTGAGCGCATTCGTGAAATTCAGCCGAAAGGGATTGTATTCTCAGGAGGTCCAGCTAGCGTATACGAAACGAACTCGCCGCTTGTTGACCCGGCAATCTACGATCTGGGAATTCCGATCTTTGGCATTTGCTACGGCATGCAGCTGATGTCGCATCAATTGCAAGGCAAAGTAGAGCGCGCAGGCAAACGCGAATACGGTAAAGCAGAGGTTGATTTTACGCCGGACAGCCGTTTGACCCAAGGCCTAGACGCTTCTCAGACCGTATGGATGAGCCACAGCGATCTCGTAGTCGAGCCACCAGCAGGCTTCATCGTTGATGGAAGCACGGAGCATGCTCCAATTGCGGCAATGAGCAACCCGGACAAGCACTTCTATGCGGTGCAATTCCATCCGGAAGTTCGTCACTCTGTATTCGGCAATGAAATGATTCGCAACTTCCTCTACAACATTTGCGACTGTGACGGCAACTGGACGATGGAGAGTTTCATCGAGGATACCATTCGTGATATTCGCGACCAGGTTGGCGACAAGAAGGTGCTATGCGCCCTTTCCGGCGGTGTAGATTCCTCCGTTGTTGCAATTTTGCTGCACAAGGCGATCGGCGATCAGCTTACTTGCATGTTTATTGACCACGGCTTGCTTCGCAAGGATGAAGCAGAAGGCGTTATGGAAACATTCGTGGGCAAATTCGATATGAAGGTTGTCAAAATCGATGCAAGAGAGCGTTTTATGAGCAAGCTTGCAGGCGTTGACGATCCGGAGCAAAAACGTAAAATTATCGGCAACGAATTCATTTACGTTTTCCAAGAAGAGTCGGATAAATTCGATGACTTTGAATTTTTGGCGCAAGGCACGCTGTATACGGATATCGTTGAGAGCGGAACAGCTACAGCCCAAACGATCAAGTCCCACCACAATGTCGGCGGCCTGCCGGAGGACATTAAGTTCAAGCTTGTAGAGCCGCTTAAAGCGCTGTTCAAGGATGAGGTTCGTAAAGTCGGTTCCGAGTGCGGCTTGCCAGATGCGATCGTATGGCGTCAGCCATTCCCAGGTCCGGGTCTTGCGATTCGCGTGCTTGGCGAAGTAACCGAAGAGAAGCTGACGATCGTACGCGAGTCGGATGCGATTCTCCGCGATGAAATTGCCAAGGCTGGCCTTGACCGCGAAATTTGGCAATACTTCACTGCGCTTCCGAACATGAAGAGCGTAGGCGTTATGGGCGATGCCCGCACATATTCCTACACTGTAGGTATCCGCGCCGTTACGTCGATTGACGGAATGACAGCGGACTGGGCTCGTATTCCTTGGGACGTGCTTGAGAAAATTTCGGTTCGTATCGTAAACGAAGTGGACAACGTTAACCGTATCGTCTATGACGTTACGTCGAAACCGCCAGCTACGATTGAGTGGGAATAGCCGTTCCGTAGCCTAAACAAAAAACTCTCTTTCTTTTGCGTTAATGGCAAAGGAAGGAGAGTTTTTTGAATTATAAGAACGTATAAGCTTCACTTTTATAATCAGCTTATATTTTGCCCGCGAAACGGCAGCTATGCCGCCAGAGGACGGCGATAGCCGTTTACGCTTAATCAGTACCCATTAAACGCTAGTCACATGCTCCTCGCATTCCATAGAACAGAAGCCGTGATGGGTCTCCTCGCAGTCCGGGCATACAATATGCTGACGGTGGCAGGTATCATCCGCGCAGTTAATGTAGGTTTCCGCTGGCGCTTCGCAGTGATAGCATTTTCCGACGACGACAGCTTCATCTGTGCGGTTAATGGTCACCGAAATCCGCTCATCGAACACATAACATTTGCCGTCGAAAAGCTTTCCTTGAACTTCCTCGTCTTTGCCATAGGTGACAATGCCGCCATCGAGCTGATAGACATCTTTGAAGCCTTCGCTTAGCATGACGCCAGTCAGCTTCTCGCAGCGGATACCGCCAGTACAGTAAGTAATGATCGGCTTGTCTTTCATATCCGCCATATTTTCGCGAAGCCATTCCGGAAATTCCTTGAAGGTTTTAAGATCAGGCCTGATCGCATTGCGGAAATGTCCAAGATCGTATTCATAATCGCTACGGCCGTCAAGCACAATAACGTCTTCCCTTTGCAAATAGTCGTGGAACTCTTTAGGAGACAGATGCGTGCCGGTTAGCGTATTGGGATCAAGCGGTTTGTCGTAGCGGAGAGTAACGAGCTCCTTTTTGTAACGGACGAACATTTTTGGAAAAGCATGCTGATCAGCTTCATCGATCTTAAATACGATATCGGCAAACAACGGATTGGAGCGCAGGTCACGCATGTATTGCTCCGTTTGCTCAATCGTTCCGGAAACCGTGCCATTGATGCCCTCATCCGCAATAAGAATGCGGCCTCGCACGTTTAACTCCTTGCAGTAAGCCAAATGTTCGGCTGCGAATTGCTCCGCATCGGGGATTGCAACAAATTTATAATACAATAAGACCTGATAGTTGGAAGGGTTGTTCATTGCCAAATTCCTTTCTGTAACTAAGTTGAGAACACATTAGAGAACATATTATATTGTAATAGACATAGGACATGTTCACAACACCAACTGTGCTGATAATTTCGTTGGGTTGACATCAATTTTTAACATATTGGAAAGGATATGATTTTCCCATCGAACCGTGCCGCGCCGCCAGAGGACGGAGAAAGCCGTTTCACCTTGGCCCAATCGAATCATTTTCTGCTATTTGATAAAAAAGGAGTGCATTTAAAATGAGCGTTGTTTGGACCAAAGACAACATCACAGATGTATCAGATCAAGTAGTCATTATTACAGGCGCGAATAGCGGGCTGGGTTTTGAAACAGCAGCAGCACTAGCTGAAAGAAAAGCAAAGGTTATACTGGCTGTTCGGAACATGGAGAAGGGAAGCGTAGCTGCCGGCAAAATAAAGTCGGTCTATCCGGATGCACATGTGACAACGATGCAGCTTGACCTTGGTGATTTGAATAGCATCAGGGCATTCGCAACCGATTTTATGAATCAATACGACTCCTTATCTATTCTTATCAATAATGCTGGAATTATGATTCCCCCGCATCGTTTGACCAAGGATGGCTTCGAATCACAGCTTGGCGGAAACCATTTGGGCCATTTTGCCCTGACGGGCTTACTTTTGCCAAAGCTTATTGCTACCCCAAATTCGAGAGTGGTTACCGTAAGCAGTATAGCTGCTCATAACGCTGCTATCCATTTTGACAATTTAGACGGTTCCAAGGGATATAGCGCTATAAAATTTTATGGGCAAAGCAAGCTGGCCAACCTCATGTTCGCCAAAGAGCTTCAAAACAAGTTTCGTTCCAATCACATAGATGCCGTAAGCGTTGCCTGCCATCCTGGAATATCGAATACGAACTTATTTTCCTTCGGTTCAGGAAAACGGGCCAATACATTCATGCGTATGCTTACCGGATTATTAAGCCAGCCAGCCCATATGGGGGCCTTGCCTACCTTGTATGCTGCTACAGAACCGTCAATTAAAGGCGGGGAATATATTGGCCCAGACGGGAGAGGCGGCAGAAAAGGCTATCCTAAGAGTGACGAGATCATTAATAAATTATACGCTGCTGATATTTCAAACCGGTTATGGCATATTTCAGAAAGCTTAACGGGTGTTTCTTACAAGTTCAACTAGGATTTGAATGAAAATCGGCATCGTGCTGCTATCTCATATTTTGACGGACTGACGTTCCGCTACTGTGGCTTTTGAGGCGATTTTGGGCCATAAGCGGACAGCAAAGCCGTTATAGCTCGCATTATGCCGTCAAAATAACTAATAGCAGCGCATTAGCGTCTTCTGAGTCCGCAACCTATGCCGTTTCCTCTGTTTTGGTTGAAATAGCTGCCCTGTGTCCGCCAAGTCTTTGCACGAATCCGCTTTTCGTTATGTAAGTTCAACCCATAAGCTAGGACATTTTAAAGCAGGAGCGGAAGCGCGTTTGAGGTAAAATTCAATAAGCATCTGGCTTGCTCACGTTTGCATGCACGTCCTAAGTGATAAGCCATCTGTAACAAAAAAACTCCCTCCGTGTGCACTATACAGCAAACTGAAGGGAGTTTATTATTATTTTTTGCTCTATGATGAGCTTACTCTTACTTAGGAAATTGCAAAGGGATGAAATTGTTGAATATACCCGCTGCTTTGATTTTTTCAGAGTTGCTAATTTTGGTGGTACATACACTTAATACGACATAGCTTTGGCAAGTCGTTACTTTCTCAATAATCGTTGTCCCAAGCAGGTCAACACCCAAGTTGATAATTAAACTATTGCTATCTTCCTTGATATGACCTTTAAGCCAATCAGCGTATTGCTGCTTGCTAGGTACTGTTAAAGCAGCCGCTATAAGTAGGAATAGAACGATAATAACCGTATATTTTTTCACACCCAACCATCCTTTTAGAACTTAGTCATTTTGAAAAATACTTGTGATTGGTCAAGCAACTTTGAGCCAATTTCGGTGTCTCTATTGTTGTCGAATATGTTAGCATGGATATAGACATTATAGCTAGTTTGCAGCCTAAGAGGAATACAATTTTGGCACTAAAGCAAAAAAATGGGGTGGAAGCGGCGTATGATTTTTTTAGAAAAATGGCTGTACATCATTAGAAATTGCAGTTTCGACAATACATATAAAATGGCATGGGCAAAAGCGATTACAGAAATAGCGGTTGAATATGAAGAGCAATCAGCAACGGAAGTGCCGGGGCATGTGGAAGTTCAATTAAGAGAGATTGCAAAAAAGGTGCTTCGTTATTATTTCGAACAAACGATGTTTTTCAATCTTCAGCAAAGCTCGAATCCCGTGAAGCCGCCCGTAATGGTCACAACTTCCAAGACCCTTATAACAGCCTATCAGGCTCAATCAAGGACAATGAAACCCATAAAATGGTTTAGATCGAATATCGAATCCGCATGTGGCAAAGAGTATGAGAAAGCACTCCATGCAACTATAAGAGCACTAAAGCAAGACGTAAGTTACCGATTTTTGCGGGTCGAAGGAAAAGAAATGGAAGGCGTTTACGAATATGAGCAAAAAGGAGATAGCTTGTTTATTCAAAAAGAGAACTTGCTTGCTCTAAAACAAAACAGATTGATTGTTGTTGATGCCATTAACTATCGTTGGACACAAATGCTGGAGAATTTTAATCATTCACCTAGACTATCTAAAAAATTACGAATTATAGATGATGATCAGGTAAGTCGAAGGTCACTAAGTAAGTTTGCACCATTTCTTATCGTAGAAAATCCTGAGACTCATTGTTTTATATGTGATTCGATAATAAAAAATGAAACACCTACAATTGACCATGTTATTCCATGGTCCTATCTATATTCTGATGATTTATGGAATCTTGTATTTGCCCACCAAACATGCAATAGCAGTAAATCTAATGTTGTGCCGAATGAAGCAATGATTCAGCGGCTTGAGGAGCGGAATAACAATCTTCTTCAACGCTTGAAGGAACAAGGGAAGCTTGATAAGCATGTTTCAGAACTCGAATTTGCTATCGATAGTAATCTTGTACGCAAGTTTTGGATGGCTTGCCAGGGCTAATGAAAATAGGGAGGAGAACAAGGGTGAAAACATACAACAAGCTTGTGCGTGACAACATACCTCAAATCATCCAAGCAAGCGGTAAGCAGTTCAGCTCTAGGGTACTTAATACTGCTGAATATGAGATAGCGCTAAAGGAGAAAATTCAAGAAGAACTAAATGAGTTTCTTGAAGCTGGTGATCAGGAAGAACAATTGGAGGAGCTGGCAGATTTGCTTGAGGTTATTTATAGCTTTGCCCATAGCAAGGGTATTGGAAGAGAGCAAATGGAGCTTATACGAGAGAGGAAAAAGGATGAGCGCGGAGGTTTTTATAAGCGTATATGCCTTATGAATGTTTTTGACCATAAGTAAAATGCAAGAAGTTTCCTGTCTGTACTAAGTTGTTCCCCAGGTGCGAATACGTAACTTATAAAATCCTTAACGCATTCGCACCTTAAGAAACGGTCAAACTATGATTTAACCACCATCATTTTGATTGCTTTGCCAGCCATTCCATAAGGGTGACGGCTTTGCCTTCAACCTTTACAGGCTTGCCATTATAGTCATTGGACACTTCATTGTTCAGTACATAAATCCAGGACCAGTGCCCATTATATTCATAAGGACTGTTATCTCCTTTGCCTTTGGCATACTGGCCGCTCAAATCGAGCACAGTGTCAAAATAAGAATAATGGACATTAGGCGCACCAGCAGCAATAAGCCTCTTATAAGTTGGCGTTGTGTTTTTTGAAGTATCCACGGTTTGATCCGCTCCGGCGGCCGTAAACCAGATAGGGATATTTTTAAGCTTGGCGATATCTTTATTGGTTAGCCAAGTATCCAAATAGGCCTCTGCTGACGGATAAGCAGCTGCAAAATAATTAGGGTTCGCAAGGAGCATATTAAGGGACATAAAGCCGCCGTTTGAACAGCCGCCAATATATATTCGCTTCGGATCAATATCCGTTTTATTGTCTTTAACATATTGTTTAATTAAAGCCGTCAAGGCGTTCGTATACATGCTGCTGCCATCTTGCGTATATTGCCCCGTTCCGTTATTCATCCAGAAGGTAGGGGTTTGTGGTACAAGAACGGCCGCATCGCCAAAAAATTTCTGTACAGCATCTTCAGCTAACGCCGTTACCCGGTTGCCCAAAAGAGCAATTCGTGGATCGGTTCCCCCTTCTCCAGCCCCGTGCAGCCAGATGATCAGCGGGAGCTTCTTCCCGTCGGTGTCAGGCAAATAAGACGCATAGGTGAGCGCAATGTCGCCATATTTAGCGTCTTTATAATCAAATTTTCCTGTTAGATCAAATTTGTCAATGGATTGCTCGATGACCGTATGCGGAGTTTCCTGCGTCGTCGTCAAATCGTTGATTACATTGCCAGCGGCGTCCTTGAGCGCTTTCTGCTGAATTATCGTATATTGAAGGTCTACATATTGATTCGTAAAGGTCTGCAGATCAAAGTTAAACGTGCTTGCAGTAGCCAGATCAGGGTGGACGCTCATCTCAATCGTAATGTATTGGCCGGTTTGCTTGTCTAGCTTGTTGCCTTCCTCGTCTGAAAGATAGGTGTTATTTATGCTTCTGCTGCCGCTATCGAAGCCATCATAGGAGCTTTGGGTATCGAAGTTAAACATGGGATAATTTCGCTCTGCTAAAATTTTAAAGCTGTCTTTAGCCAGCGTATTTCCTTGAATGGTGCTTCCTGTGTTCAAGACGATTTTATGCACGCTGGGACCCCAGTCAAAGCCTTTCACAACTAATGAGTACGAGGGCTGCTTAGATTCGGAGCTTGAATTGTTTGCGCTTACATTTGTAAAGGCAAAAGGGGTTGAAGTAACCGCCAAAACAAGAAGGCTGGAAAATAACCCTTTATTCATCTTCATCATCATTCTCCTCCAGTTCAATAGCCTGCTGTAAGTAAGCGTATCATCTCAACCATAAAATGACAATATGATTGGAGGACTAAGCGCGACCCATTTTTTTGCAAGCCAGCATTTTTGCAAGGATTCATAAAAAATGTTCGAAAATTCATATCCATTTAAGGTTGCATGTCTATAATGAATATTGTTCACATCCATATGGGACAGAAATGAGAGGCTACCACTATGAAAAAGACATTAGCAGCAAGCATGCTGATGATCAGTATTATGTTCAGCAGCACATTGGCGTCAAACGCAGCAGCAGCGGACAACTTGAATCGGCTACAAGGCAACCAAAGTTCAATCGCGAGCGCACAACCAGATGGAGCGGACAACCCTGCTACCAAATAGTCGAGCATACCTTTACGATTGCAAAATAGCCAAAAAAGACTGATGAATGCTCATCAGTCTTTTTTGTACGCGTTTCCAGATGGAGCAGGGCAGAGGAGCAACTTGCTGCTAACCCCGCCTAATCCGCTCAAGACAGATGAACATAAAAGCTTGTAGACTCGCCTACTGTGCTTTTCGCGTAAATTTTCCCTTTATGCTGGTCGACAATGGACTTCGCAATCGCCAGGCCAAGGCCGTAACCGCCCTGCTTGCGCGCCCGGGAGGAGTCGGTACGGTAAAACCGGTCAAAAATGCGGGTCAGATGCTCGGCGGCAATTCCTTCGCCGGTGTTGGTGACCGCCAGCACAATATCGTTCTGCTGCTTCTGGAGCGACATGGTGACCGTTCCTTTGGCACTCGTATATTTGACAGCATTGTCCAGCAAAATCATCACGACTTGCTTAATCTGCTCCCCGCTGCCCTGCACCATTAAATCTGGTTCAATGTCGTAGTCCAGAGACACATTTTTCTCAAAGATAACAGCTTCCATCGTTAAAATAATATTTTCAACCGCATCACTCATATTGAACTTGCTGTAGACCATGCTTGTTCGGGCATCATCCATTTCCGTTAAATACAGCAGGTCATTGGTCAGCTTCGTCATTCTTTCCGTTTCTGATTTGATGTAGTGCAGCCACTTCGCTTGGTTGTGAATGGTATCTTCACTGTTGGAGAGCAGCACATCCGTATTGGTGTTAATGATCGTAAGCGGTGTTTTCATTTCATGCGAAGCATCGGCAATAAATTGCTTCTGTTTATCGAACGCTTCTTTCACGGGTCTGATCGACTGATTGGCGAAGAAACGGCTGGTGAAAAACAAGATGATCAGCATCGCGAGCCCAACGACAGAAAACGTATAAATTAAATTGGTCAAAATATCTTGCTGGGCAGTAACGTCAAGGAAAACCAGATTATAGCCTTCATTCGTCTGCTGCTTGAGAAAAGCCCAGTGGCTCCCATCCAAGCTGAACTGCCCGGTGTTTTTAGTGACTGCCGAAGCCTCCTGCACCGCAGCGACATAAAAATCACTGTCCATTTCGAATGGAGAGGTCGTGCTTGTAATGTTCCACTCGGCATCTGTTTTCAGCGAAAAAGCAACTGAACGGTCTGGACGTGAATCCCCATTATTCATAGGCCCGCTATCCATAGAACCATTATCTATAGCCCCGTTATCCATAGGTGCAGAAGGAGAATCGCCCTTATGCCTGCCGGAGGGCGAAGAATCAGAGCCGCCTGAGGGCTTCTGATAAAAATCGGCTACCCGGTGAATCTCATCATTGATATCTGCCTGCACATTCCGGTACGTAATGACGTAAATGGAAGCGAAGGCGATCAGCATGACCACCGAAATGATGACCAGATTAACGATAAGAAATCGATTTCTGAGCTTCGTGAACATTAGGCGGTCACCTCTAATACATACCCTACATTTCGAATCGTGTTAATGCGTACGGACGAATGCAGAAACGTAAACTTTTTCCGTAAAAAAGAGATATAAACCTCCACATTGTTGTGCTCCGCTTCTGAATCAAAGCCCCAAAGCTTCTCAATAATCAGCTCCTTGGAGGTGATTGCCTGCTTCCTCACGATCAGCAGCTCCAATAGGGCACTTTCCTTTAAATTGAGCTTGATTTCTTTATCTTTAACGGAAAGCTTCAAATTCGACGTGTTTAATTCGATATCCCCGAACTTTAAGGCATCCTCGGGCAGCACTTCGCCTTTGCGTCTTAATGCAGCCCGTATTCGGGCAAGCAGCTCCTCGGATGAAAAAGGTTTGGCAATATAGTCATCCGCCCCATGATCAAGCCCCGCCACCATATCGGTAATTTCCCCTTTTGCGGTCAGCAGAATGACGGGGGTGGATACGCCCTCTTTGCGAAGCTGGGTCAATACGCTGATTCCGTCCATTTCAGGCATCATGATATCAAGCAGCAGCAAATCATAAATGCCGCTCCGCGCATAATCGAGCCCGGAAACGCCATCATGGACCGCATCAACGGAGTAATTATGCTTCTTTAATATTTGGCTTAATGCTTCAGCTAAATGAAGCTCATCTTCTACAATTAAAATTCTCATGGCCAGTCATCCTTTATATAGAGGTTGTGTATGAAGGTGAAACGGCTGTTGCCGTACTTGGCGGCGCGGCGCGTTTCATTCCGAGAAATATAGAAAAAGGATAACGAAATGATATTCTTTCCTATATTTTTAATAAGGCCATTATATCAGGATTACCTTTAGTCAACCTTAATGTTTGCAGCGGAAAGGGGAATGGCGATCGGAAGCTGATCTTTTCATGGAGCGAAGCATGATCTTCACCCTTCTTTTAAAATTTTGTAAATTCATTTAAGTTTCGTTAAAGGTTTGGGGACTAAGATACGAATATAGCAAGCGAGAACAGGGAGCAAACAACGAACCAGATCGCCAAGCGAATAACATGCGAGATCAAATAGAGAGGATTTGAACAATATGGCAATTGAGGTTTTCAACCGATACGAAAACAAATATTTGCTCGATAGTGAAGCCTACCGCAATTTCTACCTTCAACTGCTGGAATACATGGAGCTGGATGATTACAACAAGCAGCATGAATTTTACTCCATCACCAACTTGTATTATGACACCGAGCATGATGCCTTGATTCGCAACAGCCTGTCCAAGCCGAAGTATAAGGAAAAGCTTCGCCTCCGAGCTTACGGCACTCCTAAGGAGGATGCGAAGGTTTATCTGGAAATTAAGAAAAAGGTATTTGGTCTTGTTAACAAAAGAAGAACGGGACTGAAGCTGAACGAAGCCTATGAATTTGTCCGTACGGGACTTCAGCCAGAGTTGCAGGGGTACATGAACAAGCAGGTGCTGCAGGAAATTACATATTTTCTTCAGCAATATGAATTGCAGCCTAAAGTGTATCTGGGCTACGACCGCAAGGCGCTGTTCAGCAAAGAGAATCGCGACCTCCGCATTACCTTCGATACGAATATTAATTGCCGGCGATATGATTTGAGGCTTGAGAGCGGCAATTATGGCGAACCGCTGCTGCAGCCTGGACAATGGCTCATGGAAGTGAAGGCAGAGAAGACGATTCCGATGTGGCTGTCGAGAATGCTGTCCGAGCATCAAATGTATCGCACAAGCTTTTCGAAATACGGCAATGAATACAAAAAAATGCTGAAAAACAGCAAGCTAGAAATGGAGAGTGTCCTTTATGCTTGATTCACTTTTTTCCACAACGCTTACGACAACGGATTTGACCTTTAGCTCAGCCGTTATCACGATTTTGTTATCCCTTGTTCTTGGCGGAATGATCAGCTACACCTATATGAAAACGAACCCGAATGGCTACTCGCAAAGCTTTACACTGACAATGGTGCTGCTGCCGGTCATCGTGGCCATTATCATTTTGCTCATCGGCAGCAATATTGCTAGAGCGTTCAGCCTTGCAGGAGCATTCTCGATTATCCGGTTTAGAAGCGCGCCGGGCGATCCTAAAGATATCACCTTTGTATTGTTCACCATGGCAGCAGGGCTTGCCTGCGGAGTTGGCTCGTTCGGTTACGCGATTTTGTTCACGATTATCCTTTGTGTACTTATGGTTATCCTTAACCGCGTTAAATTTGGCGTAAGAAAGACGCTGCAAAAAGTACTGAAAGTAACGATCCCGGAAAATCTGGGGTATGAAGAAGCATTTGCTGAAGTTTTTGCCCAATTCAAAGTGGGTTACGCGCTTAACAAGATTCGGACGACGGAGCTAGGCAGCTTATATGAGCTGGTTTACACCGTGACCATTGATGAGCAGACGAATCAAAAGGAATTTCTCGATGCGATTCGCTGCAGAAACGGCAATCTGGACATTTCATTAACGATGAGCCCGACCACGTATGACTATTAAGCGTAAACGGCTGTCGCCGTCCTCTGACGGCAAAGCTGCCGTTTCGCGATGAAATATAAGCGGATTATAAGGGTGAAACTTATGAATTCTTATATTTTAAACAAACCAAACCCGAGAGGATGATTCATATGAAAAAGAATAAATTTCGCGAGATGCTAGGAGTTTTGCTCATTTGCTCGGTCGTATTATCGGCTTGCAGTACTTCATCGCAAGCATCAACAACAGCAGCGGTTACTACATCAGCCACTACCGCAGCAGCTGCGGCGAGTTCGCAAAGCGGCGAGACCACTGCTGCTGCGCCAGCAAGCGTTGCCGTATCGGATGTAGTTACGTTCGATGAGGCGGACAAGGCGGTGGATTGGAGTGCCGAGACGTCGACGGCCATTAAGCTGAACGGAACAAGCGCAGCTGTTACCGGCTCGGGTGCAAAAGCTTCGGGCAGCACCGTAACGATTTCGGCAGCCGGCACCTATGTGCTAAGCGGAACACTGAGCGACGGGCAAGTTGTCGTGGATGTACAGGATGACGGGGACGTTCATCTCGTGCTTAATGGAGCTAACATTCATGATAACGACAGCGCTGGAATCTACATCAAGGAAGCGGGTAATGTAGTCCTTACGCTGCAGGAAGGTACGGAAAACACGATCTCCGATGGCGCAACTTACGTTTTCGCGGATGCTGCTACGGATGAGCCAAGCGCAGCTATTTTCAGCAAAGCGGATCTGACGATTAATGGTACGGGCAAGCTGTCAGTAGTAGCAAGCTACAATGATGGAATCACAAGCAAAGACGATTTGAAAATCGTATCTGGAACCATCGACATCACGGCTGCAGACGACGGCATTGTCGGTAAGGATATGGTTGCTATTGAGGATGGCACGGTAACGATTAAAGCTGAAGGAGACGGCATTAAATCGACCAATGATACGGATGAGGGCCGTGGATTTATCGCTATTGCGGGTGGAACGTTCACCATTGAAGCTGGCAATGACGGCATTCAAGCTGAAACGGAACTGATTGTGGATGGCGGCACCTTTAACCTCGTAACAGGGGGAGGCAACGTGAACGGTGAAGTGAAGCAGGAGGAAGGACCAGGCGGCATGGGCATGCAAAGAGGCGGAATGAACGCCACTTCGGCAGCCGGCACATCTGCCGACGCAGCGGCGACAGCAACTACGGAAACGACGGAAACCGGATCAACGAGTGCTAAAGGGGTGAAGGCGGGCGGAGATATGACGGTCAACGGCGGTACGTTTACGATTGATTCCGCAGATGATGCCTTGCACAGCAACAGCAATGTGACGGTAACAGGCGGAGAATTTGAAATCGCGACTGGCGATGACGGCATTCATGCCGACGCACTGACAACGATTGCCGGAGGCAGCATTAACATCACGAAAAGTTACGAAGGCATTGAAGGAGCAAACATTACGATCTCCGGCGGCGAGATTCATGTCGTTGCTTCCGATGACGGCATCAATGTAGCAGGCGGCAGTGATGAAACGAGCGAGGCGGCAGGTGGCCGGGCTGATCAGTTCAGCGCTTCGTCTAATAACCTGCTCACCATTAGCGGCGGAATTGTAAATGTAGATGCTGCTGGCGATGGCCTTGATTCGAACGGCTCGATTTCAATGACGGGTGGCACTGTAAGTGTGAATGGTCCAACTATGAACGGCAATGGTGCATTGGACTACGACGGCACCTTTAACATTAGCGGAGGAACGCTGGTTGCAGCAGGAAGCTCAGGAATGGCTCAGGCTACTTCTGAAGAATCCAGCCAATTCACCATCAGCATGACGTTCTCTCAAGCTCAGCAAGCAGGAACATTAGTCCATCTTCAAGATAGCGACGGCAACACGATTATGACCTTTGCCCCATCGAAAAACTATCAATCTGTAGTCATTAGCTCACCGGAGCTTGCGCAAGGCGGTTCCTACACCCTCTACACAGGCGGAAGCTCGACCGGCAGTAATACAGATGGCCTGTATACGGATGGTGCCTATACAGGCGGAACGAAAGTGACCGATTTCGAAGTCTCAAGCAGTGTAACTTGGCTGAATGAATCCGGCGTAACGACTGCCAACAGCGGAGGCGGCTTCGGCGGCGGCGGTGGAGGCGGAAGACCTCAAGGCGGAGGCCGATAATAACGAAAATAGATAAAAAAATGCCCTTTCGGACATCTTATCCGAAGGGGCATTTTTTTTCTGTTATTGGCATTTTCATCAAACGCTTTCATTTTCGGAAGGTTGCGATTAAAGGAACGGAATTAGGGCCGTTATCAGAAAATTCACAATGAAACCCGAATGATTAAAGAACGCCTATTGTAAATGTTCGTTTTAAATCATTGACAAACAAGGAAGCAATTGATTAAAATGAGTTTCTAAAAATAGATGCATCAGTGCGCAGTATAATTTGACTTTAGGAGGCTAGTGAATAGCGATGGAACGATTTTTTCGCTTGAAAGAGCATGGTACGAACATTCGTACGGAGATTATGGCAGGACTGACGACCTTCATGACCATGGCGTACATACTGGCTGTTAATCCGATTGTGCTCACACCAGCCGGATTTGACTGGGGAGCCGTATTTTTGGCCACGGCACTGTCAGCAGGCATTTTCACGATTGCCATGGGGCTGTTCGTTAATTTCCCTGTAGCTCTCGCACCAGGAATGGGGCTTAATGCGTATTTCGCAGCTACGGTTATTTCTTCACAGGCGACTGGAAAACCGATTTCCATCGCAATGGGACTTACAGCGGTTTTTATTTCGGGTATTATTTTTATTATTTTGACCGTGACTCAAATCAGGCAAATGCTGATTACAGCCGTGCCAGACAGCCTTAAGCATGCGATTACTGTCGGTATCGGCTTGTTTATCGCGATTATCGGCCTTAAGGGCAGCGGCATTATGACGATTGCCGTATCCAGCTTCACGGATATTAAGCAGGGAGCTTATACCGACGTATCGGGATCGGAGACGGTCATTCACCTCGGCAGCCTGCACAATGGTACGGTAGCACTTACGGTTGTGGCGCTGTTCATTATCGGGATAATGATGGTGCTTCGCATTCCTGGGGCGATTTTGTGGGGGATTTTGCTCACGACGGCGATTGCGATTGCTATTGGTCAGGTGAACGTCAGCGAGAAGCTGAGCGGACAAACATGGGTGCCTGATTTTTCGAAAATGAATTTGTTCCACTTTGATTTCCCTGGTGTATTGGAAGTTGGCCTCGTGACCGTCATTCTGACGTTTACATTCGTCGAGCTGTTCGATACCTTCGGAACGCTTGTCGGCACGGCAAACCGCGCTGGCTACATGAAAGATCCGGTGGAAGGCAAGAAGCGCATCGGCAAAGCGATGTTCGTCGATGCAATCGGCGTTAGCGGCGGCGCAATGCTCGGAACGAGCACAGTGACAGCGTTTGTGGAAAGCTCCTCCGGTATCGCGCAGGGCGGACGTACAGGCCTTACCTCGGTTACGACAGGTATCTGCTTCCTGCTGGCTGTGTTCCTCTCGCCGCTCGTTGCACTTGTGCCTCCAGCAGCTACGAATGCGGCTCTCATTATTGTCGGCGTGCTGATGATGCAGTCGATCAAGGAAATTGATTTTTCGGATATGGTTTATGCAATTCCGTCATTTTTGACGCTCGCTTTGATGCCATTTACGTACAATATTGCGAACGGCATTTCGTTCGGTATCGTATCGTACGTTGTATTGGCCTCGGTTGCCAACCTGTCAGGCAAAGCCAAGGAAAAATACCAAATTCACTGGCTCATGTGGATACTCGCCGTGCTTGTCATCGGGCGTTACGTATTCATGGGCGGCGAATAAACAACAAAAAGCGTTCAACCCGCTCGTGCAGCAGGGTTGAACGCTTTTTTTGACGTTTAATAAGGATAGAGAAATTCGTTCAAGCCATTACTTGAAAAACAGGAAGCTCGTTGGCAGCTTGCGGAGCTGGCGATCGGAAGGGCTATTAATGACGCTGCCGTTCCAGATCAGCGACGAGGAGCCGCCGCCATCGAGATTGAAGCCATTCACGGCGCCGTAGCGCTTAAGTAAAATTTGCAGCTCCTCCAGCGTCGCGCCGGAGCTGCCATTCTCGTTATAGCCATCGGCAACGAGAAGTAGCAGCTGATTGTCCTTGTAGTTCGCGATGACCGTGCGCGGTGCGCGCTTCGGGCTGTTTTTCCACTTATCGGGAATCGGCATGGCGGCACCGTTTTGCAGCAGAACAGGCACGAACGATGCGCCAAACTTCATATGCTGGCTGTCGAGCTGCGCCTTGCTCGTGAATTTTCCGCCGACGAGCTCATTATCCTCGTTCAAGCCGACAAAAAATAAATCGGCAAACGACGGCTCGAAGCCATTCACATATTCGCCGTCCATCATCGTCGTGCTTAGCGGGTAGCGAACGCCCTGGGCGTCTGCGAAACCGCCAGCATTGATGCCGATATACGCGCCGAGGCGTTTCACCGCTGCGAGCGTCGTCTCCGCGCCGCCATACTTGTCACCGCCGAGCGACATTTTCATCGCATCGTCTGATTTCAGCTCGATTTTCACCGCATAGCTTTGAAAGTTTTGCGTCTTGATTTGGAAGAGCTGGGCGCGAAGCTTGTCCGTATTAACGGTAGCCGACGGTGCTCCAAGCTTGCTCGTAATGAGCTGGTCGTAAATTTCAAGCGGTATGCGGGCTTGGGCAGCTGCGGTGCTGGCGATTTGCTTCATTTCCGCATTGGTCCGATTATATAGCGTAATTTCCTTCTTAATCAGATTTCCCGTCTGCTCGGCTGTTGTACGAGCCTGCTCCAGTCCCGCCGCTGTCTTCGAGGTGAAGGCTGCGGGCTCCTGCCGCTGCGTTTCAGCCTCGTGAACGGGAAAAGCAGTAGTAGACAGCTCAACGGCCACCTCCGACAGCAGCAGCCAAAGCAGCATGCCGAGAAAAGGGGTACACGCGAGCAGCATCGTCCTATTGAGTGCTTTTACGGATACATTCATTTCAACACATCCAGATTTTTTTGCAGTTCGTTTAGCTTCTTCTTCACTTCATTAAGCTGGGTATACAGCTTGTTGCTGTTGTCGGTCTTGGAATCGGCATTATCCTTCGTAAAGGTCAACAGCTCATTCAAGGCATCCACCTTGGCATCGAGCTGGGCCAGCTCCTCCTTATAGGATGCTTCCAGCTTGTCCATCCGCTGCGTGTAGTCCTGCTGCATCGCCGCGATTTGCGCGGACGTCTGGCGCTCCAGATCCGCTGCGACTTCGCGCTGGATTTTGTCGCTGTACCACTTGGCGCCCATAATGCCGCCGGAGATAAGAATGATCCAGACGATAACGAATACGAAAAAAGCGCGATTGCTCCGTTTGCGCCGCCGCAGCGGCTCATGGTGGCTGGAAAGCTCAGCTTCTTGCAAGTTGCTCATATTTTAACGTTCACCTCATTTTAGAAAGTCATATTGTGTGCTGCAACGAGGCTGAACGAACTGCAATCGTAACCTGACTTGTACGGCTATAGTATTGGACGGAAAAAAAGCCATTTTGTTGCGCGTGTCACTACATTGTAACAAAGAATAGGGCGCAGGTCTTGTTGTCCTTTTGCGGAGGCTGGCAGTTGAGGTATAATAAGGGTCAGGCAATTGTATAGCAGCAGCGGCTGCAAGCAAGCCTGTAAAGGAGGCTGTATAGACATGTCAGTTGAGTTTAATGAAACCCAGAATGAGTCATCATCATATGAAAAGGCGATATTCGCCGGAGGCTGTTTCTGGTGCATGGTTTCTCCATTCGAGGAGATGCCCGGCATTATCGAGGTAGTATCGGGCTATACAGGCGGTCATGTGCCGAATCCAACCTATGAACAAGTCTGCTCGGAGACGACAGGCCATACCGAAGCGGTGCAAATTACATTTGATCCGGCGATTTTCCCCTATGAGAAGCTGCTTGATGTTTTTTGGCAGCAGATCGATCCGACCGATCTGGCTGGCCAGTTTGCGGATCGCGGCAAATCGTACCGTCCCGGCATCTTTTATTATAGCGAGGAACAACGGGTGAAGGCGGAAGCCTCGAAGAAGGCGCTTGATGCAAGCGGCCGATTCGATAAGCCCGTCGTAACTCCGATTGAACCGGCGCAGCCTTTTTATTTGGCGGAAGATTATCATCAAGGCTTCTACCGTTCAAATCCGCAGCGCTACAAATCTTACCGCAAAGGCTCTGGACGTGAGGATTTCCTCGCAAACCATTGGCAATATAAGAAGAGTCTGGGAGAGCTGAAAGAGCGATTGACGCCTATTCAGTTCGAAGTAACGCAAAACAGCGGCACGGAGCGGGCATTTACCGGCGAATATTGGGATCATAAAGAAGAAGGCATTTATGTGGATATCGTATCGGGGGAGCCGCTGTTCAGCTCGCGCGACAAGTTCGATTCCAGCTGCGGCTGGCCAAGCTTTACGAAGCCGATTCAGGAATCGAAAGTGACGGAGCACCGCGATATCAGCCATTTTATGATTCGCACGGAAGTCCGCAGCAAGGCGGCTGATTCGCATCTGGGACATGTTTTTAATGATGGTCCTGGACCGAGCGGCTTGCGCTACTGCATTAATTCCGCAGCTCTGCGTTTTATTCCAAAGGATCAACTTGAGGCAGAGGGCTATGGCGAGTATGCGGCCTGGTTGAAGGCTTAAATGGAGGAATGGGGGAATGGACATGCAAGTGGAAGAAGCGATAAGGGGAAGACGTACAATCGGAAGGGTCAAACAGGACCCGATTGATCGCCGTCTCATTGAAAAGCTGCTGGAGGCGGCTAGCTGGGCGCCGAGCCACCATAATACGCAGCCATGGAAATTTATCGTCATGACAGGAGAGGGCCGTGCCAAGCTGGGCGAAGGCTACGCGCGCGTTGCGCTGGCTTCGCTGGAGACTGGCATAGGTACCGCTCTTGAGGACCGACTGGCGAAGGAGCGCTCTAAAGCCTACCGTGCGCCTGTCGTCATTGGCGTCGTATGCTCGCCGGCAGAGGACCCGCGCGCTGTGTATGCGGAAGAGCTGGCGGCGGCGCAAGCCGCTGTGCAGAACCTGCTGCTCGCTGCCCATGCGAATGGGCTGGGCGCCATCTGGCGCTCAGGCGAGCCGATGTACCATCCGCTAATGAAGGATACGTTTGGCCTTGATGCGGAGGAGCAGTTTGTTGCCCTTATTTATCTCGGATATCCAGATATGCAGCCGCTGGAAGCGAAGCGGACATCCGTCTCCGATAAGACGGTATGGCTGGAAGGGTAAAATGAATCATAGATTGGAATAGCCGAAGGCCCAAGCCTTCCTGAACCGCATCACCATGCGGGGATGGGAGGCTTTTTGGCGTGGAACAGCAGCCTCCGGACACTTAAGCCGCTAAAAAAGTCGTGAAACTGGCAGTGATAGGTCGTCCAAGCGGCGGCAGCGCGAGGGAAGGCCAGACTACAATGAAGAAAAACAGATGAGCAGCCTGGTAAACAACCGAGAGCTGGGTTACTGCCCTTCAAGTGGAGGAACTAAATATGCTATTTTCTAATCCTATATTAAGCGGTTTTTATCCTGATCCGAGCGTGTGCCGTGTCGGGGACGATTATTACTTGGTGACGAGCTCGTTTGAATACTTTCCAGGCGTTCCGATTTTTCATAGTACGGATTTGGTCAACTGGAGGCAAATCGGGCACTGCCTGACGAGAGAAAGCCAAGTACCCCTGCACGGAAGCCCAAGCTCCAGAGGGATTTTTGCGCCGACACTAAGGCATCACAATGGGCGCTTCTATATGATTACGACGAATGTATCGGTAGTCAAAAATTTTTACGTTTGGGCGGACAGCCCGGAGGGTCCTTGGTCGGAGCCGGTATGGCTTGAGGACTGGCCGGGTATCGATCCGTCGCTGCTCTTCGATGCGGATGGGAAAGTCTATATTACCGGAACGAGCGTTATGTTTGGCGGTGAGCTTCCGGGCATTTACCAGGCAGAGCTGGATTTGCAGTCGGGTCATCTGCTTAGCGAGCGGAAGCTGATCTGGGAAGGAACAGGCGGTTCCTTTCCTGAAGGGCCGCATCTTTACCGAATCGGCGCGTGGTACTACCTCATCATTGCCGAAGGCGGTACCGAATACGGGCATATGGTCACTGCGGCGAGGAGCAAGGAGCCGTTTGGCCCGTTTGAAAGCTGCCCGCATAATCCGATTTTGACGCAGCGCAGCACCGATAACCCGATACAGGCGACCGGACATGCCGAGCTTATCCAAATTTCCGAGCAGGAATGGTGGGCGGTGTTTCTTGGCATCCGCCCGATAGGCTACCCGGCGGCGCATCATTTGGGCCGCGAAACGTTTGGCGCGCCAGTGACCTGGACTGCGGACGGCTGGCCGATCATTGGCAGCCACGGCCGGGCGGCATTAGAGCTGGAGGCGCCGTCATTGCCGCTCAGCGAGCAGGAAGCATGGCAGGAGCTGGATCATTTCAATCAACCGCAGCTCGCACTCAGTTGGAATTTTTTGCGGAATCCGAGCGAGTCAAGCTGGTCGCTTGCGGAGCGACCGGGCTGGCTTGCGCTGCACGGCAGCGCCTATACGCTGGACGATGCGGAGTCGCCTGCATTTGTTGGGAGGCGGCAGCAGCATTTTAAGGCAAAATGGTCGACTTTAATGGCATTTCAGCCGCAGCAAGATGGAGAGGAAGCGGGGATGACGGTGCTCATGAATGAGCGCTACCATTATGAAATTGCACTCGCCAGGCTGGAGGGCAAAAATCAGGTGATTTTGCGCCGCCGGATCGGAAGCCTTTGGAAAGTGGAGCATTCTGCGGATTACAACGACTCTCTTATCGAGCTTGGCATTGCAGCAAATGAAACCCATTATACGTTTACCTATTCAGTACCGGATGGGCAGACGCATGTATTAGGAACGGGAGAATGTGCCATGTTATCCAAAGAGGTAGCTGGCGGCTTTACAGGTGTGTATGCCGGACTTTATGCAACGGGAAATGGAAAAAACAGTACAGCGCCAGCGTATTTCGACTGGTTCAAATATGAAATAGAGGCATAGAAGGAAGCGTATGGCAGCTGGGAGCGATTTTCGACAAGGTTTTCGACAAATTTCCCGATAAAGATTGATCTTCCTTCCTAGAGCGTGCTAAGTTTCATGATAATGGCATTGATATTATGGCCTATTATCGATGTAGTCGCGGAGAACGGGGGGCTTGTGAATGAACAGTCGATTGAAAATTTTATCGTGGAGCTCGATCCGGACGAGATTGATCACCAGTGTTCTGCTGTTTACACTGCCGCTTATTGTATTGCTGCTGTATAACAGCTTCTATTCGATTGATGTCGTGCGCAATCAGGTGGCCAATTCGAACCGGAATATGATGACCTTGTATATGGATCAGATCGACCAGAGCTTGGAGGATGTGGATCAATATGTGAACAGCATCGCCGCTGTTGATCCGGATTTGCTCGTAATGGGCACGACAAGGCAGCCAGATGAATATTATATGGCGAAAATCAGCCTGTCCAACAAGCTGTCGCAAGCGCTGGCGATTTATAAAAGCATGGATGCTTTTTTCGTATATTCGGATCAGGAGAAGGAATTAATGCTTAGTCCGCAAGTGGGCAGGCCTTTTGAGGAACGGGAACGGATGCGGGTGTTCTTAAACCAGCTGATGCTCGATAAGAACAGCAACGGGAGCCTGCTGCATGCTGCCGATTGGAAAATTACGCAGTTGAACAATCAATATTATATTTATCATATCGTGGAATCGGGCGGCAGCTACATTGGTGCCTGGGTGAATGCGAACCGATTAATTGGCGCATTGGGGCTGATCGATCTGGGGGAGAAGGGACAGTCGCTGCTGACGACGAGCGGCGGTATTCCGCTAACGACATCTAGTCTGCTTCAGGATCATGGCATTGAGCTCAATCATAGCTTGGCTGATTATTATATGACCGGGGATAAAACCCGGTTTCTTGTCGTAGGCTCCCCTTCGCTTCGGGGGGATTTTAATCTGGTAGCCGTTATACCGGATGAAAAAATACTTGAAAATCTCCCTTATTTGCGGAGCCTGATTACCTTTGTTGCGCTAGGCTCGCTGATCATTTTACCGCTTGGACTGCTCATGCTGCGCCGGGAAATATTGCTCCCGCTGAACCGGATTTTGGCGGCGATGAAGCGGATACGCGAAGGCAATCTGGACGTCCGAATCAAGGCCGCTCCTAGCGCCGAGGAGTTCAAGCTAGTTAACGAAACGTTCAATACGATGATGGCGGATATTCAGCAGCTGCGAATTGATGTATACGAGGAGCAGTTGAGCAAGCAAAAGGCGGAATTGCAGCATTTGCAGCTGCAAATCAATCCCCATTTTTTCATGAATTCTCTTAATATGATGTACAGCCTTGCCCAGGTGCGCAATTATGAACTGATTCAGGAGCTGACCCTCTGTCTGGTAGGCTATTTCCGCTATATGTTTCGCAGCAATCTCAGCTTCGTTTCCTTGAAGCAGGAGCTGGATCATGTAAGCAATTATGTCCGCATTCAGGAGCTGCGTTACCCGGACAGCCTGACAAGCAGCATGGAGGCGCCTGATTATTTGATGAATGCCAGCCTGCCGCCGCTCATTATTCAGTCCCTTGTTGAAAATGCCGTAAAATATGCCGTAACGCTGGATGAAGCGGTGCATATTCATATTCGCATCGAGCTTCTGGATACGACCGATGAACCCAAAATGCGAATTGTCGTGCAGGACACCGGCAAAGGCTTTGATGAAGAGGTATTGAAGGAGCTTCAGGAAGGAAGAAAATTAATGCGGGAACAAGGCGGTCAGGTCGGCATTTGGAACATTTGCGAACGGCTGCGGCTGCTTTATGAAGGCCGGGCGCAAATATCATTCGCCAACGCTCATGGTGGAGGAGCGATTGTTGAAATCACCCTGCCGATGAATGCAGAGACGGAACATAGCTAGCGAAGGGGGAATTTACATGTATTCGGTACTCATAGTCGATGATGAAGTGCATGCGGTCAAGGCAATTGAATCGGCCATCGATTGGGACAAGCTTCAAGTGAGCGAAGTGTATACCGCCTATAATATCCGCCAAGCGAAGGAAATATTCGAGCAGCAGGCCATCGATCTGATGCTGTGCGATATTGAAATGCCGCAGGGCAGCGGATTGGAGCTGCTGGAGTGGGTGCGGGAGAAATACCCGAAGACGGAGTCGGTGTTTCTGACCTGCCACGCTGATTTTGAATTTGCGAAGCAGGCGATGAAGCTCGGCAGCCTGGATTATATTCTCAAGCCGATTCCCTACGCGGAGCTGGAGAAGGTTATTGTCAAAGCGACCGACAAAATCAACAAGGACAGCGAGCTCGCCCAATTCAGCGAATACGGGCAATATTGGTTTAAGCAGCAGCCGATTATGACGGAGCGGTTTTGGCTGGACATTTTGAACCAGACGATTCCAGCGTATGAAACCTCGATTAAAGAGGCGGCTACCGAGCGTTATCTGCCCTATATGGAGCATTTGCGGCATCTGCCAATTCTGATCTCGGTTCAGCGCTGGCGCAAAAAGCTGTCGGTACGCGATGAAAAAATTATGGAAATCGCCCTGCGCAATGCGGCGGAGGAGACGATTTTGAACCATGGCGCAAGCGGGCATTTGGTGCAATGGGAAAAAGACAAGCTCATCGCGCTGCTGCCGATGGAGATCAATGATGAGCCGGAGCTCGCCGCCTTGCGAGATGCCTGCTCCTTGTTTATTTCCGCTTGCAATGCCTACTTCTATTGCGATCTTTCCTGTTACATTGGCGAGCCTGTGCCTAGCTACCAGCTGTCGGCGATGGCTAGGCGGCTTGCAAATCTCGATCAGAACAATGTTGCGCTTAGCAATATCGTTTTGCATACTAGCGGCAGATCAAGCCTGACGCCCGAGATGAAGCTGCCCGATTTAAGCCTGTGGGCTGTACTGCTGAAGGAAGGCTCCAAGGACAAGCTGCTCGCGGCAATAGACGCTCATCTTAAGGAATGCATTCGGCTGGGAACGCTTGATGCAAAGCGGCTGCACACGTTCCATCAGGATTTTCTGCAAATGATGTATTATATGCTCCAGTTGAAGGGCATTCAGGCCCATCAATTGTTTGGCGATGACGAGTCGATTGAGCTGTCGGGCCGGGCGAGCCGTTCGGTGACGGACATGTATGCCTGGATCGACCATATTGTGACCAAAGCGGCGGATTATGCGAAGTCTGTTGAAGAGACTCAGACGGTAGTCGAGCGGGTCATTGCTTATATTAAGCTGAATCAGAACAAGGAAATTACGCGCGAGGAGCTGGCGAATCATGTGTTTTTGAACCCGGACTACTTAACGCGCATTTTCAAAAAGAAAACAGGCTTGTCCATTTCCGATTATTTGCTCAATGAACGACTGCTTGTAGCAAAGGAGCTGCTGATGCAGACGGATATGCCGGTCAGCGCGATAGCCGTTCACGTAGGCTATGCGAACTTCTCGCATTTTTCAAGGATGTTTAAGAAGTACGCAGGCGTCAATCCGCTGGAATTCAGGCAAAACTATGAGCTCGAGCAGCAGGGCCGTTGAAATGGTCGGAAAACGCTTACCAAAAAGTCGTCTGCGGGGCAGTAGCGGGTATGGGGATTCTCTACAATGAGGATAGATTCACTCGTTAGAGACGAGCCGAATCTCGATACTATAAAGCATCGGGGGAATTACGAATGAGAAGGATAACAACAATGATCAGCTTGGTCCTCGTGCTGGGCTTGGTGCTGAGCGCATGCGGCGGCGGCGGCTCGGGAAGCAATGGAGAGGCGGGCACAGGCACAACCGGCGGCAACAGCTCCGGCGGCAAGACAGAAGCGGCGACTGAACTAACCGTTGCGTACATTACGTTTGGCAACACGCCTACGGACCTGCAGGCGGTACAAGACGAGCTGAGCAAGCTGACTAAAGAGAAAATTAATGCGACTGTGAAGCTGCTGCCAATCGGCATCGGTGCATGGAATCAGCAAATGAACCTGATGCTGACAAGCAACGAGAAGCTGGACCTGATCGTTACCGGCAGCAGCCCAACGCTTGGTTATGCCCCGCAAGTGGCGAAAGGCCAATTGCTGCCTCTGGATGACCTGCTTGAGCAATATGGACAAGGGATCAAAACAGCCGTTGGAGAAGAGTTTGTTAAAGCGAGCAGCATTGGAGGCAAAATCTACGCTGTGCCTTCGATCCGCGATCTCGCGCTCAACTATGGCGTATTGATCCGTAAGGATTTGGCAGACAAATACGGCATCGATGCTGCAAAAATCAACTCCATTGATGCATTGGAAGACATGATGAAGATTATGAAAGAGAAAGAACCGAACATGGCTGTAATCGCTCCGGGTACGGCAGGGGCATCCATTGCAGAGTATTTGTACAAGCTGGATAAATTGGGCGACGGTTATGGCGTGCTGCTTAATAATGGACAGGATGACCTGAAGGTCGTCAACTATTATGAGACACAAGAATATGCCGATTTGCTAAAACGCATTCGCGGCTGGTACCAAGCCGGGTATATTTTAAAGGATGCGGCAACGAATAAAGAAAGCATCGCCGATCTGATTAAAGCTGGCCGTACCGCTGCTTATGTAGCGAACTTGAAGCCGGGCATTGAAATGCAGGAGTCGCGCCTCGTCGGCACGACAATTGCTAAAGGCGAAATTACAGAGCCTGTAGCCAAAACAGAAACGGTAACGAATATTATGTGGGGAATTCCGCGCAACGCGACGAACCCAGAGGCATCCATGAAATTCCTAAATCTGATGTATAGCGACAAAGATGTAATTAACCTGATTGACTGGGGTATTGAAGGCAAGCATTATGTCAAAACAGACCAAGAAAACGTCATTAAATACGCTGACGGTGTAGATGCCAACAACAGCGGCTACAATCCGAATACAGGCTGGTTGTTTGGCAACCAGTTTATGTCCTACACTTTTGAAGGCGACAACCCGGATATTTGGAAAGAAACAGATGAGTTCAACAAAAATGCTACAAAATCCAAAGCGCTGGGCTTCACCTTTGATTCCGCATCGGTTAAAACCGAATATGCTTCGGTAACGAATGTTCTGAATCAATACCGATTGGGTCTGGAAACAGGTACGCTTGATCCGGACAAAACACTGCCAGAATTTATCTCCAAGCTGAAAGCAGCAGGAATCGAAAAAATCGTAGCCGAAAAACAGAAGCAGCTTGATGCATGGGCGGCAGCGAAATAAAATAGGCCAAGCAATCTGGCGCAAACACAAGCAACCGCCAACCCTCCTCGTGAGGGTCGGCGGTTGCTTGTGTTTTGCCGACTATGCTTCGATTTCCAGTCCAATGCCGAGCTCCCGAGCTTTTTGCACCCAATAGTTCGCTGTTGCAATATCAAAGACGGCCATTCCCATCGGGCAAAATAGAACGGGCTCAGCCGGGTCGAATCCAGCAAGCGCGCTGCGGCATACGACATCGGCGAGCGAGCGGGTACCTTCTTTCGCGAGCCCCCGCGCCTTATGCAGCAGCTCAATGTCGGTGTTTTCCCGGCATACCTCATCCCAATCATCGACGATGATGGCGTTTACGCTGCTCAAGGCTGCTGCGGTGTAGTCGCGCAGCGAAACGTCCAGCAGCAGGCTGCCTGGAAGGGGCGGAAGATCGATGTAGCGCCTGTCGCTTACCGTACAAGTAATAATGACGTTGCAGCGGCTGTATAGCTCTTGCCAGCTGCCTGCCACCTTCGTTCGTCCACGTAGTCCGACATTTTTGCCAGTGTCGGCTGTATCGGTACCAGCAGTGCTGACAACATCGGCAGCAGCAGCTGCGGCGAGGTTGATATCATCCAGCTCGACTCCGCGAATGTCATAAACGTAAGCTTCATCGATTGTTTCGCCGAACAGCTGCCCGCACATGTCGTAATGCAGCTGGCCGACTGGGCCGAAGCCGATAATGCCGAGCGTTATGCGCTGCGGCTTGCTTGGCTGCTGAGCGCTGCGCGCACGCAAATAATGGCGAAGCAGCACAGCGCTAACGGCAGCTGTCCGTGCTGCGCTCGGCAGGGATGCATGGACAATCGCATACGGCATGCCCGTGTCTGCATCATTCAGCACCAGCAGGCTATGCGCTCTGGGCAGTCCGGCCTGCAGGTTGCCAGGGAAGCTGGCAATCCACTTTATGCCGGCTGTGTGCATGCTGCCGCCTACATAGGCGGGCATGGCAATGATTCGGTTTGCCGCATGGCCGCCGTATCGCAAATAAGGCTTTACCGGCTGGGCATAATCGCCGCTATCCATCACATGCACCGCATCTTCAATGCGATCCACCAGCTCCTGCCAATGGAGTCCAGCGGCACGGATATGTTTTTCCCCAAGGTAAATCAAGCTCGTTCTCCTTCCTCATGGCGGAATTGCTGCTCAGCCCAATCATCATTGTAGACCGTATCCATATAGCGTTCGCCGCGATCATGCAAAATAACGGTGCAAATAGAGCGATCCGGCAGCTCATGCATCATCGATTGAAGGGCAAAAATAACGGCGCCGGACGATGGCCCGGCCAAAATCGCCTCCTGCTTCACCAGCATCCGGCAGCCAGCAACCATATCGGCATCGTTCACTTTTATCGCATAGTCCATAAATCGGTTTTGCCCGAACGGAGGGATGATGCCGGCTCCGAGGCCCGGAAACAATCTGCTCCCACTGACACCGCCAAAAATAACGCTGCCCGCCGCATCGACCGCCACAATTTTCGTATCCAGCTTATGGTCGCGGGCATACAGCGCGCACCCGAGCATGGTGCCGCAGGTGCTGACGCCGCCAATGACATAATCGACGCGGCCCAGCGCCTGTACAATTTCCTGCATGGTGCCTTCATAATGAGACAAATAATTATGTTCATTGTTGTATTGATTCGGCCAATAGCTGCCCGGAATGTCGGCAAGCAGCTGCTGAACGCGGTTCAGCCTGGCAGGCAGAAACTCGCCTGTGTCCGGGTCAGGCTCCTCAACGAGCTCAATGTCGGCGCCATAAGCGCGCATAATGCGGATGTTTTGCTGCGTCGTTCTAGGGTCTACGACGCTAATAAACCGCATCCCGAGATAGGAGCAGATCGCGGCGAGGCTGATTGCCATATTGCCCGAGCTGGATTCGACAATGACAGAGCCGGGCCCGATGCGGCCCTGCTCCAAGGCCGCAGCAATAATGCGAGCGGCGGAGCGGTCCTTCGCGCTGCCATTCGGGTTAAGCATTTCCAGCTTGGCATGCACGGTAATGCCGCGATCATTCGCAAACAGCTTTGATAGCTGGACGAGCGGCGTCTGGCCGATACAAGAAAGCCAATCTTTTCCCATGGGCGATTAACGCCTCCTAAAAATAAAGTTTTTTCGACTTGACCGCTCCCCGCTCAAGCGTCTCATCCTCCGCTGCCCGCGTCACCACGATGCCGGACAGCATGCGACCCCGAATCATTTGGCCAATCGCTTCAATTTTTTGCTCAATGGCTTGCTGTATAACGGCAAGCATGCCATCTTCCAGCATTTTGCTGCGAATATGGATGGACAGTTTATTGTCGCGAATCCGGACGCGCAGTTCGGCGTCGCTTACGAATTGCTGAACGACGCTTTCAATGTCGTAGAGGCTTATTTTTTCCCCGTGCTTCAGATCGGTTCCGATCCGTTTCGAGATACAGCTGAATGTTTGCCTTGCCCGACCGTCAATCGTGACCGTGCCGAAGTCCCTAACCACATCGTAGGTGACATAACGGACGGCGGGAAACAGAGCACGCTTGAATGATGTAAGCACAAGCACCGTTTCATTGTCCTCGAGCGTATCAAAGCGTGGATCTACTTCGTCTGCACGGAGCGCTTCGGCATGGATGCCAGCATCCAGTACATAAACGCTATGCTCGTGAGAGTAGGAAGCAATGGCGCCGATCTCGATGGAGCCGTAGGTGTCGAGAATATCGCTCGCGATGATGCCGAACCGCGCAGCCATATTGGACTGCCAAGCTGGAGGCGCAATTTCGCCGACAATAATGATTTTTTGTATGCCGAAGGCCTTCGGATCTGGTGCGGCAGAAGCGATGGCGTCGAGAATGGAAGGCATCGTATAAAGCAGCTGCGGGCGAAAAGTGGCGAGGCGCTTGATATGTTCTTCTATCGGCAAGGCGAAGGAAAGCGAGTCTGCTTGGAAGCCAAGCTGTCGAAAAATCGTAATGGCCGTGCTAGCCGCATGTCCCGTTCCCATATCGGCAAGCGCCCTTGTGACAACTGCCGGGCCCCTTGCCAGCCACTCCCGGAAGCAGGCCGCTTTGCTGGCGATATATTGCTCATCATCCTCCGGAGAATAATAAATCGCTTTGCGTATGCCCGAGGACGTTCCCGACGTACGGTACACGGAGAGTCCGGCTTCCGTCCGCAGCTCCTGCGTGAAATAATGCGCCTCCAATTTGTCCGCCGTCATCAGCGGCAGTTGTGGCAGTACGGCGGCGTTTGGATCAATGCCTCGCTCTGCAAGCAGCTCTCCATACCAAGGATGAAAATGGCAAATAAGCGCAAGCTGCTGCTGAAGCGTATGTTTTGGCTCCATCTATGCATATGCCTCCTAACTAACGGACCGCTGGCGGTCACGTATTGGAAATCCAAGCAAAACGACTTTGTCGTCCTTCTGGGACAAGCGAAGGGCTTTGCCCTAGAATTCTAAGCGGATATAAGGATGAAACTTATAAATGCTTAGAATGGAACAAACATTCTGACAGGCTGCCTTAATTAAGCATATGAAGCCGCTGCATGATGGTTCGTTCTATGCCGACAGCGGCCTACAACCATTTTTGAAAAGGTTCGTATGCTAATAGGAGACTGGAATGGAGGGGTAAAGTGACGAGGAACAGAAAGATAGCGAAGGGTTTGCGAGCAAGGAGCCATAGCGGCAAGGGAAGCAAAAGTGTACGTACCAAAGGCCGGATTATTGGGGACAAGTGGAGCAAAACGATTGCGATGCGGAAGGATCTAACGCTGAAGAAGCACATCCCGCGGACGAAGCTGGCGACTAAGGACGGCCTTCGCAGCATGCTCGCGCAATATGGAATGGTGTATGTAAAGCCGACTAGAGGCTCGCAGGGGCGCGGCGTCATGAAGATGGAGAAGCGCAAAGCGAAACCGAAATACTCGTATCAATTAGGCTTGAAAAAATCGACCTTTACCACATACACGGCAGCTTACCGTGCGATTCACAAGGATATGAAGGGGAAGCGTTATTTGGTGCAGAAGGGCATTCGCCTGCTTAAGCATAAAAGCCGTCCCTTCGATATTCGGCTTATGGTGCAGCGCGCTCCGCAAGGTGGCTGGGAGGCGACGGGAACGGTCGGCAGAGCCGCGCATCCGCGCAAAATCGTCACAAACGGCAGCCAGGGCGGCACGATCTATTCAACTGTACATTTGCTGAAAAAATATGCGGGTCCCGCAAGGCGGAAGCGGCTGCTGAAGCAGATGGACCGGCTCGCCCTGCGAACCGCGAAGCTGCTGCGCCGCACATCTCCCGGCATTAAGGAGCTCGGGCTCGATTTTGCAATTGACGGCAAGCTGAAGCCGTGGATTCTTGAGGTGAATACGGTGCCTGATCCATGCCCGTTTTCGCTGCTCGCGGATCAGACGATGCTGCGGCGTATCGTCCGGTATGGCAAAGCATACGGCAAAACGTATAGCCTGAAATGTAAAAAGGCGAAGCGCGGAAAATAAGCGAGGAGGCCGTAGCTATCGCGAGCAGGTGTCCTTATGCCTGGCCTGCCGTAGGGGGCAGGCCAGGCATAAGGCCTTTTTTTCAGCCTGCTTGTTTCCCACGGCAGTGGCCTACTTGAACGTATACTCATGCTCAAAACGGTTGATAAAATAATCCATTACCGGCGCATTCGGCCGGTTTTTCGCCCGGACCCAGCCAAAGTGGACAGGCTGCTGAAAAAAATCTTCAATTTCCAGCATTGCAAATTGCCGGATCGTTTCGTTGGCATTTTGCCGGAAGGAATAGTCATGGCCGATCGAGACAGCCAGCCCCTCCAGCAAAGCGCTTTGAATGGCGACATCGTAATCGGTTCGAAACAGCACCTCCACAGCCCCGTGCTGCCTGGTAAAATCATGGATGAACTGGTCGACATGGTCGTCCTTGTACAGGACGAAAGGGTATTGCCGCAATTCCTCCGGCGATATGGAAGCCCGGGAGGCAAGCGGAGATTGGGCACCAACGAGTGCGACCATTTTTCCCCTGCATAGTGAATGGAATGAGAGGCCCTCTATCGGCAGCTTGTCTTCCCGCATCGCAATCATCCCGAGATCAGCCATCCCCTCCCGCACGCTGCCAAGCGTATTCAATGAGCCATCCTCCGTAACCTCGATGCGCAGAGCGGGATGCTCTTTTTTCAGCCAGGCGATCACTTTAACCATCGTCTTCATTTGGGCGGGCATCGTGGACAAGCGAAGCTCGCCGCTCAGGCTGTTCAAATTGCTAGCGGCTTCCAGACGGATTTCCTCGATTATTTTGGCAGCTTCATGCACTTTTTTTATAATGGCTGCACCTTCAGCGGTAGGCAATGTGCCGGTTCGGGCACGTTTGAACAGCTTTAGCCCGAGTTCTTTTTCCAGGCTAGTGAGGGATTGGCTGAGGGCAGATTGGGAAATATGAAGATTCGTCGCTGCTTCGGATAACGATTTGGATTTGCTCAATTCGACGACATACATTAGCTGTTCAAGGTTCATAGGCCGCTTCCTTTACATAAGTGTTGCTTAATTAAATGTAAGTATAATTAATTATATTTAATTTAACAACAGGAGTACAATAACGGTAAGACAATATAAGCGCTATCATTTTGTTGCTAAAGGAGATGCTTTATATGAAAGCTGCTGTTATTTATGGAGCTAAAGATGTCCGTATCGAAAATGTGAACGAGCCTGCAGCTGCGGCAGGCCAAGTGAAAATAAAGGTGGAATGGGCCGGGATTTGCGGAAGCGACCTGCATGCCTACCATCATGGGTTTGGCGTATCGGCCGAGCCTCATCCCGTTACAGGCCGCGGCCTTCCGCTTGTGCTAGGCCATGAGTTTGCGGGCGTTGTGACCGAGCTTGGCGAAGGAGTAACCCATCTGGCTGTTGGGGACCGCGTAGCTGTAGAGCCGATCGTGTATGCCGAAGATGACTATTACGTACAGCGAGGCAAATACAATCTGGCTAGTCCGTTTGCTTTCCTTGGCTTGCAGGACGACGGCGGATTTGCTCAATATGCAGTCGCAAATGCCAGCAAAGCTCATAAGCTTCCGGATAATGTAACACTTGAGGAAGGGGCATTGATGGAGCCAACTGCCGTCACCGTTCATGCCGTTAAGGAAAGCCAGTTGAAGATCGGTGATTCGGTCGTCGTTTACGGGGCAGGCCCAATTGGGCTGTTAACGATTATGGCAGCAAAGGCGGCTGGAGCTGCGAGCATTATGGCTGTAGATATTTCGCCGGAACGTTTAAGCAAAGCGCTTGAAGTTGGCGCAACCTCGGTTGTGAACAGCTTGGAAGCAGATGCAACTGCAGAAATTTTGGCCCAGCATGTGAACGGCGTCGATGTGGCCTTTGAAGCAGCAGGCGCTCAGGCGACATTCACAAGTGCCCTTGAGGTCATCAAAAAAGGCGGGCAGCTGCTCATTATTGCTGGTTATGCCAGTCCGGTTACTTTGGATGTGAACAGCATCTTGGTGAAGGAGATATCGATTAAAACGTCATTGGCCTACCATCATATATTCCCAGAGGTCATCGCGATGGTTTCCTCGGGCCGCCTTGATGTGAAGAAGGTCATTACGAAAAAAATCAAGCTGGACAACCTCGTTGAGGAAGGTCTGGAGCTGCTCATCAAAGACAAAGCGCAGGCTAAAATTTTGATTCATACCCAATCCTGATTCTATTATTGAAAACAAATAGGCTGTTCCAAAGGTCATGCAAATGGGCCTTGGAACAGCCTATTTGTTTTTTTCGTCTAGCACGGGGCTTTCAATGGTGGAGCAGGAGCGTCGTAATAGTGCAAATGAGAAGTCGTCTGAGCGGTAGAGGGCGCAAGGGCGCATGCACTATCATCAAAGTATAAGACAGCGACAAGCTCATGCTGAAGAAAGAAGGGGTTCACCTATGGAACAAACGACGGGAAATAAAGGGACAGTGGCAGCGGCAGCTCCCCAGCAGGCAAAGCAGGTTGCCAAATCAAACGTGAAAAAGAAACAGTTCAAGCGCTATTTGCCTTTGTTTCTAATGATGCTTCCGGGGCTGGCGTATTTGATCGTTAACAATTATGCACCGATGTTCGGCCTTATTATCGCCTTCAAAAACATCAATTTTGCACAAGGGATTTGGGGCAGCGAATGGATCGGGCTGCAAAACTTCGAATATTTGTTCAAAACGACAGATGCCTACATCATTACGCGGAACACGATTTTGTATAATGGCGGCTTTATCATTTTGAATCTGGTCATTGCGGTAGGAATAGCGATATTGCTCAATGAGATTCGCAGTAAAATTATGGCCCGCTTTTATCAAAGCGTCGTGCTGCTGCCCTTTCTCATATCCATGGTCATTGTCAGCTATTTGGTTTATGCGGTGCTTAGCATTGAAACGGGCTTTATGAACAAGACGGTGCTGCCGTTTCTCGGTCTAGATTCGATTTCCTGGTACAGCGAGGCGCAATACTGGCCTTATATTTTAACCATTGTGCATGTGTGGAAAAGCGTTGGCTTCTACTGCGTCGTTTATTTGGCAGCGATTATTGGAATCGATCAGGAATATTATGAAGCGGCAACGCTCGATGGCGCATCCAAATGGCAGCAAATTAAATCGATTACGCTGCCGCTCATTTCGCCAGTTATTACAATGATGACGCTGCTTGCAATCGGCCGGATTTTCTACTCCGACTTCGGCTTGTTTTATCAAGTTCCGATGGACGCAGGCGCGCTCAGCGATACGACAAACGTTATCGACACTTATGTATATCGCGGCTTGATGCAGCTCGGCGATATCGGGATGTCCTCTGCGGCAGGCTTGTATCAATCGTTGGTCGGATTCATTCTGGTTCTGCTAGCCAACTACATTGTACGCAAAATCAACAAAGACAACGCATTATTCTAAGGAGTGAATGACATGACGCATGAAAATAAATTATGGCAGTGGTCAGCCAACCTGTTTATGATGGCCATATCAATTGCCTGCCTGCTGCCCTTCGCCCTGCTGGTAATATCTTCTTTCACCGATGAGCAGGCTATTATCAGCAATGGCTATTCCTTTTTTCCAGAACAATTCAGCTTGACGGCCTACCGTTATTTGCTTGATCAATCGCAGGAGCTGCTGCGGGCTTATGGCATTACAATTCTGGTTACCGTTCTAGGTACATCGGTGAGCTTAATTATTACGTCCATGCTTGCTTATCCGCTGTCGAGAAGAGATATTCCGCTGCGCAACCCACTGGCGTTTTTCGTCTTTTTCACGATGCTGTTCAACGGCGGGCTTGTGCCGACTTACTTAATTTACACCCAATATCTCGATATTAAAAATACGATCTGGGCGCTCATTATTCCGGGCCTCCTGATGAATGGCTTTAACGTTATGCTCATGCGCACGTTTTTCATTACGTCCATTCCTGTCCCGATTTTAGAATCGGCTTACATTGACGGGGCAACTGAATTCAGAACGTTCCGTTCGATCGTGCTGCCGCTGTCGCTGCCGATTTTGGCAACGATTGGATTGTTCCAGACGATTGGCTATTGGAATGACTGGTTCAACGGGCTCGTTTATTTAACAGATCCGAAGCTGTTCAGCATTCAGAACATTTTGAACCGGATACTGACGGATATTCAATTTCTGTCGAACAGCGGCCTTGGCTCCAATGCAGGCCAAAGCATGGCCAAAATGCCAAGCGGCACCGTGCGGATGGCGATTGCAGTAGTCGGCGTGATTCCAATTCTTATCGCGTATCCATTTTTCCAAAAATATTTTGTTAAAGGCATTACAATCGGGGCGGTAAAAGGATAGGGGGACGACGGCGATGGCGGAACGTTTACGGCGTGTGCTTGCAGGAGAGGAAGAAAACTACATTATGCCTCTTCTGTGGCAGCGCGGCGAGGAGGAAGGGCAGATCCGCGAGGAAATGGAGCGCATATATGCTTCAGGCATTAAGGCGGTCATCGTGGAATCCCGCCCGCATCCAGATATGCTTGGTCCCGGCTGGTGGCGGGATATCGATATCATTATGGACGAGGCGCGCAGCCGCGGCATGAAGGTGTGGTTTTTCGATGACGACCATTTTCCGACGGGACATGCAGCAGGCAAGCTGAAGGAAGCTCCGGCTGAGCTGCGCAGAACGTATGTAGCGGAGCGGCATATCGATGCTGTCGGCCCAGCTCCGCAAGCCTCCTTCCTGCTTAATACGCTGCTCCAGCCGGCCGATAAGCTGGTTGCGGTTGCAGCAGTCAAGCGTGAAAGGAAGCAGGATATTAATGCTGCTGAGCAGCTTAGCGAATTTATCGAGCTGACGTCCAGCGTGCAAAATAATGTGCTTTACTGGAATATTCCCGAAGGCTTCTGGCGCATTTTCGTCCTGATTGAGACGGCGGAAGGCGCGGAGGAAGCGAAGCGGAACTATATTAATCCGATTGTCCCGGAGTCAACGCAAGTGTTGATCGACGCGATTTATGAGGGTTATTACGAGCGGTATCGGGATGACTTTGGCCAGACGCTGGCAGGTTTTTTCTCCGATGAGCCGGGCTTCTATAACGATAAAACGACGTTTGACTTCAATTCCCGATTAGGCAAAAAGGGCATCGTGCTGCCGTGGCGCCACGACATGCTGGAGCTGCTGTCCGCCGAGTTCGGACAGCCTGTCGCGGCACTGCTTCCGCTGCTTTGGTACGAGGGCGGCGAGCAGACGGAGGCGCTGCGCTATACGTTCATGAATACGGTCAGCAAGCTGTATGCCGAGCACTTCAGCGGCAAGCTGGGCGACTGGTGCCGCGAGCGCGGCGTCGAGTATATCGGACATATCATTGAGGATAACAATGTGCATGCGCGGCTGGGCTGCGGGCCGGGACATTTCTTCCGCTCGATGTGGGGCCAGGATATGGCAGGCATCGACGTTGTACTGCATCAAATTATGCCGGGCTTTGACGAGGTGCCGTTTACATGGATTGCCGGAGAAACGGACAGCGAGTTTTTTCATTATGCTCTAGCGAAGCTTGGTTCTTCACTGGCGCATATCGATCCGAAGAAAAAGGGCCGGGCGATGTGCGAAGTATTCGGCGCCTATGGCTGGAGCGAAGGCCTCAAGCTGATGAAATGGCTGACCGACCATATGCTCGTTCGCGGCATTAACTATTTCGTGCCTCATGCTTTTTCGCAAAAACAGTTCCCGGATGCCGATTGCCCGCCTCATCTATATGCCCGCGGCGAAAATCCGCAATATCGGTATTATCGCCAGCTGAATGATTATACGAACCGCATCAGCCATTTGCTGAACGGAGGACGCCATTATGCGACGGCGGCGGTGCTGTACCATGCGGATGCGGAGTGGTCAGGCGCTGAGGCGATGCTGATCCAGAAGCCGATTAAGGCGCTGATGCAGGCGCAAATCGATTGCGATGTCATTCCGTTTGATGTTCTGGCAGCAGGAGCGCACGCGGTGAAGGGCGGCGAGCTGCTTGTGGGAAATGAGGCGTATCAATGCCTCATCGTGCCTTATGCTGAAGCGCTGCCGGCACTGCTCGTGGAGCAGCTGGCAGCGCTGGCGGAAGCAGGGCTGAAGGTGCTGTTTGTAGAGGGGCTGCCTGCCCGGACTATTGAGGGCGGCGGAGAAGCGGCGGAGCTTAAGCGTCTGAAAGCGCTGGAGCACGCAGCAATTGTTCCGCTTGCAGACCTGGCGGCGACGCTGCGCCATGAAGGTTTGTACGATATTGAAACGGCAGATGCCGCGCCGTATTTGCGTTATTACCATTATGGGCATCAGGACAGCGATGTATATTTCTTTTTCAACGAGCATCCTTATGAGGTCGTGGATACGGTTGTCAGCTTTCAGACTTCTGCGCGGATGATGGTTTATAACGCCTTTGACAATCAACTGAGCGATGCGAATGTGGAACATATAGCTGGTGTGAACCGCCTGAGAATTAGGCTGAGTGCTTACGAGACTTTGATCGTGCTGTCTGGCGAAGAGCTGCCGCAAGCTACGGTACAGGCGCTGCCCAATTATACAGCATGTGTGCCGGTAGAGCTTTCTGGCGAATGGACGGTTTCAACCTCCGGTTCGCTGCAGTATCCGGTATTTGAAAGCTACGGCAAGCTGAGCGAGCTGGAAAATATCAACGGCCCGCACCTTCTGCCGGATTTCACCGGAACGATTCGTTATGAGCTTGCATTCGATTGGGATGGCGAGGGCGAGCCGTTGTACTTGGATTTAGGTGCGGCGTTTGAGACGGCCGAGGCAACGGTGAATGGCGTGAAGCTGGGTACGGCGATTGCCCCGCCTTATCGCTTTGCAGCTGGAGTGGCCATCAAGCCGGGAACGAACCAGCTTGTCATTGAAGTGACCAATACGCTGGGCAAGCAGCAGAAGGATTTCTTCTCGCGTTTTATGCAGCAGGAGCCGGGTGGGCTGATTGGACCCGTGCAGCTGCTTGTAACGCCGAAGGTCTAAGGGGTACGGACTAAGGACTAAGGACTAAGAGCTAAGGTAGCAGCGAATTTTGTAAAGCTGTAAATCGAAGCGTGGTGAAAACGATGGAGTAAGGCTCCTTTTTCGCCGCGCTTCTATGCTTAGATGGTTGAATCGAAAGGAGCTAGACACGATGGAGCAGATCCCTCATTTAGTGAGCGAGAATGGAACATCCACTTTGTATGTAAATGGTGAGCCTTACCTTGCGCTTGGCGGGGAAATTCATAATTCCAGCGCTTCTAATCCTGCCTATATGCAGGAGAAAGTGTGGCCGGAAGTTCGCAAGCTGAATTTAAATACAATTATTGCCCCGGTCTATTGGGAATTAATCGAGCCAGAGCAGGGCACGTTTGATTTTTCGCTTGTTGAGGGGTTAATTGAGCAGGCTCGTGCGGAAAAGATTCACTTAGTGCTCCTTTGGTTTGGCTTATGGAAAAATGGCAAGTCCAGCTATGTGCCGAGCTGGGTAAAACGGGATTATATAACGTATTTCCGTGCCTGTTATGCCGATGGTTCGCCCTCGGATACGATTTCTCCGCTGTCCGAAGCGGCGGTAACGGCTGATGCGGCAGCTTTCAAGCGCCTGATGGCGTTTCTTAAAGCGTTTGATGAGGGAACCCACACCGTGATCATGATGCAGGTGGAAAATGAAATCGGCTTGCTAGGCAGTGAGCGTGATTATTCAGCAGCGGCGAACGCTGGATTTGAAGCGGCTGTGCCTACTCAGCTAGCTGAGGCCTATGGCGTGCAGGGCAGCTGGGAGCAGGCTTTTGGAGCTGATGCAGGCGAATGGTTCATGGCGTACCACTACGCGCTTGCGGTTGAACGCATTGCGAGCGCAGGCAGTGAATCATATCCGCTGCCGATGTTCGTCAATGCGTGGCTGGAGCAATATCCATGGCGGGCAGGCACGTATCCGAGCGGCGGGCCAGTCGCCAAGGTGATGAAAATGTGGAAGCTTGCGGCACCGACCCTTTGCCTATACGCACCGGATATTTATTTGTCCAGCTTCGCGGACGTATGCCAAGAGTACACGCAGGAAGGCAATCCGCTGTTCATCCCTGAAGCGCGGCGCGATGTTTCCTCAGCAGCCAATGTGTTTTACGCTATGGGCAAGCACGATGCACTAGGCTTTGCGCCGTTCGGCGTAGAAGGCTTTTTTCCTGAGGAAGCTGCAAGCGGCGGGCCAGATTTCAGCATTATGATGGCGCTGAATATTGATTTTTCCGGTTTTGTCGTGAATGGGACAGGGCCTTATCTTGCCCAAAGCTACAAGCTGCTTGGCGGCATGCTCGGGCTGATTCAGCAAAATCGCGGCACAGGAAAAATGACCGGCTTTCTCCAGCAAAACGATGGCGGCTGCATCCTTCCCTTTTCCCGCTACGATGTGAAGCTGTCCTACAAACGGCCGGCAGAAGGAACGCCTCCAGCAGGCGGGCTCGTTATTGAGCTGTCCGAGGATCGTTTTATTTTCGCGGGGATCGGTTTTTCGGTGGAGCTTCTGCCCAAACAGGGCGAGCGCGCGAAGGTCGGCTTGATCCGTGTGGAGGAAGGAGCATTCGAGCAAAATGAGTGGGTGCGGGGCAGAGTGCTGAACGGCGACGAGTCTGCGTATCGCATTGCGGTAGGCGATTATGCCTCGGCGCTATATATTGAGGCGTATACGTACAAATAAGGCTTGATATGTACAAACAAAATCGTCGCTGTACCTAGGGCATCTATGCAAACGTACTACCGGGAGTGCTGCTCCTCAACAATGCGAGCATACGTACTGCAAGATAGCAGCATTCTCCTCATCAGTGCGGGCATATGTGCCGAGAGATAGCTTCGTTGACTTTATCAGTGCGAGCATACGTGCCGAGAGATAGCTTCGTTCTTTTTGTTTCAGGGATTCACATCGTGCGTGAAGAGTGGCTTGGCGGACACAGCAGCCGCTATTTCAACAGAATCCAGGGTATGGCACCGTTTGCGGACTCAGGAGCAGCTAATGCGCTTGAAATAGCCATTTTGACGGCAAAATGAGGGCAATAACGGATTTCCTGTCCGCGTAGAGCCTGAAATCGGGTCAATAGCCTGAATAGCGGAACCTGAGTCCTCACAAAAAGGTCTGAGCGTGCCGACCCGAACTGCGCGAGCTCAGCATCAATCGTAGGCTGCGTCTCCACACCATGAATCGTGGGATGAGATTGACCTCAGTAGGCTCTAGCTTGCAGCATTAAGCAGACTAAGTTTTGCATACACACCTCGGTTGAACTAAACAAGCTGCATAATCATGCATTTGCAAAATAATATAAAAAAATAGCCCTCCTGGCTTTCGCTCAACGCGTTCCTGGAAGGGCTATTCGTCATCAATAGGATGGCGCGCTGGATGAATGGCGGACGATAAATTGCGTGTCGACGGCAATTTTAGTTTTGACCGCATGGTCCTGTTCGATCGCTTCAATGGCTAAATCGACGGCTAGATGGGCCATGCGCTCTTTTTCAACATGTACGGTCGTGAGCTCTGGCGAAACAATGCGCGCCTCAGAAATGTTGTCGAAGCCAACGACAGAGGTGTCCTCGGGAACGCGGAACCCAAGGTCAGTCAGCGTCTTAATGGCGCTGATCGCGATGTAGTCGCATTCACAGAAAAAGGCGGTTGGCAGCTGGCTCCCGGCCGCTTGATAGGCGGCGAGCTGATTTTTCAGCTCCTCCTGGAATGAGGTTATCGTCGGGGCGACGGAAAAAATGTCTTTCTCGTCGATCGACAGCCCCCGCTCCTCTAACGCGGACATGAATCCTTTGCGCCGATCATCAAAATTGCTGATTCGCACATTGGATGCCAAATAACCGATATGTTCGTGGCCAAGCTGGCATAGATGCTCTCCCGCCTGATAACCGCCCATCACATTGTTGATCGTAATGAAATGGACGGGAAGCGTCTCAAAGCAAGTATCAAGCACGACGAGCTGCGCGGGCAAGCGTTCAGCCAAACTGGCGATTTGCTCTCTATCGAGGTTCGTGCCGAGCAAAATGACGCCATCGCTGCGGATATCCTCCGCCAAGGCATGGCTGTCACTGGAAAAAGCGTTGACGTCAATCGACGTAAACAGCAGCGAATAGCCCTTGGCCCGGCAGCGTACCTCTATGTAATGAATGAGCTCGCGGAAAAAAGGCTGCTGATAATATTGCTCCAGCACGATGCCGGAGTTGGCTAAAACGAGAAAGGTCAGCGTTTTGCTGGCGGCTTCCGGCTGTGCGGCTCGTGTTTTAGGCAGATAGCCATTGTCCTTGGCAACCTGCAAAATGCGCTCGCGGGTTTCTTGTCCGATTCCCGGCTTGCCGCTGAAGGCAAGCGAAACTGCTGATTTCGAAACGCCAGCAAGGGCGGCGATGTCTTCCATTTTCACAATAAGTGATTCTCCCTTCGAGCTTCAAACCGTTTGTTTAGTAAGTTTAGTGTATATCCAGCGGACATTAAAAGCAATGGACATTCGTAGTTTAGCTAAATAATTTAGTTAATACACTAAATTAAAGCGTTTTATTTATATAAACTTATTGACTAGTCGCTGCTTTGCTGCTAAATTGGGAATAGGAATGCAGGAAAAGTCCATCACAAGTTTCATTTTAGTTTAGTTTGTTTCGCTAAACTTATAATAGGCTAGAAGCAGCAGCCAATAGGAGGATGCGAGGATGATTTTTAGTGAGGAAACGAAGATCGGATACATTTGGGCGAGCCCTGAGGGACGGAAGGTTTTGCTGAAGCATGCTCCTGAGCTTGCGCATTCGCCTTATCTTTCTTTTATAAAAATGAACACGCTGCCGCGCTTCGCAACCTCAAACCAAGCGTTAATGCGCTCACCGGAATGGGTGGCGGAAGTGCTGGCTGAGCTTGCTGGCATTGAATATGTGATAGAGGATGTAACGGCGCAGGAGGCTGCTTCTGCTTTAGATCCGGTGAGCAAGGAAGCTTCAGCAGCTCAGCTGCCGAACGACGCACCGCTAGAGGCTGAGGGATCGGCGAAGCTGCTCGCGCAGGGCGAAGCCGCACGCTGGGACGTTTATGAGCTGGAGCTTCATGGCCCTGCTCATGGCAATCCCTTCACGGACGCGGCTCTCAGCGCCGTGTTCAGCCAAGGCGATAGAAGCCTGACTGTACAAGGCTTCTACGACGGAGACGGCATCTATCGCGTGCGCTTCATGCCCGATGCCGAAGGCGAGTGGCGCTACCGCACGAGCAGCAGCGTCCGCGCCATGAACGGCATTGCCGGCAGCTTCGCCTGCCGCGGGGCCGAAGCCGGTAACCACGGTCCGGTGCGGGTGGCGGATACGTATCATTTTTCCTACGAGGATGGCAGCCGTTATTTGCCTGTAGGAACGACCTGTTATGCGTGGACGCATCAAGGGCAGGAGCTTGAGGAGCAGACGCTCGCCACGCTCGCGCAGACGCCGTTCAACAAGCTGCGGATGTGCGTATTCCCTAAAGCCTACCTATTTAATGATAATGAACCGCCGCTTTATCCGTATGAGCGCTTGGCAGATGGGCAATGGGATTTCACGCGCTTTAATCCGGCGTATTTCCGCCATTTGGAACAGCGGATCGCTGATTTAGGGAAGCTGGGCATCGAGGCGGATTTGATTTTGTTCCATGCATATGATCGCTGGGGCTTCTCCGAAATGTCGAAAGCGGCAGATGACCGCTACCTGCGCTACATTACAGCGCGTTTGGCGGCTTACCGCAACGTCTGGTGGTCGCTCGCCAATGAATATGACCTGATGTGGGCGAAGGAGGAGCCGGACTGGGAGCGTTTTGCCCAGATCGTTACGGATAATGATCCTTACGGGCATCTCATTTCCATCCATAATTGCTTCGGTTTTTATGACTATACCCGGGCTTGGGTGACGCATTGCAGCGTTCAGCGAGTAGATGTGTACCGGACGGCGGAGAACACCGACCAGTGGCGCAAGGACTGGAATAAGCCGATCGTCATTGACGAATGTGCCTATGAAGGCGATATCGATATGGGCTGGGGCAATATTTCGGGCGAAGAAATGGTGCGCCGCTTCTGGGAAGGTGCGGTTCGCGGCGGCTATGTCGGCCATGGAGAGACCTATTTGCACCCGGAGGACATTTTGTGGTGGTCGAAGGGCGGCAAGCTGCATGGCACAAGCCCAGAGCGTATTGCCTTTCTAAGAAAAGTGCTGGAGGAAGGGCCGGAGCATGGCCTAAATCCATTGCGATCCGAGTGGGACGCACCATCGGCTGGCATTGCCGACACTTATTATTTGTTTTATTACGGCTTCAATCAGCCGCGCTATCGGAACTTTACGATGAAGCCGGGCATCGCGTATGAGGTGGAAGTGCTGGATACGTGGAACATGACGGTGACCAAGCAGGCTGGTATTTATGAAGGAACGTTTCGCATTGAGCTGCCGGGCAGGCCCTATATGGCGATTCGAATGCAGCGTGCAAATACGAATGGATAATAGCTTGGCCTAATCGTTCATTATGAGTCAACAAGGGGGAGTCAGCGGTGAAAAAGTTGAAGCTTGGCTACGCGCCAACAAGGCGGTTTGTTTTTAGTGCAGAGGATGCGTTTCGATATAAGGTGCTCATTAAGGAAAAAATCGAAAGCTTCGGCATGGATATTGACATTGTCGATCTGGAGGGTCTCAACAGCGAAGGGCTGCTCTATGATGATCATATTAATGCGGAGGAGATTGCGGAGCATTTCCGGCGTGAAAATGTCGATGCGGTTTTTTTCCCGCATTGCAACTTCGGCACGGAGGACACCGTTGCCCGCGTAGGCAAGGCGCTCGGCAAGCCGGTGCTGCTGTGGGGCCCGCGCGATGAGTCGCCGCTTGAGGACGGCATGCGCCTGCGCGATACGCAGTGCGGACTATTCGCTTCCGGCAAGGTGCTGCGCCGCTTCAATGTGCCGTTCACCTATGTGACGAACACCCGAGTCGATGATCCGGTGTTTGAGCGCGGGTTCACGAACTTTATCGCCGCAGCCAATGTGGTCCGCCAATTTCGCAGCTTAAGAATTTTGCAAATCGGGCCGCGCCCGGCTTCCTTTTGGACGATGATGTGCAATGAAGGCGAGCTGCTTGAGCGGTTCGGCATTGAGATTCATCCGATTACGCTCGTCGATATTCAGCGCGCTTCGCAGCGCATTGAGAAAGGCAATAGCTCCGAGCTGGCGCAAGCAATAGACTATATTAAAGCAAAGCTCGACTGGTCGGAAGTGACGGAAGCCGATGTGCGCCGTATAGCTGCGCTTAAGGTAGCGATGAAGCAATATGCGGTGCAGACAGGCAGCACAGCGATTGCAATCCAATGCTGGTCTTCGCTTCAGGATGCGATGGGCATTATGCCTTGCCTAGCCAATGCAATCCTCACCGATGAGCAAATTCCGGTTACCTGTGAGACAGATATTCACGGCGCTATTACGTCAGTCATGGTGCAAGCTGCGACGATGAATCAGCATCCAACCTTCTTCGCGGATTTGACTGTGCGCCACCCGGAAAACGCCAATGGCGAGCTGCTTTTCCATTGCGGCAACTTCCCGGTTTCCTTGACTGTCGAGAACAAGCCAAAGCTGCGCAAGCATTTTCTGTTTGACGATCATGCGCCGGGAACGCATGAAGGAGAGATTAAAGGCGGCGGCATGACGCTGGCCCGCTTTGACGGCGACCACGGCGAATACCAGCTGTTTTTGGGCAAAGCCCGCGGGATTCAGGGGCCATATACGCGCGGTTCGTATGTATGGGTTGAGGTTAATGATTGGCCGCTATGGGAAGAAAAGCTGGTTAAAGGCCCTTACGTTCACCACTCCGTCGGCATTCACGCCAATGCGATTCCGGCGCTGTATGAAGCGTGCCAATATATTCCTGGCTTGAAGCCAGACGCAGTTGATCCGACAGAGCGGGAAATTCAGGCATGGCTGCGCGGTTCAGGCTTGTAATCGGGATAGAAGGCAACGCGGAGGAAAACAACGAGGAGGGCTAGCGATGGGGAGCAATGCAAGCATGAGCAGCATGGAGCTCAAAAGCAAGGCAGCACAAATCCGGATGGATTTGCTGCGCATGATTCATGGCGCAAAGACGGGACATACGGGCGGTTCATTGAGCAATACGGATATTTTAACGGCCTTATATTATAAAATTATGACGATTGATCCGGCCCAACCAAAATGGCAGGAGCGCGACCGTTTTATTGCAAGCAAAGGGCATTCTGTCGAATCGTTATGGTGCATTTTGGCTGACCGCGGTTTTTTCCCGAAGGAGGAGCTTGCGACGTTCAGCCAATTTGGAACGAGGCTTATCGGCCATCCGAACAATAAAGTGCCAGGCATTGAGATGAATACAGGCGCGCTAGGGCACGGGCTGGCGATTTCGGTAGGCATGGCGCTTGCTGCGAAGAAGGATGCGAGAGCGAGCCGCGTATTTTGCCTAATGGGCGACGGCGAGCAGGCGGAAGGCTCGGTCTGGGAAGCGGCGATGGCTGGCGCTCATTACAAGCTCGACAATTTGGTTGGCATTATTGACCGCAACCGGCTGCAAATTAGCGGCTCGACGGAAGAGGTTATGGGACTGGAGCCATTGGAGGAAAAATGGGCCGCTTTCGGCTGGCATGTCGTCTCCATCGATGGCAATGATATAGACGCGCTTGTAGAAGCTTTCGAGTCTGCCCCGGCTGTGGCTGGCAAACCTACGCTCGTTATGGCGAATACGGTGAAGGGCAAAGGAGTGTCATTTGCTGAAAATGTTCCGCATTGGCATCATCATGTGCCTAACGATGAGGAGCTGGCAAAGGCGCTAGCCGAGCTTGAAGCCGTCATCAACAGCTACTCACAGGAAGGGCAGGTGCAATAAGCGATGGCGAATAAAATACCGAATCGGCAAGTCATTTGCGAGACGCTGGTGACGCTGGCGCAGGAGGACAAAGATATTATGGTGCTGGCGAGCGACTCGCGCGGCTCGGCGGCAATGGCGCCTTTCGCCAATGCTTATCCCGAGCAGTTTGTAGAGGTAGGCATCGCGGAGCAAAATATTGTCGGCATCTCGGCAGGCCTTGCCCACAGCGGCAAAAAGCCATTCGTAACGTCGCCGGCTTGCTTCCTGAGCATGCGCAGCATTGAACAAATAAAAGTCGATGTCGCGTATTCCGGCACAAATGTGAAGCTCGTTGGCATTAGCGGCGGCATCAGCTACGGCGCACTCGGCATGTCGCATCATTCGGTGCAGGATATCGCTGTGGCACGGGCGATTCCGGGGCTGGCGATTATATTGCCGGCGGATCGACATGAGACGAAGCGGATGACCGAAGCGCTTGCCGTGCATGAGGGCGGCGTGTACGTCCGTATCGGCCGCAATCCGGTTGAAGACAGCTACGAGTCGGATGACTACGAATTTGTCATTGGCAAGGCAGTGACGATGCGTGAAGGCAGCGATATTACGATTATTGCGACGGGAGAGACGGTACGGATCGCCTTGGACGCGCAGGCAGAGCTGGCGGAAGCAGGCGTGTCGGCACGCGTGCTGAACATGCATACGATCAAGCCGCTTGACGAGGAAGCCATTGTGCGGGCTGCGCAGGAAACGGGCGGCATCATTACCGTTGAGGAGCACAGCATTCATGGCGGGCTGGGAGCAGCGGTTGCCGAGGTGGTCGTGCAGCAGCATCCGGTGCCGATGCGAATTTTGGGCATTCCAGATGAACCGGCGATAGCTGGGAAATCGACCGAAGTGTTTGACCATTATGGCATTAGCAGCAGCAATATAAAAGCGGTTGCTCTAGGCATGCTGAGAAAGTAGAGGGCTTTGGCGATGGACAAAAGCTATCTGCTGACGATTGATCAAAGCACGTCCGGCACGAAGGCGCTCGTCATTAATCGCGCGGGCGAGGTTGTATCCCGCAGTGCTGCGGAGCATAAGCAGTATTATCCGCAAGCCGGCTGGGTGGAGCATGACCCGCTGGAAATTTATGAGCAGGTGAAGCGGACGGCGAAGGAAGCACTGAAGGCGGCAGGCATAGCAGCGGGCGAGCTTGCGGCCCTTACCATTACGAATCAGCGGGAGACCGCTGTAATGTGGGATAAGGAGACGGGCGAGCCCGTTCATCGCGCCATTGTATGGCAGTGCCAGCGTACTGCTGAGCGCTGCGATGCGCTAAAGGCAGATGGCTTGGAGCCGCTTGTTCAGGCGAAGACAGGCCTGCTGCTTGATCCGTATTTCTCGGCGGCAAAATGGGGCTGGCTGCTGGAGCATGCCGCTGGCGCCAAGGAGCTGCTTGCAGCAGGCAGGCTGCTCGTCGGTACGATCGACAGCTGGCTGCTATGGAAGCTGACGGGCGGGGACGTGCATGCGACCGACTATACGAATGCGAGCCGAACGTCGCTGTTTAATATTCATACGCTGGAATGGGATGCGGAATTATGTGCGCTGTTCGGCCTTCCACCTGCGCTGCTGCCCGAGGTGAAATGCTCAGATGAGCGGTTCGGTTACACGAACGACTCGGATTTATTCGCTGAGCCCGTGGCGATTGCGGGCGTCGTTGGCGATTCGCAAGCTGCGCTTTATGGGCAGCTGTGCTTGGAGCCCGGCATGGCGAAGGCGACCTACGGCACCGGGACGTCGGTGCTGATGAATGTGGGGAGCAAGCCAGTCGCTTCCAGCAATGGGCTGGTGCTCGCCATTGCTTGGGGGCTCAGCGGCAAAATGACCTATGCGCTGGAAGCGGTCATTCGCACCTCCGGCGACAGCATGCGCTGGGTGCGGGATAATCTTGGGCTGTTCAGCTCGTTTAGCGAGCTTGCGCAGCTGCTTGAGGAGACGCCAGACAATGATGGCGTCTATCTTGTCCCAGCCTTCGTTGGGCTGGGCGCGCCCTATTGGAAGCCGCATGCCCGGGCGGCGATTACCGGCATGAGCCGGGGAACGGGCAAGGCGCATATCGTGCGCGCCGCCCTGGAAAGCATCGCCTATCAGGTGCGCGATGCGGCCGAGCTGATGCAGGCGGAGACCGGCATCGCTCTGAAAGGTTTGCGGGCCGATGGCGGAGCGTCGGACAATGCCGTGCTCATGCAGTTCCAGGCGGATATGCTCGGGCAAACCGTCGCTAAATCCGGCGTAGCGGAGCTTTCCGCAATGGGCTCTGCCTATATGGGCGGAGTAGGTACAGGTTTTTGGGCGAATGAGGAGCAACTGGTTCAGCTATTGGGCGCTAAGGAGAGCGCTTATCGCTCGTATGCGCCTGCGATGAAGCAGGAAGAGAGAGAACGCTTGTACAAAGGCTGGAAGCAAGCGGTTGCCTCTGTATTGCATGATGGCTAGTTAAGTCAACAATTAGACGACTTTTTGTATGACTTTAGGCAACGAAGCATGTTATAATGCTTATAGATTATGCGTACAATGCAAAGAGAGCCGTGCGTCAACACGACTCTCTGCGCAATAGCCGCTTTTAAGGGCGGTAGGCTTCAAACAAGAGGACTACGACGGATAGACCGCATTCCTGTGCAAGGGGGGCGGTCTATTTCCGTTTATTGGACAGCAGCATCACGATAAGCGTACCGAAGGTAAGCATCAACATAATTGCTTCAAACACTGTCACAGGGCATCCCTCCCTTCTATAAGGAGGTAGCCGACCGACCCTTTTAGCCTATTCTATTGCCTCGCAATTATAGCATGACAATGGATTGAATGGATAGATATGTATATTTAGAATAAGCTTTAGCAGCGCAAAATAGCCAACATTGACGCGGGTACAAGCTTTAAGGTATAAAAAGAATGTAAACGCTTTTATGCTCATATCGAGAGGGGAATTACCTTTATGACATTGGAAATTGGATTGCAGCTGTTTTCTGCCAAAACTGAATTTGCGCGCGATCGCTCTGGCACTTTAAATAAAATTGCGGAAATTGGCTACAAAAACATCGAAATTCCACTCGATTTTACAGGCCAGGATTTGTTCAAGCTGGGCGATTTAAAAGCTGCTGATTTGAAGCAAATGGTAGATCAAGCAGGCTTGAATGTGATTGCCACGCATATATTCGTCTCGGACGATGCGCAAATCGCTGAAGTCATTGCCTTCAATAAAGAGCTGGGCAGTACGAAAGCGATTATTCCGATTTCATTTTTCACCAATTACGAGGACGTCCTTGCCTTCAGCGAGAAGCTGAACCGCTATGGCAGCCAAATGCGCGAGCAGGGCATCAGCCTGCTTTATCATAACCATTTCCATGAGTTTCAGAAGTTCAATGGAAGCTATGCGCTCGATATTATTTTGGAGCATACTTCTCCTGAAAATGTCGGCTTTGAGCTTGATACCTACTGGGCGCTGCGAGGCGGCGTTGATGCTGTAAGCTATATCGAGAAGCTGGGCAGCCGCTGCGAATTTATTCATCAGAAGGATTTGCCGGCGAGCGTTAACCCGGTTAACCTTTTTGAAACGCTTGATGAAAATGAGCCTGTGACGATGGGAACGTTCATGTCAATTGGCAGCCCGGATGCATTCACCGAAATTGGAGAAGGCATGATGGATATTGCGGGCATTTTGCGGGCGGCCCAAAAGCATACAAGCACCAAATACATCATAGTAGAGCAGGACGCAACAAACAAAGGCGAGCTGGAAAGCATTGAGATTAGCTATAAAGCTTTGACTAAGCTGTTGGCTGAGCTGTAGAACACAGCAAATATAAGCGACTGCTATCATAGTTGAAAAAGGAAGAGCCGTGATCTGGTTTGCAGATTTCGGCTCTTTTTGATTTTGCCCAAGCGAATCGCCAGCGGACCCAAAATCGAAGGGGCTAAAGCATTGACTAATTTCGCGAAAAGATTTATAGTGATAAATAGTTTAGTGATGAAATATTTATTAATTGCGCTTTATGGCTAAGCGTTGGAATGATTGTTCGAGGAAAGCAATTACGATGAATGCAATCAAGAAAGGAGTGAATACATGCCAAGCAGGGAAGACGTCGTCGAGCTCTCCACTATGTTCAAATTGATCATGAGAAATGCAAATACAGAGTGGAACAAGCGGATGCAAGGGAATATGTCGTTGTCCCAGTTCAAGCTGCTTTATTGGCTCAAGCAGGGCGGCCAGCAAAGAGTGTCCGATCTGGCGGAGAAAATGTGCATTTCCGCTGCCGCCATAACGGGATTGGCTGATAAGCTGTCTGCTGACGGCAACATTGATCGGGTTCGGGATGAGGAAGACCGCCGTGTCGTATACATCGATATTACCGATAAAGGGAAAGCTACACTCGACCAAATATCGGATGATCAAAAAGAGACGCTGAGCATGATGTTGGACTGTTTGGATCCAGAGGACATCGCGCATTTAAAACGGATTTTCAAAAAGCTAAGCGTACAATTTCATACTTAATTCACACCGGATGAGAGGAAGAGATTTCATTTATGGAACATTTATCACAAAAGAGAAAGCTGACCATTATGGTGGCGATTATGTTCGCTATGTTTTTTGCAGCGATCAACCAAACCATCGTCAGTACGGCGATGCCAAGAATTATTGCGGAGCTGCACGGAATGGAGCTGTATACATGGTCGATTTCGATTTACATGCTCACTTCAACCATTGCGACCGTTCTTGTCGGCAAGCTGTCGGATATTTACGGACGTAAGCCATTTATATTGGCTGGTATTTTATTTTTTATCATCGGCGCTTTTCTTGCAGGGACGTCGACTGACGTTTACCAAATGATTTTCTACCGTGCGATTCAAGGTGTAGGCGCGGGTATAATTATGGCAACGGCCTTTACCGCAGTAGGCGACTTGTTCCCGCCAAGGGAACGCGGCAAATGGACCGGAATTATGACAGCCGTTTTTGGTTTTTCCAGCGTTATTGGGCCAACGTTCGGTGGCTACATTGTAGACCACATGGCTTGGCATTGGGTGTTCTGGATTTTCCTGCCGATCGGCATTATCGCCTTCGTTATGATTTTGACGCTGTTTCCGAAGACGGAACGCAAGCAATCCGAGTCGATTGACTACTTGGGCTCGCTGTTTCTGACGACAACGCTTGTGCCGCTGCTGCTTGCTTTTACATGGGCAGGCACGAAATATGCGTGGGGCTCTGCCCAAACGATCGGTTTATTCGCAGCAACGATCGTATCGGCGCTCATTTTTGTATTCGTTGAATCCAAGGCGAAAAGCCCGGTGCTGCCGCTTCATTTTTTCAAAAATGGCATTGTGACGCTCTCTAATGTGATCGGCTTCCTGATGAACTTTGGAATGATGGGCGCATTGATTTACCTCAGCTTCTTCGTGCAAGGCGTGCTGGCGATTTCGCCAACCTACGCTGGATATGTAACGATGCCAATGTCGATTGGGATGGTTATTACAAGTGCGATTGGCGGTCAATTGATCAGCAAATCAGGGAAATACAAAAAATTCGCCTTAATCGGCATGCCGCTCATGGTAGCAGGTATGGTGCTGATGGTATTCATGAACAGCGTGTGGATGGCGGTTCTTGCCATGATCGTTTTCGGTTTAGGCCTCGGTCTGGGGATGCCGGTATTCTCGCTCGCGATTCAAAATGCAGTTCCATTCAAGGAGCTTGGCGCGGTTACCGCTGCGATGCAGCTGTTCCGTAATATGGGCGGCACCATCGGTATTGCTGTAATGGGAACTGTATTGTCAACCAGCTTGAAAAACAATCTGACCGAGCTTGCCCAGTCTGGAGAAGCAGTTGACCTCAGCAAGCTTGATCCGAAAGTGGCTCAAGAGTTCGCCGTATTTGCCAATCCGCAAATGCTGACGAATCAGCCGGAGCTGGAGAAGCTGCACCAAAGCTTGCCAGCAGATCTTCAACCGTTGTTTACAAAAATGGTTGATATGCTTCGTGAAGCGCTCGCTTCATCGCTTTCTACCGTATTTCTTACAGGTGCGCTTATTCTGGTCGGTGCGGTCATTTTGACTTTCTTCCTGAAAGAAATTCCGCTCCGCACCTCGAATACAGCACCGCAGCCGGCAACCCCGGAAGCAGCAACGGCTGCTGAGACGGACAGCAAGCTGCGCGGCAAGCTTGTCGGTCAGCCGACAGAATAATCGTTTGGTTGAATAGGGTCCATTCAGCGAAAGCAGTATATTTCGCAAAATAAAAAGGCATCTCCAAATGCGGCATCGGAAGCAGGCAAACCGATGAGCGCAGGAGATGCTTTTTTTTATGGTAAAATAGCCGTATTTCCCGCTTAGTCATAAATGGTTGAATGGAGGATGCAGCATGAAGCAGAAAAGAAAGGCGGAGGTCGTAGCATTGCCGCTCTTTCATGTCGTAGGTTACAAAGTGGAAGCCAGCGTTCAAGAGTTTGAATCGGGGCTGGGAAAGCAGACCTATCATTCTTTAATTGAAAGAAAAGCAGAAATTGTGCATAGGAAAAATGATCATATTCTTCTTATTCAAATTTATCCGATGGATGCTGAATTTAATCCCCAGTCAGATCGCTTCACTAATATCGTCTGCTGCGAAGTAAGCGAGCTTTGCGATGTGCCCTTGCATATGGCAAGCCATACGGTTGCTGAAAGCAAATATGCGGTCTATACACATAAGGGGCCCGAATCGGAGCTAAGCCGCTCGTATGGCTATCTGTATGGCGAGTGGATGGAGGAGACGGGACATGTGCCGCAGCATTATGATTTTGAGATTTGGGACGAGCGATATCATCCGGAAAGCCTAGATAACGAGATTGATATATTTGTGGCGTTGAAAGGATAGCCAGTGTATAACAAGCGAATGATATAACGAACGATGGACATAACCAAAAGCGAGAGCCCTCCGGCAGCGGAGGGCTTTTTGGCAAGGCAGCAATCGTACTCTTACACGAGCTTGCGGACGGTGAAATTATGCTGCAGGACGTACCAGTTTTGGGGAAAGGGTACGCCAAGCACCCAGTAGCTGACGCCTCTGAGCTTATAGGCTTTCACAATATTGAATTTGGCTTGTACGCTGCGAGCGTCCTCATACCACACTGTATGCTGTGCGCCTTGTTCATCATAATAAGTATAATGAGGCGACTCGGCTATCGGATCATATTGAATCGTCGCCCCATATTTAGCGGCACGGGCGACGGCTTGGGGCGGATTAACTGTAGGTGCCCATTTGCCGCCTTTCACGTAGGGCAGCGTCCAGTCATAGCCGTAGAGCGGCATCCCCATAACAATTTTGGAGGCGGGGATAACGGACAGCGCATAATTCAGCACCTTAACGACTTCGTTGAGAGGAGCGACAGCGAGTGGCGGTCCGCCAGACCAGCCCCATTCATACGTCATCAAAATAACAAAATCAACAATCCGGCCATGGGCGGCATAATCATGCCCCTCGTATAACGTGCCTTTCTGCTCTGCGCTTTGCTTCGGGGCAAGGCAGCTAGAAACGAGCAGGTGATAGGGATGCAGCGTATCCACCAGCTTTTGCAAAAAAGCATTATAAGCTTCCCGGTCTGCTGCCCGTACATATTCAAAGTCTACATTCAGCGCCATATAACGCTTCTGCTGAATGACAGATAAGACGCTCGTGATGACCGCGTTTTGAATGGCGGCATCCGTCAGCACGGCGTGGGCAATATCGCTGCTGAAGGTGCCGTTCTCGAAGTTGGTCAGCACCATCATTGGTGCTGCTTTCTCTTGAAAGGCCGCTTCAATAATAGCGCTGTCGTCGAGCGGCACGAGTGTACCATCCAACTGGATACGATAGCTGAACGGGCTTAGGTAAGTAAGATTGGCACCAATTTCATGTACGAGTGCTACGCCGTTTGCGCCGAATTTTTCCGTATAGCAGTTCACTTCAATGATAGGCTTCTCTGGCTGCGGAATGACGAGCATTTGGCCTGCCTTAATGAGGGCGGGGTTTTTGAGCTCGTTGGCGCTCATGAGTTGTTCGATGGTAACGCCGTATTTCAGGCCAATCGACCATAGGCTTTCTCCTGGAAGCACTTTATGATTGCCGGCTTCTGAAGGAATAATGATTGCTTGGCCGATGACGAGTGGAGCATCAGCGGATATGCCATTTGCTGAGGCGATAGCATCTGTGCTGACGCCGAAGCGCTGTCCGAGCTGCCAGAGCGTATCGCCTTTTTTAATAGTATGGATAAACATGTCGTGTCCAACCTCCCCCAAGCATAAGTTCTTTATCTACTTATATTCGAGGGTTCTATGAAAAAAGACTTCGGCTTCGCTTTTTCGACTTGTGTGGTATGGTACTCGCTATTCTTCCCTTGTACTTAAAAAGGCCCCCAAAATAAATATGGGGGCCTTACATGAAGTATTGTAGCTTTTCTGATTTGTTTTGTTTTAAAAGTATGGTGAAGGGGGTGGAGTGGAATGAAAGGCTTGAACTGGAGAAGCGCAGCGTTCGCTTTTACCGTTGGATTTCCCCCTCTATGGGGGCTAATTCACAGAAATCCAACGGTAATGGCGATCGGAAGTCAAGCCTTTCATGCAGCGCAGCCAACTTTCACCAAGGCTTTTACGACGATAACCGAATCGAAAAGCGGTTATCGATTGGGGCCACCAGATTCACAATAACGCTTTGACACCCAACCGGGTGGCTATCGTCGCGAACAGAAGGCATCCAGTGCTCGAATGCGCCGGACGTCAGCTCAATTGCTGAGCCATCGGCGGTTTCAAAGCGGCAGGAGCCCTGCTTCAAAAAGTAGTTGCTGCTGCCCGCAATGGCTTCGAGACCTTCGCCGCTAAGCTTGCCGTCTTTGGCAAAAATAAACGTCAGCTGCGTCATTACATCTTCCTGCACCTTATCGGAATACAGATGAATGTCCCAGCCATCTGCTGTTTGCGTTAGCTCGGATTCAATAATATGCTCCTGCAAATGCGTCGTTTCCCGCTCTCCATGGGGAAGCAGGTACCAAGGAGCAGCCGCTGTTACACCGTCTGCTTTCAGCGGCGGAAGCGAACCCTTTGGAATAGGCCCGTTGTAGCCTTTATACATGCGTTTGCCGAGCTTGTAATGCCCGTCCTCCGCTTGAAACTGGTCGAAGCTGACAACGCCTGGTGTAAAGGCGGTCGAAACTTTAACGGCAAGCAGATTTGCCGAGCCATGACGGAGCGAGAAGAAGGATGGCGCATTCGTCATGACCGTTGCGCTTGTCTGTCCATTGCGGACACGGACTAGCGGCGCGCCGAAGGCGGTATGCGCGGAGCTGTGTGTAATGTGGAGCTGATGCCCTAGCTTTTTCATCTGCTGCAAATCTTCATGAATCGGGTGCTGTCCATTGATCACTTTTACATACTGGTCTGGAAGTGAAGCCCGCTCAAGATGGCTGATGTCCATTTGCTCAGGATAGAGCAGGTAGCCAATAAGCGGATGGTCTGTCACCGAGAAAAATTGCTTATAGAAAGGACCTGCATAATCGGATAGGGCGGCAAATAGCGGATCACGGTCATACGAAGCCATCAAGCGGTAGGTGAGAAAATAGCCGGACATATCCGAAGGCTGTCCATAATCCTGCCTGCCGGAATAGTCGGTTACGACCTCGCCGGATGGGTGGACCAAATATTGCATCATCCGCAAATTGCTGCGTACGCTCTCCAGCAGCTCAGGGCGATCAAGCGATAGCGCGGTATGATACAGGGCAATATCGCTTACGGCATTGTAGATGCCATTGCTGCGCTCGGTCCATTCGCCATCGGCCGTAATATCAATGCCTTCCGCAAGCCAAGCATTCGCACGAGCGACGAGCGCCGGATCAGGGAACGACCTGTTCAGCAGGCCAAGGGCCGCTGTCAGAATCCAGCGGTGGTTTGGCGTATGGCATCCGCCTTCAAGCATAGCTGGCGTTGCCCGTTTCAGGAACAGCGCAAGCAGGGAGGCGGCTTTTTCAAAAGCAGGATGCTCCACACATTGCTGCACCAATAGCTCATAAAGCTGCGCAAAGCCAATAACCACAAAACCGGTGTCCGGCGGCGAATGGTAGTTGGTTGATCCTAGCGTAATCGTTCCGTCGCTATGCTGGCGGTTCAGCATATATTGCAGGGCAAGCTCAAGATTGGCTAGCAGCTGGTTGTCGCGGTAGAATGCCGATTCTGGACTGCACAAAGCAGCTGTCCACTTTGCGATAACAGCGCCTGTTCCGACATGGCTTGGATGGGGCAGGCCTGTAAAAGAGTCGATGATGCCCCCGACATTGCGGCTCGCCGAGTCCTTAATTTGAAGGTCAAGAGATAATGTGACAAGCTGATCATTCAATTGCACCAAGCGCTGATAGATGGAGTCCATGATGTTGCTCCTTTTTAGGTTTGTGGTTGTTTTGAATGCTTGCGGTATTGAGCGGGAGTGCAGCCGTATTTTTTGCGAAAGACACGGTGTAGATAGCTTGCGCTGGAGAAACCATGCTGCTGGGCCAGCACCTCGACCGTCTCGCTGCTTTCAAGCAGCTGCGTGCACACATGGGCCAATCTGACTTGTTCTACGTAGCTGCTGAACGTTTGGTCGGAATGCGTTTTGAAAATGCGCTGCAGCTGGCGCGCGCTAATCTGGACGCGCTCTGCCACAAGCTCCAGCGTGAACGGCTCCTGGTAATTGTCTTTAATAAACTGCTCCGCCAGCTTATAGCGGAAATGGATCATATCTCTGGATGGAAGCGGCTGCCTTGCAATGGGAAAATAACCCCGGCTCATTCGCAGCATAATGTTAATGATCGATTGCTTCAAAATCGAATAAAGCCCGGGCTGTCCCTCGTACCAGGCGCGATAAGCATCCAGAAAGCATTCCATGCAGCGGAAGCTGTCAGCAATCGGAAGCTCGGGAATGAGCGCAAGCTGCTCCATGCAGGCCTTCGCTTCGGCGCGTTCCCAACTTTCGCCCCAGCCGCGACCTTCGAACGGTTCGTTGTCCCTCGCGATAGCGGCCGCGGTCGCTTGCTCCCCCTGCTGGCTTTTCGCATCCAAATCGACAATTTGAATGCGCAGGCACAGCTCATTCATGCCTTCATCTGCGCTTGCCTCCTGATAATGCATAACATTAGGCTTCGTTAAATACATCATGCCAGCCGTAAGCGCATGGAACGTATCGCTGATGATGACGGAGCCGCTTCCCTGCGCAATGAAATGAAACTCAAATTCCTCCGAGTGCTTGTGGAAGGGGATGATTTTGCCCGGTGGGAAGGCCGCATGATGAAAACGCATGACCTTGATGCCGTAGCCGCCCCAGCGAAAATCGGCATGCAGATGCTCAAGCGCATGCTGCTGCTCCTGCATAAGCTCATAGGGATATGTGCTGCCGCTGCCCCGCTGCTGGTGATTCGTTTCCATGCCAGGCTCCTCCATGACCAAGAGAAATGATAATGCTCAAAACCTCCTGCTGGAAACAGGCTGCTTGCAGCCTGTTTCCGGCAGGAGGCATCTTAGGCTAGCGGCCCCCGAGCTGCCAGGCAACGCCGCTTAAAGCCGATTGATTGGATGCTTCAATTAACCTTGTTAAATCCCTTGCGAGAGCAATATTATGCTCGGCTCTCGTACCGCCGCGAATGTGGCTGACCCACTGCTCGAAGGAGGTGGGGAGCGCGGCTGGAAGCGGAGCTTCATGCCAGCGCTTGCTGCCATTTTCTTCGAGCAGCACGCTCCGGTACATCAGCTTGCCGTCCAGCGCGGAGTAAATCAGGCTGCCTTTGGTACCATGCAGCTCAAGCGTGAACGGGGAGGCGTGGTTGACGAACCCGGCCTCCACAAGGCCAAGCGCTCCGCTCGCATATCGCAGCGTGACGGCTGCGTTGTCCTCGACTTCTTTGCCGGTCACATAACCGAAGCTTGCGCTCACGCTGCTCGGCATGCCCAGAAACAGCCGCACCAAGTACATCGGATGGCAGCCGAGATCAGTTAGGGCGCCGCCGCCGCTTTGAGCCTGCTGGAAGAAAGCTTCCGGCAAATAGCCGAGCGGTTCAAGCTCGGTGGGCAAAGCGCCGCTATGGGACAGGCGAGCGCGCACAAGCGTTAACTCGCCAAGCAAGCCATCGCTAGCCAACTGCTGTGCGGCTTGCGTGAACGGCGTATTCAGCCGGGGCAGCGATACGGTTAGCGCAACGTCAGCTTGCCGCACGCTCTCCAAAATGCCGTCGCACTCCGCAAGCGTCAAGGCGATAACCTTTTCGGTAAAAATATGCTTGCCCGCCGCTGCTGCTGCTTTTATGATTTCCGGATGGTCGGCCGTTGGGGCAGTCACAATCACAGCGTCGATGGAGGCCTCCGCCAGCAGCTCGTCCAGCTGCTCATAGAAACGGATTCCCCGGGCTTCAGCTTCCGCCCGGCCGCGCTCCGGCTGCTCGTCCCAGATAGCGGCGAGCTCGGTGCCTGGATGCTGCTGTGCCTGCAAGGCGTAGTCCTTCGCATGCACATGCCAGAAGCTTAATACAGCTGTGCGAATCGGTTTTTGCATGTAGAGAAGCCTCGCTTTCAGTCGAAGTATACCGCTTTACCTGACGCAGCGGATTCATAAATGGCCTCTAGTATCTCCGAAACAACACAAGCCTGCTCTGGCGTGACGACCGGCTCCGTATCATTCAGCAGCGCATCAAACCACAGCCTCATTTCCACATCCTGCATCGATTCCTTCTTGCCTTCATAGAAATCGACGCCCTTCGGATCGAGCTTGATTTGATTCTCGTACAGTTTACCATATTTCTCGCCGTTTAGGCGCAGTCCATCTGTCATATCTGCGCCGCCTTCTGTACCGCTTAACGTCGTGCGGGCTTCCTTCGTATCGAGCGTATTCAGCGCCCAGCTGGCTTCGAGCATAATGGTCGCGCCGTTCTTCATGACGATCATGCCGAAGGCGGAGTCTTCAACGGTAAATTTCGCCGGGTCCCATGGGCCCCAGGAATTGGCGGCATTTTCACGCTTGGACAGCTTATGATAGGACGTGCCCAGCACGACATGGGGTTCGTAGTTGTTCATGAGCCACAGCGTCAAATCCAGCGCATGCGTGCCAATGTCGATCAGCGGGCCGCCGCCTTGCTTGTCTTCGTCGAGGAATACGCCCCAAGTGGGAACGCCGCGCCGCCGCAGCGCATGGGCCTTCGCATAATAGATGTCGCCAAGTTCGCCGGCTTCGCACATTTTTTTGAGCAGCAGGCTGTCGGAACGGAAACGGTTGTTGTAGCCGATGGTGAGCTTTTTGCCGGAGCGCTTCGCGGCTTCTACCATGGCACGGGCATCGGCGGCTTTTTTCGCCATCGGCTTCTCGCACATGACATGCTTGCCAGCCTCCAGCGCTGCAATGGCGATTTCGGCATGGGTATCGTTAGCGGTGCACACATGAACGACATCAATCGATGGGTCAGCGAGCAGCTCGCGGTAATCCTCGTAAATTATTGCACCTGGCGTGCCATACTGGGCAGCAGCTTGCTCCGCATTGGAGCGCTGAATATCACAAAAGGCGACAAGGCTTGCTTCACTGATTTTGCTTAGGCTTGGCAGATGCTTGCCGTTTGCAATGCCGCCGCAGCCGATGAGCGCGACTTTAAATATTGCTGACATCGTACATCCTCCTCAAGTATATTGCTTGCATATCGCTTTTCTTGCGCTCATTCTATCACGGGCTGAGAACCGAATGAAATGAGCAGATTGCGACAATGAAATATGCACTTTTGCGACAAAGTTAAAAACGGTTGAGGAGGAAGGGGTTCTTTATAACAGAAAATTTATAGGGGTTTGCGATTTGTGCAAGCTATATTAAAAAAGGGGTTTGCGCTCTTGGATCCTCTTACCTATACTGGATACATAATGGGGGTGAGCGGTAGATGAGAATTTGGCCGAAGATTTGGGTAAGCGCTACCAAAAGCTTTAAACTCAAGCTTATCGCCAGTTTAACGTGTATCCTCATGGTCGCCTCCGGCACGGCAGGCTATTTGACCTACCAAAGCAATCAGCGGCTGTTCAAGGAGGAAATGAGCAAGCAGGTGGCGATTACGAACTGCGAGGCGTTGACGAAGCTGGAGCTTAAGGTGCAGGAAATGAAGCGCATCTCGCAGACGATTGTTTTTCACAAGGAAATCGAGGAAATGATCGGACGGTTCAATACCTACAAGGATGAGGATGCGTTCGAGCTGTATTTGGAGAAGGAGCGCATCGATGAGCTCATCAATCAGCTAAAGTCCGATGCGCCCTACATAACGGGCCTTTACATGTTTAATCTGACGAACGGCATGATTTACTATCGCTACAATACGCCGGTCATAAATGCGCTGGATGAGGAGGCGCTCGGCCAAATTCGCGGCAAGGTGAAGGGAACGAGCGGCCAGCTGGTGTGGATGAATATGGCGCTGCCAAGCGGCATTGAGCCAGATGGCTTTAGGCATACGATTGTGGCAACCAGGCTGATGAAAAATAACTCGCTTCAGCCCTACGGCATGCTGGTCATTACGATTGACGAGCAATATTTGGCAGGCAGCTTAAGCGAGCTGACCAAAAATAATGCAGGCAAGGTGTATTTGTTTAATGGCGAGCAGCTGCTCTACACCAATGAGAAAGGGCTGACGGCAGAGCGCTTAGCGGAAATTCGCCAGCTGCCCGATTCTTGGGCGAGCGATGACGAGGTGTATGCGCGCAGCAAGTCGAGCCGCGCCGGCACAGACGGCTTTGAGCTGGTCAATGCCAAGTCAATGCTGGAAATTCAAGATAAAAATCGGCGTATTGCCGAAAAGATCGTCATCGCCGGACTGATCAGCGCCGTGCTGGCGAGCATGCTGATTGCGCTCGCTGCCGAGCGGCTGCTGCGTCCGCTGAGCGATTTGCTGCGCGGCCTCAAACGGCTGCGCGACGGCAAATTCGAGACGCGCATTGAGGTGCGATCAAATGATGAGCTTGCGTATATCGGCGACAGCTTCAATGCTATGGCTGAGCATGTGGAGCAGCTTATTAAAGAGGTGTATATGACGCAGCTCAGCGAGAGGGAGGCAGAGCTTAAGGCGCTGCAAGCGCAGCTGAATCCCCATTTTTTGTACAATTTCTTCAATGAGGTGTACTGGAAGCTGCAGGCAGGGGGCGAGCGCGACACAGCTGCACTGATCGCGGCCGTATCTGGACTGCTGCGCCATTCGCTGATGCCCGTCCGAACGCCGACAACGGTGCAGGAAGAGGTGCGCCAGATCCGCAACTATGTGAAGATTCAGGCGGAGCTGTTCGAGACGGACCTGGCATTCACCATCGATGCAGATGAGCAGGTAATGCCTTACAAGGTGATGCGCTCGCTGCTCCAGCCGCTGGTGGAAAATGTGTTTCAGCATGCGTTTCTAAGCACCCTGTCGCATAAAACGCTGCATATTCGAATCGCCGAGGAGGATTGCTTCCTGCGCTTCGATATTGCAGATAATGGGTGCGGCATGCCGCAAGCGCTTATTGACGAGCTGCTGCATGGCGGATCGGGCGTGCTGGAGGAGGCTCGGATAGCAGCGTCCGCGCGGCAAATGCGATCGCAGGAGGAGGCCCGGAACGCAGAAACGGCGCGTCAAATGCGATCGCAGGAGCAGGCCCGAATGGCAGCAACGGCGCGGCAAATGCAGGCGCAAGAGCAGGCGGCGCGAGCGGAACGAGCGGCGGATGCCCTAGCAGATGTCTCAGCGGATGCTGCGATGGGGATGGAACCATCCGGCGGCAGGCTTTCGGCAGCGTCATGGCAGGCGGACACAGATGAAGGCAGCAGCGCTGAGCGCCGGGACAATTTAGGTGTTCGCAGCGTGTCGCGCCGTATTGAGCTGCTGTACGGAGCGCCGTATCGGCTGGAAATCGAGAGCGAGCTGACGAAGGGGACAATAATGCGGTTATATTTGCCTAAGCTGACCGCTTAGCAGCGAAAAGAGAGGAGCAGCGCCAATGGGATTCGGCAACGCAATGGTAGTGGAGGATCAGCGTCATTTTCGCAGAGGGCTTGTTCGAATGATCGAAGAGAGCGGTCATGCATGGAATGTGGTGGGCGAGGCCGCTAACGGGCTGGATGCGCTCAAGCTGGCTGAGCAGCACAAGCCGGATTTAGTGCTCACAGATATCCGCATGCCGGCGATGGATGGCATTGAGCTGGTAACCCATTTGCGGCGCTGCCATCCGGATACGATTGTCATCGTCCTGACGGGTTTTCGCAGCTTCGACTATGCGCAGGCGGCGCTTAAGCTTGGCGTGCTGGACTATCTAGTCAAGCCCTGCACGGAGGAGGATGTGCGGCTCGTGCTTGGCAAAGCCAATGAACGCTTCCAGAGCAGGCAGCTGATGGAGCGGGAACAGCAGACGGCGGCGCTCGCGAGTACGCTGCCGCTTGGTGAGCAGGCAAGTTTGTCAGTTGTACATTCTTCATCCAGCCCTGCAACCTCGCATGAGGCGAAGCTCGCCCAGCTCATGCAAGGGAAGCCGGAAAGCGCGATTGACAAGGCAATCGCCTATGTCGGGCAGCATTTTGCCGAGGCCTGCCGCATGGCGGAGGTTGCCGCACACATACACCTGAATCCGAGCTATTTCAGCGTCTTGTTCAAGAAGACGACGGGTGAAAGCTTCACGAGCTTCGTCACCCGGGTTCGCATGGAGCAGGCGATGCATTTGCTGAAAACGACTGATTTGAAAATTTTCGAAATATCGAGTGCGACCGGCTTCGATGAGCCGAACTATTTTACCAACGTGTTCAAGCAATATTATCAAATATCGCCAAAGGAATGCCGCCGCGGCCACTAGGCACGAGTTTGGAAAAGAGCCAAAAAAGTTATAGTTTTTATCTATAATTTTTTAAGGGTTCTTTTTTTTGCGCTGTTTATACTTGAGGTAGATGAAAGCCAAAGCAGACAGGAGGGCCACATGAGCACACCAAGGCAAACGATAAGCACGCTGAAATTCAAGCAAAATCTATGGCTCTATGCGATGCTGCTGCCGGTCATAGCGTTTTATGTGATTTTTAAGTACATCCCGATGGGCGGGCTGATTATTGCTTTCAAAAGCTATAATTTCGCTGACGGCATTCTCGGCAGTCCGTGGGTCGGCTGGAAAAACTATGAGCTGCTGTTCACGACAGCAAACACGACGCAAATTATTTGGAACACCTTCTGGCTCAGTCTGCTCAATCTGGCGTTCGGCTTCCCGATTCCGATCGTGCTGGCGCTCATGATTAACGAGATCGGACGATCCTGGTTTAAAAAATGGATTCAAACGATCGTCTATTTGCCGCATTTTTTCTCATGGGTTATTGTGGCGGGCATCGTTCTGACGCTGTTCGCAACCGACGGCGGGTCGATTAATAAAATTTTAGAGCTGTTTTCGGTGGAGACGCGCTCCTTCCTGTACGATTCGTTTTCGTGGACAGCGATTTTCGTCGGCGCCGGTGTTTGGAAGGAAATGGGCTTCAATACGATCATATATTTGGCAGCGCTTACAACGATCAACCCGGCGCTTTATGAATCGTCGAGCATCGACGGTGCGACCAAGTGGCGGCAAATTTGGCATATTACGCTGCCAGGCATTCGGCACACGATTGTGCTGCTGCTGATTTTGGCGATGGGCCGGGTGATGGAGGTCGGCTTTGACCAAGTGTACAATTTGCAAAATGATGCGGTATCCGGCGTGTCGGAGGTCATCAGCACCTATATTTATAAAATGGGCTTGCAGCAGGCGCAGTTCAGCCTGACGACGGCGATGGGCTTGTTCGAATCGTTAATCGCTTTCCTGCTCGTTATTGGGGTGAATAGGATTGCTCGCAAATACGACCAAGGGCTGTTTTAAAAGTGTGGTGAAAAAGAGGCTGTGCTGCATGAAAAGCTTGGCTTCCGATCGCCATTACCCTTGAATTTCTCCGAATTATATTTCCCTAAGGGGAAATTCAAGGGTAAAAGCATATGCTTCCGAAGCTGCTTTCCTACGGAAAGCTTTAAGCGAACACTACCGTTTCTCCAGCTCAACCTTTTCATTCCGCTTCGCCTTTTTCACCCTCCTTTTAAAAGGGGGAAAAAAGAACGGAAGCGAACACACCGTTTATGCTTGTTACATTTTTGGGAGGAATAAGAGATGAGGAGTAGTCTTGGAGAACGCGTGTTTTATGTCATTAACTATTTGCTGCTGGCGCTGCTGGGGCTAACCTGTCTGCTGCCATTTATTCATATTGTCGCCGTTTCGCTCAGCGAGCGGGGTGCGGTCGAATCGGGCCATGTGTTTCTGTGGCCGGTAGGCTTTCAGTTTACCGCCTATTCCTTTTTCTTCGAAGGAACGCCAGCACTTCGGGCGCTGAAAAACAGTGCCATCATTACGATAGGCGGCGTGCTGCTCAGCATGGCAGCTACAATTCTAGCGGCGTATCCGCTATCCCGTCCTTATTTGGTCGGGCGGCGCTTCATGCTGCTGGCGATGGTGTTCACGATGCTGTTCTCCGGGGGCATTATTCCGACCTATATCGTCGTGAAAAACCTTGGGCTGATCAACTCGTACTGGTCGCTATGGCTGGTTGGGCTCGTCAGTACGTACAACATGCTGCTAATGCGCAGTTATTTCGAAAATATTCCGCGTGAAATTGATGAATCCGCGAGAATGGATGGCAGCGGCGAATTCACATTGCTGACGAGGATTATTTTGCCGCTGTCGATGCCGATCATCGCGACGCTCGCTTTATTTTATGGCGTAGGCTACTGGAATTCGTTCATGCATGTGTTAATGTATATCAACCAAAGCGACATGCAAAATTTTACCGTTGTCGTGCAGGCGGTGCTCAAGTCGAACGATATGCTCGTCAATGCCGCCAATGACATGCAGGACCAGCAGAAGCTGACGAATGAAATGATTCGCGCGGTCGGCGTCGTGTTCATGGTTGTGCCGATGCTGATGATTTATCCTTTTTTGCAAAAGTACTTCGTAAAGGGTGTTATGCTGGGCTCCATTAAAGGCTAAATAGGCTGATGGCGTCATGGCTGAATAAGCAAGGCTACCACCATTCAAACCATTCGGAGGGATAAACCGGTGATGATGAGAAACAGTTGGAAGAAGCTCGCAGGCGTTTCGCTGCTGGCAGCAGGTCTGGCAATTGGCGGATGCAGCTCGGAGAAGGAAGCAGGAGGCACGCAAGCAGCAGGCGGTGGAGTCAGCGCAGCAGCGGCGAAGGGACAAGTGTCGGTCGTCGTTCAAGACCGAGGATCGGTCGCTTCAACGGAAGGCTCGTATGAGAGCAATCGCTGGACGAAGTGGATCAAGGACACGGGCCCGGTCGATCCGACCTTTGTGCCTGTCCTGCGCAGCGAGTCCAAAAAGCTGCTCAATATGATGTTCGCATCCGGCTCGGCGCCCGACATTATTAATGAGACAAATGCCGCATTCCGCAACAACATTTATGAGCAAAAGCAGTTGCTGCCGCTCGATGATCTGCTGCAATACATGCCGAATTACAAGGCGCTGATGGATGAATATCCGCAGCTTAAGCAGGTCGGCACGAAGCCGGACGGCAAGCTGTACGAAATGGGCCGCGTCAATGAGGCGAATCCGCTGCATATTTTGTTCATCCGAACCGATTGGCTGAAGGAGCTTGGATTGGAAATGCCGAAGACGACGGAGGAGCTGCTGCAGGTTGCCCAGGCGTTTGCAGATAAGGACCCGGATAAAAATGGCAAGCGCGATACGTATGGCATCAACATCAGCTATTACTCCGATGGGGCGGTCAACGAGCTATTCGGCATTCAGCAGGAGCACAGCTGGGGTCTGCAGGATGGAAAAATTGTGCGCCAATGGGATAAAGAACTGGCTGCGCTTACGTTTAAAAAGCAGCTGTATGAGCAAGGTGCCATCGACCGCGATTATATTAGCGATAAAGACGGAACAAAGGCGAAACAGGATTTTCTGACAGGCAAGCTCGGCATTTATGTCAATTACAGCGTATCGTGGTTTGAGTTTACGACGAAGGATTTGGTGACGTTGAAGGGCAACGTGCCTACGGCCGTGGTAGAGCCGCTGGCGTATCCGAAATCGCCGTTCGGCCAATATACTGGTGCGATTGACAACCCCATTCAAATGACGACGGTATTTAATGCAAATACAAAAAATCCGCAAGCGGCTGCTGAATATATTAATTTTATTTTAGAGCCGTCTACAACTGAAATGCTGCTGAAGGGTGAGAAAGGGGTGCACTGGACAGAGGGCGACAACGGCTGCGCCGTCATCCCTGATGCGGACAAATGGCAGACGGAAGCTGGCTATGCGGGCGGCTACGGCTTGTTCCTGAGCAGAGGAACGGATAAATGCAACTTTGTTGCTAATCAATTCGACCCTGGCGATCCGGTGCAGAAGGAAGGCTTGGACATGTATCTAAAGGCGAAAGATATGTACTTAGATCCAACGAAGGAATATCCGGGCTTTACGCTTGGCGATCACATTCCAGGCCTGTCTAGCGATCTTGATGTGATCCGTACGAACACTCTGAAGGAAATTACGGATATTTACGTCAAGGCAGTTGTGAATGGCAAAGGCTACAGCGCCGAGCAGGCGGTTAAGGATGCCAAGGCAGCATGGGAAAAAGCAGGCGGACAAAAAATCATAGATTTTATGAATGAGTGGTACGAGACGAACAAAGATACGGCTTTTCTGTCCGATGATATTTGGACGATAGTCGAACAACAAAAGGAGCTGGCAAAATAATGAGCATAGACAAAGCGGAATATTCATTTTCTACCTGTTGGAACATCAAAAGGCATCAAACAGGGAGCGAGATGATCGAGGAAATTAAAAGCCTCGGCTTCCGCAGGGTTGAGCTTAATTACAATGTGACGGCAGAGCTGATGAAGACGATTGAACCGATGATAGCGCGAGGCGACATTGGCGTATCAAGCGTGCATCATGTGTTCCCGCATTTGCCAGGCAAGGAGTTCGACACGGACTCCTTAATGCTTGGCTATCCGGATAAGGCTATGCGCGCACGGGCGGTGGAGCTGCTTATTCAGACGGTGGAACATGCGGTACGTTACGGAGCGGAAGGCGTAGTCGTGCATCCGGGGGAGGTTCCTTTTCCCTACAACATTGATGAGGAATTGAAGCGGATTTACCATGCAGAGGGCCGCGATTCGGCAGCTTACCAGAAGCTGTGGAACGAAATGCTGGAAGTGCGGACGAAGGAGAGCGGCACGTATTTGCGGCTGATGCAGGAAAGCTTGGAGCAGGTGTTCGAGCAGCTCGCGGCGCGCAACATTCACATGGGAATCGGCATTGAGACACGCTCGCGCTGCTACCAAATGCCGACGCTTCAGGAAGCCGGTTATTTAATCAAGCAGTTGGCTGGAGCGCCGCTTTATCTGTGGTACGACATCGGGCATGGCATGATGATGGACCGCATGGGCCTTTACGATAATGTGAAGGAAGCGAATGCGCTTAAGGATAAAATACTCGGCGTCCATATTCATGAGACCGTCGGCTTGTCCGATCATTGGTGCCCGTATATTCATAGCGGAGACGAGAACTATTTTGACAACTTCATCGCTATTATTGCTGCGGCTCCGATTAAAGTGTATGAGCTTAAAGATAAGTGCACGCCAGAAGACATTCATCTCAGTCATGAGCGGATCACGGGTAAAATACTTGTGAAATAGTGGAGGAGAGCGATCAAATGGGAAGTCTCAGACGCGTTGGCTTGGCAGTGGCATTGTCGGTTTCATTAGTAGTTGGTTTTGTTCCTTTCGGAGGAAGCGTTGCTAACGCTGCGGGGGAATCGGGAAGCTTCTCGGTGCTTAGCTACAATGTAGGCGGGCTGCCAGGTTTTTTATCCAGCTCCAATCCGGAGCAGTTCACTACACAGATCAGTCCTTTGCTCAATGATTTTGATATTGTGAATGTGCAGGAAGACTTCAATTACCACAGCCAGCTGATCTCTGCTGCGAACCATTCTTATAAGACTGCGACGAGTGGCCCGGCACTTATTGGGAGCGGACTGAACATGCTGTCCAAGTTTCCTTTTACCGATTTGGCACGGGTAAAATGGAAGGAAGCCTACGGCGTATTTGACAGCGGCAGCGACCAGCTTACGCCGAAGGGCTTTACCGCATCCCGGCATGAGCTAGCCCCAGGCGCTTATGTCGATGTGTACAATCTGCATGCCGACGCGGATGTTGATCCCGGCTCCATGGCGGCGCGGGCTTCGAATATTCGCCAAATGTATGCATATATCAATCAGCATTCGGACGGCAATGCCGTTATCGTATTCGGGGATACGAATACGAGGTATACGCGGGAGCTCGCCCTGCTGCAGGAAATGACGGCAGCGACGGGGCTGACCGACGTATGGGTGCAGCTGGTTCGCGGCGGCAGCGTGCCTGCTATGGGCGACGCGCTTATTGATGCAACAAATCGCAATGGCCCGAACAATGAGGTCGTTGATAAAATCTTCTATCGCAGCGGTCCAGCGATTACGCTGACCCCGGCCCAGTATAAGCTGGAGGATACGAAATTTGTGGACGCTGCGGGCAATCAGCTTTCGGATCATTTTGCCATTAGTACAAAGTTTAACTACCAGCTGTCGGCGCAGATTTCGCTCAGTGCGCCGTTCGGCGGCACTGGCGGCGAGCATTTCAACCAGCTGGCGCATTTGCCGGGCGGTCAGCGGCTGACCTCGCTCAGCATCCGCAGCGGCTCGCGTCTGGATGGCATCCAGCTGGGGTTTGCAAGCGGGGTGGTGCTGAGTGCTGGGGGAACGTCAGCTGCGCAGAGCAGCATTCAACTCGCTTCGGATGAGTATGTGAAAAGTGTAGTGCTGAACCAAGGCAGCCGCAACGGCGGCATGCGCATCTTCTATGCCAAGTTTACGACTAACAAAGGGCAAGTGCTGTCTGGCGGCACTACGACGTCCGATGCGGCAACCTATACCGCGCCGGAAGGCTGGTATATTGCCGGGTTTTATGGCAAAGCGGATAGTGAGATGGATCGGTTGGGCGTCATTTATAAGAAGCTGTAAGGGAAACGGCAGGGAGGGAATAGCATTTTAAATACAGGGCAGTAGGGAAAGAATCCTGCTGCCCTATATTTGTGTTCCAAAAAACGAGTGAAGAAAATCTTAAAAAGAGATATTTGGCTATATTACAGATGGGAATGTAAAAGAGACGTGTTTACATCAAAGTTTTGGAATTTGTGGTTCATAACTGATACAGATGATGAATTTCGTATCACATAAAAGCTGAAATGGAGGAAGAATTATGAAGAAAAGAGCTAATTTTAGATATAGGTTAATTTTCCTATTTTTAATGAATGTTAGAAGCCGTTTAAATCATAAAGTGTTTTAATAGGACTAATTTCACCCTCCTTAAGTCTCCTTTTAATTATTCGTAAATAAAAACGGCGTTTTAATAACCTAAATAAAGTAATTTAAATGTAATATGAATTTCAATTAATTTCTGTTTAAAACCAAGGATTTAGAAATTTATTTCATTAGTACAGAGAGTAATTTAATGTATTGAAATTTTCAAAGAATTGGGTGTATAATAAAAACAAAAATTATGTTGGAAATTATCGCAAAATGTAATTCCCTTAAAGGAGCTTAGGCGAAAGAAAATGTCCGGACTTCATCCATTAAAATCAATTTAATGAATGAATAAGTATTTCATTTAATTTAAATTAACATTTTAAATTATGATTTTTATTTTATTCCCAAATAAAAAATATGATAAATGGTGGTAAGAAATATGGATATAAAAAGCGCAAGTGACACTCAAATTCAAAGAACACCTCGAATTATGCCTTATTACCCAGATGGAGAACTAGTTCTTCAGGACCCCGCGAGGCCGCTGGGCAAGCCGACATTTTCATGGCTTACGATTTTAGTTCCGCCGCTTGCCATGCTTGTTGTTGCTATATTTATGTCAACTCTTACTAAATCACATATTATGTTAATTTCTACAATTGGAATGACGACTGTTACCGTCGTTGTATCCATATTGAATTACAGGTCTACGGTTAAGAAACATGAAGAGCAAACGAAAAAGCAGGAAAAGAAGTACCTCGATTATTTATTTAATATCCGCTATGAATTATTGGAAGCATCTAATCAGCAACGGGAAGCACTCCGCGTTATATCTCCCTCGATAGATGAATGTATCTCCATCGTTAAACAGAGACAGAAGCAATTGTGGGAAAGGACTGCAATTGAAACTGATTTCTTGTCAGTCAGAATGGGGAATGGCATGCAGCCTTTAGCTCTTAATCCTACATACACGTCCAATACAAAAGCAGTAGATGAAGATAATCCATTAGAAAAAATAGCGAGCACCATTTGTGAGGAAATGGCCTTTGTACAGGATGTCCCCGTTCAAATTCCGTTACAGTCGATTAGCACGTTAGGGTTGTTTGGAAAAAGGGCGGAAGTTAGCGAGTTTTTGAATGCCCTACTTGTTCATTTGACAACTCATCATGGCTTCGATGATGTGAAAATTGTGGGGTTGTTTGATCAGGCTGAAATGGAGATGTGGGGCTGGACGAAGTGGCTTCCGCACACATGGGATAAAGATCGTGAAATTCGTTTTTTGGCTAGCAATGAATACGAAGCTTCTATTCTTGCGGATGTCCTATTAGCTGAAATGAAGCGGAGAGATGAGGATAAGCCCTCGTATGGTACGAAGACGATTAAGCTGCCGCATTACGTTTTTCTCATGCTGGCTCCCACTTTGTGGGAAGACTCCGATCTAATGAAATACATTGTTTCTAACAATGATTCGTTAGGGATAACAAGCATCTTTATCTCAGAGAGAATTGATGTTGCGCTTCCTTTGAATTCCCAAGTCATTATTGAAGTGAAGAATGGTCAAGGCATGACGAGAAAAGATCAAAATAACTGTATGGGCCAAGCCACTTATCATTTTTTATCAGATAGCGTGAGCTGCAAGAGGGCAGAGCATTTTTCTAGAATGTTGGCCCCTCTAACGATTAAAGAGACAAAAAATAACAGCTTTATTCCTCCAATGGTTACTTTTCTGGATAGCTTTAATGTGAAGCTGGTTGAGGAATTGAACATTACTAACCGCTGGGGAGAAAATCAAGCGAATCGGACGTTAGCTGTGCCTCTCGGTCAAGCTAGTGCGGGCAAAACGTTGCTTTTTGATATGCATGAAAAAAATTATGGCCCTCATGGTTTAGTGGCCGGTACAACGGGATCGGGGAAAAGTGAGCTATTGCAATCCTTATTGCTTGCTTTGGCTGTTAATTACCATCCGCATGAAATTGCTTTCGTTCTCATTGATTATAAAGGCGGCGGGATGGCAAATGCTTTTGCTGGTCTGCCTCACCTAGTTGGAACGATTACGAATTTAGGCGGCAACCAGATTAATAGAGCGCTTGCCTCCATTAAAAGTGAGCTTTTGCGTAGACAACGTCTATTTGGTGAAGCGGGCGTAACCAGTATTGATGATTATATTGTGTTGTACCGTGAGCATAAAGTTCAATTGCCGCTGCCTCATTTAATTATCGTTGTGGATGAGTTCGCTGAGCTGAAATCTGATCAACCCGAGTTTATGAAAGAGCTCGTTAGTGCGGCTAGGGTTGGCCGAAGCCTAGGCATCCATCTTATTTTGGCCACTCAAAAGCCCTCGGGTGTAGTTGATGATCAAATATGGAGTAACTCCAGATTCAAATTATGCTTGAAGGTCCAAACGCCATCGGATAGTCAGGAAATGTTAAAGCGTCCTGATGCTGCTGAGATAAAGGAAAAAGGCAGGGGCTATTTGCAAGTAGGCAATAATGAAGTGTTTACCTTATTCCAATCCTCCTGGAGTGGTGCTCCTTATAATAATACGGATAGCGAGGAAGAGGTAGCCATTAAAGCCAATTCGCTTAGTATCAATGGGGAGCGTAAACGGCTTTTGCCTAAAGTCAGTAATCATAATGAGTCTAAACGCTTAAATCAGCTGGAATCCGTAGTGAAATATATTAATAGAGTGTCTGAAGAACAAAATATTCGAGAAGCCTTCCAATTGTGGCTTCCTCCTTTGCCGGAATTATTGAGCTTGCAAGAGCTGCTGGTTAATGAAGAGGGATGGAATGGGCAGCAGTGGACGGAACCGGGCGATTATCTAGTTGCTCCTGTGGGATTGATAGATAACCCTTCACAGCAAGCACAGTACCAGCTCAAAATCGATTTTGGACGAGACGGGCATTTGCTAATCTATGGTGCGCCAAGCAGTGGGAAAACAACGATGTTAAAAACGATTTTGATGTCACTTGCCCTAAAATACAATCCAGATTACGTGCATTTTTACATTTTGGATTTTGGTACGAGGACACTAGGTGTTTTTAACGATATCCCCCATCTAGGCGACGTTATTTATCCAGAAGATGAGCAAAAAGTAGATAAATTACTCCAATTGCTGTTAACCGAATTAGAAGATCGCAAGCGGAAATTTTCCAAGCTAGGGATTAGTAATTTGGTTGCTTACCGTTCTTATACAAAAGAAGAGATTCCTTCTATCGTTGTTGCTCTAGATAATTACACGGGGTTCGCTGAAAGCTATGTGGAACAAGTGCTGGAGCTAGGGAAGCTAGTAAGAGAAGGCGGAAACTACGGCATTTATTTTGTTTTTACAGGCAATGCAATAAACACGTTCCCTTACCGAATTGCGCAAAATATAAAGCAATCTATTGTATTTCAGATGGTGGATTCTTCCGATTATTCAAGCATTGTTGGACGTACAGAGGGGCTCGAGCCAGCGAAGGTTGTTGGACGAGGACTTGTTAAAGACCAAATGCCTTTGGAATTCCAAGGAGCTACCCCTGTTGAAGGGGAGAGTGATGATCAGATTGCCGAAGGGATTCGTGTACTCTCAGGGCAAATGAAGGACAAATGGAAAAAGAAACAAGTAAAAACGATTGCTATTATCCCGGATGAGCTGAGCATTAAGGAATTTATTGAAAATGTAAAAAGCCATGCTGGCGGCCAAGGTGAACAGAAGTATGCTTTTCCAGTAGGGCTGGATTGGGATAGCACTCTTCCCTTTGCGATGGATGTAAGCAGCACAAACAATCTTCTTCTTTCTTATGCTCCATCTGTAAATGCAGAGCTGTTGTTTGCTTCTTTGCTTCACTCCATGAGTGCTTTTCTCGATTCGGAACGGGTGAAAATCAATGTTTTTGATAGTTCAACTGTTCTTAAGTCAAGTGGAAATATTAATTTGGAACATGTTCATTATATGCGAACGGAAGGCGAGTTCTCATTATTAACCCATTCTGTTATAGAGCAATTGCAAATTAGGAAAAATGATTCCCGCGAATATGTTGCGAATATGGACGATCCTGACCAGTTTAACGAAAGTGACTATATACTCAGCCGATATCCACTGTTCATCATTTGTCTTCCAGATATTAAAGCTTCTATTGAACGAATGGATAGTGACTCCCTGCAGCATATGGAGAGAATAGCCCGTTTTGGCGGGGGCTTAGGAGTCCATTTATTGATTGGCGGGCTTGCGGAAGAAATAGACCAGCTGCAGTTGGTGACGTCATTGGTGCCGTTACTAGCTGAGGGGGAATCTAAGATGCTGGTCGGTGGCAAGCCATTTGAACATACAACGCTCATTGGGGACAGCTATAAAGGTGATTTCCAGGAATTAAATCGCAAGATGCAAGAAGGCGAAGCAAGGTTTGTGATAGGCACTGAAATTAAAAGATTGAAAATGCCGACCGTATTGTGAAGCAGTACTGCGGAGTAGGACCAATAGATTTTATAGGTGGAGAATCATGGATATCATTAGAGAGACTTTTCAATTAAGCGAGTATGAGCTTGTTTATTTAACCTCCTTAATCGGAGGGACGGGAATTCCTGGTGTTCGTTTAAAGCTTGAATTCGAATCAGATAGTGAAATTCGCTCAGTTATGAATACGCAGCAGCGCTCCTTGGAAAATAAGCAGCTAATGGAAATTGATTTTGATGGCGTTGCTAAAGTTAATGCTACCTTGCATGAATTCATTGAGCTCGCGACCTCCTCAGCAAATTATTACAGTCAATCTATTGAGCTTGGCAAGCGGACCGAGCGGGAAGTGTTTTATTTTGTAGCTCAGCCTTCTGTGTTCGGCATGCATTATGATGAGGAGCAACAATGTTATATCGTTAGAAAATTTTATAGCTTGCAAGAGATACAAGTCGAAATAGCAGAGCGCTTCTCGCTGGATGAGGGAGAAGTGCTTGAGAATGAAACGAAGAGCTCTGAAGAAGTGCAAGAGTGGTTAGTAGAAGCTATGGAAAAAGAGGCGTTTTTAACAAAACTCTGCTTGTTTGAGGTGTCTGGGGAACACAGCGAGCTTGTAAGCTGGTTTGCTATTTTAAAAGAGGGAAAGCAGCTGTGGAAAATTGAGAGGGATGAACATGAAAATTATGATCGTTCATTATTGAGTTTGCCCGCAGCAATTAACGAAATTTATTCATGGTTCTAGCAGTTTAAAGTTGAAATCGGCAGGTGGTAAAACGTATGCAAAGTGCAATCATCACTTTTATTATCAATTCGGGACAAACGGAAACCGTGCAAGACTTAGAAATTTCGCTCGGCATAACGCTAAAGCAATTGCTTGTCCTGTTGCAAACGGCTTATTTATTGCCTGAACAGCATCAATTTAAATGCGAATTCAGTGCTACAGGAGAAGAATGGAACAGCCTTGAGGACGGCGAAATGCTTTCCAATGTTATTTTTGGAGATGGATCGTTAATTCGCATTATTTTAATTTGAATTTATTTTTTTAGGTAAGGAGGGTGTCCTATTAAAAAGATACATTTAGTCTGCGCTCCCGAGCTCACTTTACTGCTCTCTCGAACGCTAGAAATGGAAGGGTTCGTTATTTCGGGTAGCCATGATAATTTGAGCAAGCTGATTGAGGGTTTGCGCTCGAAGGAAGTAGATTCCTCAGCCACTATTATTATTCAAGGCGGGGCAGGGCTCAGAAGCCCTGTTAATCCGAATGAGGTTGTAGCCTTAATTCAAGCTGTAAGAAAACGTCTCAAATATACTCGCCTTATTGTTCAATTGGAAGCTGGGCTGCAAACCGATGTTGAATTTATAAGAGCAATGGTCAACATGGGGGTACATGATCTTCAATTTACCATTGAATTTAAAAGCGATGATATTCTGAACTGGATTAAAGAAAAGAAAACGACTAGAGATTACTACAACATACTAGGGAAAAAGAAATGGCGAATTCCCTTTATCCGTTCAGCTAGTCAAGACCAGACTGGTCAAGGCGCGGGAGGCGGTGCTGTTCCTCCTCCAGATAATGGTTCTTTGCAATCCTTAACAAGGCCGCAGCCTTCGGGGGCATCTGGAGGGAGAGTGAATCCGCCTTCGCCTCCTTCTCCATCAGGGAGCATAAGAAATGAACAGCGGAGCGCGCCCTCAACTATACGGCCAAGAACAGAAAACCCTTTGCCGCTGCAAGAAATTGAGCAAGATGATGACATAGACGCAGCTCCGGTATCGGCGGCAGCAAGAATTATGACAGGCAGTCACTTGCCTCTCATTATAGGGGTTTGTGGAGTTGGTGGTGAAGAGGATGTCGGTGCGGCAGCATTTTTAATGGCTGCGGGCTTAGTGAAGCTTGGCTGGAAGCCTCTAGTTTGCGGGGATGATAGGCCGGAAATCAGTTCTTTGGAAGAAGTGGCCTTCGACGGCGAAAAGGAAGATTCTACTTCGAAAATGTTTGAGTATGAGGGTGTGACCTTTTTTAGACGAGGATACATGTGGGATATTTCGGAGCTAATGACTAGTGGCTTTACTCATATTATTTTGTGGGTGGATATTCATAAAGAACGCAGAGGGATAAGCGCCCTAGAGTTATGGTGGAACTCTCAAATCCCTATTATGGTCGGTAATGGGGCGATGTGGAAATATGAGTTATTGAAGGAGAAGCTTAATACGCTCACACCGCATGAACGCAAAAGATGCAGATTGCTTTTAGAAAAAGGGCATCAGGATGTTTTGCGAAAGCTAAAGAAGGATTTTGCAGATATCCAGGCGACATTGCTTCCCGATCATGATGATCCGCTATACCCGAGTGATACAGCTGTAGAATGGGCAAGCGAATTGCTTGGTAGTCAAAAAAAGCTATTTCGTAAGCCGGTTATTAATTGGATTATTATCGGGGCTGTTATTTTTATTACCTTACTTTTAGTGTTTATGGGAATTGCGATAGTTCCTGAAAGCCAGTAAAGGCTTCGATTACCTAATTAGTGTATTCATAAAATAACGGGGGAGGGTAAACCATGGTTACTTCTTCACAGGTTAGTGGCTATAGCACCCAATGCACGGAGCTAATAAGGAGTGCTCAAGCATGCAGCAGTGAAATGAGTCAATCCATTAAAGGCATGACTTCCTATTGGAATGAAATGGGCCAAGCTCAATTCGCGGCAGAATGTCAAAGCTGGATTAAAGCGATGAATGAAGTTCAGCGGCAGCTATCGCAAGTGCAGACAAGCCTTAATCAATATTCTAACCAATTGAAGCAAGAGGAGCTTGCTAAAGAACGTGAGGCAGCAAGGCAGCGTGAGCAAGAAGCAGCTGCAAGAAATGCTGCCAAATCGTCAACTACTGTAAAGGCTAAGTGATTGATCACATACATAAATAGTTGTCAGACTATATAGATGGAGGTTGTAAATTGGCTGTACGTAGAAATAAGAAGATGATGAAAAATATCATCATTTCAGGAGGGCTAGCTGCTCTATTAACTTCAGGTGTGTGGTTTATGAGCTCTCGTTATTACAATGCCAAGCTAATTGATGAAAGATTTGCTTATGAACAACAGCTTGCCGAGCAAAATGAAGTTTTAGACAGGTATCGCGATCCCTCAAATAAGGCTTTTATTCTAGCTACTATGAAATATGCCGGCGAAGTCATTGAAGAAGATGATTTTATAGAAGATTTTCTTCCTGGGTTTGCTACACCAAGTAATTTGATTGTGAAGAAAGAGGATATTGTAGGCAAGCATTTAAAAATAGATGCGGAATATGGGACGGCTGTAACATCGGAAATGGTTAGGGATGCAGCGGAACTCGACCCTTCAGAACGTAAAGAAGAGACCCAGTATATTAAGCTTCCTCTGAAAGCGAAGAAGCATGATGTAGTCGATATTCGAATTGTGTTTCCAAACGGCGAGGATTATATCATTGTAGCGAAAAAGAAATTGGAAGAAATCGAATTAAACAAGCAATATGCATTCTTTAATGATACGGAAGAAGAAGCGGTATTGCTGCAAGCTGCATTAGTTGATGCCTATATCAATGATGCAGAGCTATATATGAAGCAATATGTGGAGCCTGAGCTCCAACCAAAACCGATTGCTACTTATATTCCGAATATTGACGTAATTCAGTTAATTAGAACCAATCCAATGATTGTCGATCAAGCTAAATGGGATTTAACCGAAAGCATACGTATTGATTTGGAGAAAAGACTGGCGCTCATCAAACCGGACGACCGATTTAGAATAGGGGCTAGCGCGCCAATCGGAAGCGGTGTAACATCGCGAATTGTTCAAGAAGGGGCAGTTGAAGTGCAAACCGATGATTCCCAATCCGTCAATGGCATTGTCGAAAGAGTCGAAACGGGCACTGGACAGGAACAATCATTTGAAAATGGAGGTTCTATCAATCCGAACGTCGATAAGCCTAATCTTAATGATCAAACAACTACAGAGATAGACTCGGAAGTATTAGGAGGACAATAAAAAGAATGAATGTTGTCGTGACTGGTGATTGTCTTAAACATGACTTTATTCTAGCAGCAGCTGTGATGTTAAAGCTGCATACGGAGAAGCAAGTTGCAATCATGACGGATAACTCCAGAAACTATGATTATTTTGAAGGCGAAGTATCTGGAGTGATGATTGGAACGGCGGGACAGCCGATACAGGCGGATATTATTTTATATGATTGGCATGCAAATATCCCGGAAGGCGTTTCGGATGCGACGATTATCTTCGCCACAACTTACGAACGGAAGTCAATCGAGCATGTAGAGATGCTTTTAAGTAAGCAAGTGATTCCGAGCGCATTGCTCGTTATAGAAGAAGATAGCGTCTTGGACGTGAGATTTATTGAAAAGTCCTTTCCGATGATTATGTCCATTATTAGTTATATTGCAAGCTCCAAGCGGACGATTGATTGGGTGCATGACGGACATATTACGATGAAGGTTGACTCGGATTTTGCGGATGCTATTAGTGAGTTCTTAATTGAATTTTGTAATGTTCCAAAAGAAGACATGAAGAAGCTTTGGAAGTTTGCACGGAAGTGGGGGAAATAAATGCTTGTAGCTTTCTGGGGACCTGTCCATGGACAGGTTCGAACAACCTCTAACATGATTGCTGCTGCTACCACTATAGCGCTTGATCATCATTTAAGAATTTTAATGACACATACCCACTTTGAGCGTTCAACCTTGGAGAAGGCGTATAGCAATTTAAGGCAAACGAGCACCTCCTCCTTGTCCGCTGTTGGAATGGGAGCGATTGAGCGGCTCGTACAATGCGGGATGCTGACGGCGGAAGGTGTCAGGGACAATTCAGAGTCCATTTTGAAGGACAGGCTTGATTTGATCGCAGGTCCCTCTAATCAAGATGAAGATTCCTTGCGGCAGGTGCTTCCTCATATTTTTGAGACCTATAAACAGTTTTATGAATTGTTATTTATGGATGTTTCTTCGGGCACGCGTAATGAAATGTCAACGTTAGTAATGCAGCATGCCGACCTCATTGTTATTAACTTGAGTCAAAATCGCTCAGTGCTGGACTCCTTTTTTGGAAAAGAGGATTGGCCCTCTGTGTTGAACGAAAAACCAGTCGTGTATTGTATAGGTTCGTACGAACGGAACTCTAAAATGACAATAGAACGCATAGCAAGGGAATATGGCATTAACAAGAAACAGATCGGTTATGTGCCCCATAATGTGCGTTATATGGATGCGCAAAATGATCAAAATATTATTAATTATTTGTTAAAAGCAAGGATAGCCAAAAAAAGGTTTCTTGAGTTTAATGAGGATGCTTATTTCACAAGCTCTATACGTCATGTTGGGACGCAGATTCTTAGCGCTTTAAATATGTATACAACTGTGGAGGATGACGGCAATGATTAATTTTATTTTGATTGTCATTGTCATTATCGCCATTATCGTGTTTGTATATTTCTGGATGACTAAGCGGAATTCAAAGGAAGAGTCAGCTAACTATTTGAAATATGACATGAATGAAATTGTTGTGTTCATTAGGAAAGCATTTGAAGAAATTATCGCTTCTTCATTATATGAAGGCAGTCCAGGGGTGGAAGAATACAACCGCAGGAAGGCGCGCAGGAGGGAGTTGCAGAAGGCGCTGCGTTCCTGCATGCATGGAGACCTGTCAGCCAAAAAATTTGTGAAGCTTTATATGCGCGACCTGCTATTGAATACGTATGGTTTAAATGAGACGAATGTAAATACCGTCATTAGATTTGATTATATGGATAAGCTTAGCACTCAGGATTGCTTTGAAATTTTATTGCATGTTTTTCAGAAAGATCATCGCCAAGAAGCTTTTAATAAAATCATCGATAAATATAATCTGGACCAGCTTGTGAAGCTGGAGGATGGCTCCAAAGGCTATCGCATAACAGAGGAACAAATTCGCAGCATTTATTTCGCGGAAAAACCGAGGCTTACTTTTCAAGATAAAGTCGACATTATTGTACAAAGAGCCTATCAAATTTATAAAGGCCTGGGTGCCATTGATGAACTTCGTGATCAGAATATAGACGGAATCAATGGCGGGACAAGCGGCATGCCTCCAGATGTCGTGCAAAATATTGATATTAATCATTATGTAAATCAGCAAAGATTTATTGCTCGCTCTTACGATGCAATATGGATTTTTTATCGGGGGAAATCCCTGCAGCTGGAGTTTTTGAGCTTCGGCTCCGAGCAAGAATTGAAGCGTGTTTGTCAAAATATTTATGGATTTGGCAATCCGGGACAGCTCAATGAGGCACGAGGCTACATTATCAACGATATGGCAGATGGCAGCCGGGTCGTTGTCGTCAGACCGAAAATGGCGGAAAGCTGGGCCTTTTTTGTTCGTAAATTCAATGATTCGCTTGTTGATTTAGAAGAACAGATTAAGGATGAAGGATCCGAGCTAGTTATAAATATGCTCATTTATCTTATTTTGGGGCATCAGGTTACGGCTATAACCGGCAGGCAGGGGTCTGGTAAAACAACACTGCTTAAAGCTTTAATCAAGTATATTTATGCTAAAAACATCCGGATTCAGGAGACGTCGTTTGAAATTTGGGCACGGAAAATGTATCCCCACAAAAATATTTTGTCCTTTAGAGAAACGCCAACCGTTAGTGGACAAGATGGGCTGGATGTTCAGAAGAAGACGGATGGTGCGGTTAACATTGTCGGTGAGGCGGCTACCCATTCTGTCGTTAGTTATGTCATCCAGGCAGCACAGGTTGCTTCCGAGTATACCTTGTTCACGCATCATGGCAAAACATTAGCGAACTTGATAAATGCGCTTCGTAACAGCTTAATTGCTTCAGGCGCATTTTCCAATGAAAAAATCGCTGAAAGCCAGGTTGTTGAGGCATTGGGCTTTAATGTTCATTTGGTTCTTCGTTCGGGGAAGCGGTTCGTGGAGCGTGTTACGGAAATCATTCCTGTTGATACGCAATACGAATATCCTAAAACGTATAAAGAGGCTGAAAATGTAACCGACAAGCTGGATGCTTTTATGGATACGATGACCGAATATTTCGGCCGCGTTACAGATCGGCAATCCTATCAATATAGAGATGTTATTGTTTGGGAAAATGATAAGTACGTGGTGAAGGACAGAATAACGGCGCGTAAAGCGGAAGAAATGCTCAAAAATATGGATCATGATGATGCCGAAAGCTTTAAAGCCTTTTTATTGGCCCATTGGGGGGAAGCGGCATGAGTTTGCAATCCATATTGCTGATCATCATTTTGATTTCAGTTGGTTTGCTTTTAGCCTTATTAGCGGTTTATGTATGGGTTCAAAACAAGCTGAAGGGCTCGCAATATAAGGAACAGAGAAGATTAAAGGCGCTGCTCCCTTCTAAGCCCAAAGAACGCAAATGGCTGGAGCTGGCACTGGCTGCTTATCCTATATTGGATGAAATTCCTTTTGTGCGAAGCGTGCTTCATCGCATGAGAGTGAGATTGACGGTTATACATGCAGGTAATGACACGGTGATCAGAAGCCAAGCGGCAGCGCTGACTATAGGCATAATGGCTTGTGTGCTATTGCTTAGTATTGTGTCTTTCTTATGGACTTCCTCATGGTTCAGCCGAATGTCGATTGTGCTGGTCTCCGTTTATTTAAGCGGTGTGCTGAGCGATATTTTTATCGGCCGTTTAAGCAAACAAATTTTATATGATCAGTCTTCGATGATTTTGGATATCAGGCATCAGTATCATCAAACCCATATGGTATTGGTTAGTTTGGAAAATGCTGCAGAGCGCTCAAAGCCGATTGTTGCAGAGCATGCGAGGCGAATCGCCAGCATATTAAGTGCTGTTGATCCTCAAGACGAGCTGCAGAAATATTATGATACGGCGCCAAATCGGTACATGAAGCAGCTGGCAGGTGTCAGCTACAAAATCGGCGAGTATGGCGATGTAGATATACACAAAGGCGAAAAATCGATTTATTTAGCGATGCTCGGAAATATTCGTGAAGAAATTCATCTGGATATTAATCGCAGAGAACGAATTGACCGTTTATTGGCTGGTATTGTCTTTGTGGCCGTTTCGCCTATTTTTATGCTTGATCCAATTCGCAACTGGGCTGAAAGCATGTTTCCGATTGTCTCCGATTATTATAATTCCGCTTGGGGCTTGTATTCGCTAATCCTGCTCTATATCATTTTCGCAACTTCCTTTATTGCCTTGCGGATTTTGAAGGGTGTAGATGGAGATGCACAGGCTGTTAAAGATGAGGGAAAATGGCTAAATCGTTTGCTGAAAATAAAAGGGGTAAAGCAGATGGTTGGGCGGATTACGCCTGCTGAACACGATTCTCTTCATTTAAAGGCGCTGAATAAACTGAAAGAAGCCAACTCTTCGCTTACCATTCACGCTTACTATCTGCAAAAAATAATCGTTTCTGTAGTCGCCTTTTTGGTGATTATCGTATTTCAGGTTTCCATACACCAGACGATTAAGCATAACGTGCTGGAACCGAATATAGCCATTACTACGGGAGGTAACCAGCCTGAATCGCAAAGATTGCTAAGCGAGGAGCGTTACCGATTTGAAAATTCGCTGGTTGGCGAGCTGGTAGCTAAAGATGTTTCTCCAGATGAAGCATCGGCCTATATTTATAAAAACCTCCAAGATAAAAACTACTTGCCGGAAGGCTTGGATGAAGCTAAATACGCCGCTGGCCTTATGGAACGGGTAGAGGCATACAAGAGCGAATACTATAAATGGTATGAATTAATGATTGCCTTTTGCGTAGCGCTGGCCTTTTTCTACGCTCCTGATGCCTACTTGGTTATTCGCAAGCAAATTAGGAAATGGGAAATGCAAAATGAAGTGGATGGATTTAATACGTTGTCTATGATGCTATCCAATTTCCCGAATATTAGCGTATACGAAATCATTGAATGGCTTCATCGCTATAGTTACATTTTCGAAAGGCAGTTACTGCGGTGCATGCTGGATTATGAAGCGGGAGCATGGGGAGCGATAGAGCAATTGAAAGACGATGCGCGCTTTGTGCCATTGGAACGATTGGCCGATCGTTTGCAGGTTGCAGCAGATTTGATTCCTGTGAAAGAGGCCTTTGATGATATGGAGGCAGAAAGAGCCTTTGCTATGGATCAGCGCAAGGAACATTATGAGAAGACAATTAGTACGAAGAGCACGCTGGGAAAAATGTTTGGATTTCTGCCTATACAGGCGACATTTGCTCTATATTTATTGCTTCCTTTTGCTTACATGGCATTTAAACAGCTTAGCGATTTAACGATACTAACGAGCAAGATGTAGAGGAGGGAATGCGATGGAAAATATATCGGTATTCCTGAAAACAACGATATCCATACTTATTACGCTGGCGATTATTACATCCGGCATGTTTTTATGGAGTGCCTCGCAGCCAGTGCTGCAGCTTGCGAATGGACAGGCTGCTGCTCAGGCGAGAGAGTTAACGGAGCAGCAATACTCAGCGTATGACAATCAGCTTGTGAGCGGTTCGCAAATTGTAACCGCCTATCGACGATATGCGACGCATGAGGGACTTGTTCTGTATGTTCAGTTTTATAAAAATGGGACGTACACCAATTTTGGAATGAGGCCGGACGAAATATCGAGTGCCTGCAGAAACTTTAATTATTCATCTGGACAAGTTGAAGAGGGGACTTCCTACAATTGTTACGCGGATGAGGATGATTTGACGAGCAATTACAGCTCCTATTATATCTCTCCCCAGTCCCGGTTCCGAGCTACGCTAATTAAAGATGCGAACAATACAATTCAAGCTATTTATTTTCGGTCGCAATAAGGCTAATGCAGATAGCTCTTAAATGAAAGATTAAATCAAGGCCATTATATTTATAAAGGATGAGTGAAATGGAAAATATTTCAACAGGGTTAAAGTGGGTTATTGGAGTTATCGTTACGATTCTCATTATAGCTGCAGCTGTAAGTATTTATCTTGTAATTAACGGGTATTTCAACCGGGCGCAAGAGCAGACGCTCGCCCAGACGAAGCTTATTAATCAGGCAGAATTCAGCAGCTATGATAATAAAGACGTGTCAGGCCAAGATGTTATTAATGCTTCTACACGCTATAGTGGTCGTCCGCAATTTTCTGTTTACATTGATACAGGTGAAAATAGAACGGGGTTTTATGCCAAAAACAATTATACAATTTGTTACTCAATTCCAACAGGATCAGATCTGTTAGTGGACTTATCTACAAAGGCATGTTCTTACGATACGAAAAGACAAGTGGACGTTTCAACTATGCAGGATCAAACGAATAGTGTTTATTATATCAACACCACAGCGGTATTTGTTTCAAAAACCTATAAAGATAAAAATGGAGAAGTTCGTTTAATAGAATTTTCTCAAAAGTAGGTTGACTCATGAACACAACACGTCAATTTTTATTCACCTTGTTCGCATGGTTCCTCTTTATGATTGGCGGCTTTATCTTTTTGAAAAATGAGAGTAATCAGCTGGAGCAATTGCCAATCCTTGATTCGACTACACCTTATGTTTCTTCAGCTTTATATAAAGGTACAGGAAACCTGAGCCATATTAGCGGAGACCAGGTCATTGGTATGGTGCCTTTTGCTCTGAATGGGGAGTACACGTTATCGATTGATGGCATTAGAGTGGATGCGGATACGGATATTGAGGAAATCGATCTTCGAGGGGTGTCCGGATTAAGCTATACCTTATCAGTAACGAGAACGAATGGCAAAATTACAGCAGTTCGCGCCAGTCACTGATGGAAAGGAGGGACAAGTGTGGCTGACGCATTAAAGGGAATCGTGGTCGTCATTTTACTTGTATTTGCTTTCATTATATATCCTGCCTATCGTCAGTCTGAAAACGTTGAAGAGGAAATTAAGCAGCGTGCAAATGCAGCGGCCATTGAATTTGTGGACACGGTACGCTCGAAGGGCTATGTGGACTTATACGATTATAAAATATTCCTTTCTTCACTAGACGCATCATATGGCGTATTTGAGGTTCAGCTTGAATATTACAAAAAAAATCTGCAGCCCAACTATACCGACCCAAATGATTTTTCAACGTTTCAGAACAGCTTTAATGTTCGATATGACGGATATTATACAAAAGAAATATTGAATCGGTTATACGGCAACGCCGCTTTGGCCGAAGATGATCCGAATCGCCGCTTTAATATGTTCGTGGGAGATTTATTTAATGTGCGTCTTTCCCTTAAAGGGACGACGCTAGCATCTAATTTTCGTACCTTCTTATTTAAAAGTCAAAATGTTCCCATCAACATCAAGTATGGGGGGATGGTAAGAAATGAGGCCCCTTAGCGTGCTGCTTCTATTTCTTGTGCTTGCTATTCCTCTAGTTGTATTAAATGATGCCAAGCAAGATTTAGAGAGCTTTAACGAGGAAATGCATAGGCGATATACAAACGATTTTCAAGCTGCGGTTGACGATACGGGTGCCTATTTATCCCGTCTGGAATCGCAGCAAACAACAGTATCGGTAAGATATCAGCAGGAAAAGCAATTGGATCTGGATCAAGAGATGATCAATGTTTTTTATGAAAATTTGGCATTAAAATTTGGCATTGAAAATAATGCCGTAGCTATTCAAAACCTGAAGCTGCATATCCCTGCCCTAGTCATGATTCGTTATAACGGATATGTCATGGTGACGCTGGATGACACGGCTAGCTATGAAGGGGGTCAGGAGCTGACTTCGGTTTTCTGGCCTGCACGCTCCTTTCTGTATCAGCTGCGAAATGGCAATACCATTTATTTCACTATGGATAACAATGCGCTTGTCTACGACAAGGGCCAAAATCGTTTTTATCAAGGAGACTATGAGTCTCTTAGTGTGCAGACGAATCTGGCGCCGCTTCTTACCATCGAGCAGTTTAAAGAAATCAGGCAAAGCACGATTACGTCCTTGATCGAACAAGATATGGCGACAGCCATTAACAGGCATATGGAGATTGCCAAGCGTCTAGGGCTTTCTGTACAGTTTACTTTGCCTAAGGGCATTGATCAGCAGTCGATCAAAGACATGGGATTTATGGCATTTATTCAAGGGTATCCTCTGCCAGGTGGGGAGCGCTTGGATGCTTATTCCTTCGCAGGCAGTGCTGTCGTTCAACGGAAGCCATGGGTTGGCACAATTGCTTCAAGCGGCAAGCATAATGCGTATCCTGAGCAATGCGTGCCGTCAACTGGAATAACAGTAATAGAAACGATATACGATACGGAAGAAGCGGTTAGAAAGGGTTATTTTTTGAATGAATGCTGAAACATAAAGGAAATATTTCTATTAAATAAAATAAAAGTGTAGATAAAAAAGTATTTTTGTATTATAATACAAAAGAAGTAAAATAAGTAATTATATGAAAAGGAAGTGTTCATAATGGCAGAGGTTAGACTGAGTTATGATGGTTTGAAAGGTCAAGGCCAAAAGGTACATGGTCAAAAAGAGCAATTTGATGCTCTTCTAGCAAGTGTTATGGGCACGATCAATCAATTGGAATCCGTATGGAGCGATAAAGCAGCTAAAGATTTTATGGATCAGGTTCGCGGCATGGAGCCAACATTCAAAAAGTTTGGTGAAGCTCTTGAAGGACTGTCCAAGCATATGATTAACGTATCGAACAAATACGAAGAGCTTTCCAATAACGTTATCAGCTCTCAAAAATTCTAAATGCTATTTTGAAAAACTAGTATTTAGACAACTCATGCAGATTATATAAAAATAGCTATGCAAATTTTGCATAGCTATTTTTATACTTAATTTGCTATAAGGAGGGGGAAAATGGCTGGCAAGCAGGTTGTGTTTAAACCGGATGAAGTGAAGCGCCTGCAGCAGCAGATTGTGCGAATCGGAGCAGACACAGATGCGCTTCGGCGGCGCGTGAGCGGGAAGATCGCGAGCTGGGATCACCCCTTGCCGGTGCTAGGGAGTCTAGAGCAAATTCAGAGACAACTGACGAGTTTGACGCAGGAAGCGGAGCAGATGACGGAAGTGATCAGCAAAGCGTTGAAGGGCATCGAGCGAGTGCAGGCGGAAGCGGCGCAGGAAGCGAAGCAGCTGGCGAAGGGACTCAGCGGACTAGAGCGTTTTGACCTGTTGAAGCGGGTAGGGACGACAGGCGGTGGCAGCTACACGCCTGTTCCTGTCGCCTTCCGTCCGATGGTAACGAATCTGATTGACCGGATATTGCCGCAGGCCAGCCGGGACCGATGGTCCAGCGATCCGTTGGTGAAGGAACTGCGGCGGGTCGCAGGCTTGCAAGGAGCGACTGCGGCGGAGAAGCTGGATGCGGAAATGAAGCTGGAGGCGATATTTGCCGAGCGGGATCTGATAGCAAAGGCGCAAACGGCGTATGCGGTGTACAAGCAGTTTGGGAATCATCTGCTAATGGCGGAGATGCACAAGCAGGCGGAAATCAGCCGGGAGAAGCTGAAGGCGCTAGGCGTAGCGGAAATTTATTTTGCCCCCAACGTGAATATGACGAGTTATTTCAAGCAGGTGCCGCTGCTGGCATGTGACTATGATCCATCGTTTGCGCTCGAAGGGGATATGACGACGCGGGTGCCGCTTCCAGACAACGAACGTTATTTGTTTATGGTGATGATGGCGCAAACGCCGGGTCCGATGGGTGAACTGGCAAAGGTACAGCTCAAAGAAATTCATCAGCTGCAGCAAACGATTCGGGACGCTGCTGGCGGCTTAGTCGCAAATGTGCAGCAAGGTCAGGTTAAGGGCGGTTTAAAAGACCTGTTGACGATATTGCAAGCGAGCCAAGCTTTAAGTAAATATGGTCCTCAGCCAAAGGAACCTGAGGTGCCAAAGTCAGGTGCTAAGGAAGAAGGGGCTCTGGAGAAGTTCTGGAGACAAACCGTCGAGCAGACAAAGCAGAACCTAGCAGACGGATGGAAGCAAATTCAAGCAGAAGGAAAAGAGGTGATAGATGGGTTCCAGAACAAAGCAGCGCAGTTAGAGAATTTGCTTAGTGAAGGGTTAACAAGCGGTAAGCAAATCGTAATAGAAGGCTATAATCAAGCTGATGCCTGGTTAAATGAAATATATGCCGGTGTGGAGCCAGCGCTAAATCAAGGGAAAAAGGGCTTTTATGATTTCAGCGGGGGATTCGTAGCCGCGGTGGATGATGCCATGTTTTTTGGTCTGGCGCAGTATGTAGTTGAGAGTAATAATGAAGGAAGCGGAATGGCTAAGGATACGGTGGGCTATCAGCTCGGGAAAGTAACGGGCGATACCGTGATGCTAGTGGGCGGTCTCATGGCGATGGCAGGAGGTGTTGGCGGAGAAGTAGGGGGGACGGCTCTATATGCAGCAGGATTTGGACTTGGTGGTTTTGCTGGAGCTCCCATCCAAGTAGCAAGCTGGGGGCTCTTGGTCGGCGGAGGCACTGTAGTTGTTCAAAGCGCAAAAAACATCCCCGGTGACGTCAGCGATTTGTTCTCTAATATATGGAAGTCCGATAATGGATCGAAAGGCAAAGGGGATATTGATGTTCCTAAGATTGATACTGGGGGGACGGGTAAAGGAAGTAAGCCCAATCTATATGATGA